>NZ_JBQQBV010000024.1:0-115817 GCF_052246355.1 Streptomyces sp. 3N207 | reverse complement strand
GTTGAGAAGTCGCCCGCAAGCAGACGCTTCGGTCAGTGATCCAGCCGTGCCGGAGGAACCGGACCCGACGCACCCTACGCAGCCCCCGAAGATCCCGAAGGGCCAACGCCAAAGCTAAATGTCAGTGTCCGCCGGTACGCGACTCGTAGGCACCTGGACCCGAGCACGGTCAGCCGCTATCTGAATGAGCGAGTGCCGCCTTGGAACTTCGTTGCGACCCTGATGGGCGACGTTGCAGAAAGCGTTGGGCCGCTGACACCGGAAGCCGAAGCTCATCTGCGAGAACAGCATCGGGCGGCGGCGGCAAGCAACCAGCACTGCGGTGAAGTGCAGGCCCTCCAGGACAAACTGGAGGCAGCAGACGAAGAAACACGCAGGATCAAGACTCGGCAACGAGCACTCGAAGAAGCCTTGCACGACCGCGAGGGGAAGCTGCAAGACGCCTGGAACCGTAGCCGCCAGCTGGAGCGGCAGTTCGACGAGCAGCATCTGGTGCACCAGGCTGAGCTTGCGCAGTGGCAGGCGGAGTACAAGCAGCTTGGGACTGACTGCGTAGATCTCAATCAGCAGGTCATATATCTGAAGGAGTCGCTGGCAGTCACTCGGGCAGAGCTGATCGCAGCCGAGGAGGAGTGCCATCGGTTGGAGGCTCAGCTTGAGGCTCTGGCGGAAACAGCTCAGGGCAGTCTCAAGGCGTCATCGCTTCTCGAAGCGCTGGAAGCCGCCGACCAGACAGCCTCTGTTCCGGAACTCGTCTCCGTTGTCGGCGACTTGGAACTGCGCACTCAGCGGGCAATGGCCAGCGAATTGGTGACCTCGGTCAGCCGTACGCGCAATATCGTCGAGGTGGCAGCTCTCCTGGAGGCGCTACAGGCAGCTGGCCTACATACTCACGCACAGACGACCCTGCCGACGCTGCTGATGGCACGGTCGGTGGAAGACATAGGAAGGCTGACGGCAGAGCTGCACCGCCTCGGGCTGGACACCTGTGTGGTGACGACTCTTCGCTCTGCGGTGGAGCTCTATCAGACCCGGGATCTGGCTCACTTGGCCAGCCTGCTGCACCATTGCGCCCTCACGGAGCACGCCACGAGCCTGCTCGGAGCGGTGGCCGTGGTACGGCCCGTGGCTGACGTGGTGGCTCTTGTTACCTGGCTCCCAGGGGAGATGTCGGCTGTAGCAGAGGCAGCTTTGACGCCTGCGGCTGTACAGCGTCCTGTACAAGAACTCGTCGACCTGAGCCTGTCGTTGCGGCACGCCGGAAGGGAGCGCAGTGCGCTGCAGTTGGTGAGCACGGCGGGCACCCAGCGCCCTGCTCACGATGTGGCTGCCCTGGCCGACGCTTTGTCTGCACGTGAGCTCCGCTCCGAAAGCAGCAGCGTGTTGCGCCAAGCAGGCAAACGCGATGTGTGGGTTCTTCTTGGGGTGCTCCATGGCTTGAGAGCTACCGGTCGTCTCTGTGAAGCGGACGCGCTGCTGCAGCATGCGCTCGCGACGCGCGACGTCGCCGACTTGGCTCTCATCGTCCACGACCTGCATTCCAGGGAGAACTATGGTGAGGCCACCACAGCCTTGCTGCGTACGCTGTGCTCTTCCAGATGCTCAACGAGGGCTTTCATCGAGTGCCTGGAGAGTAGCTCGCTGGACGCGGAGGCTCTCCTGGAGACTGCGGCTCTCGTAGGAAGTCCAGAGAGCATCGCCGCGGTCATCGGTGAACTTGTGAGAAGCGGGTTGGCCAAGCTGAGCGAAGTGGTCTTCTACTGTGCGACTGGGCGGCGGCCAACCGGTTTCTCAGGACGGCTGCTGGAGATTCTCTGCGGGGTCAACTCTCCTTACGCCAGCCCGTCGTGGTTGTCCGACCTTGCGCTGTCCAGGTCAGCTTCTGAAGTCGCCGTGGTGCTTCTCGCCCTCAACAGTGCATCGCTGACTGCTCAACTGCGCCTTGTCCTCACTTCGTATGTAGGCGGTCACGAGCCCGCAGGCATCGTTGCTCTGTATAAGCAGCTCTACAGGCTGGACCACCCGATGGAGCCCCGCTTCGATGCGATTTGCACCGCTATCGAAAAGGCGGTTGTGGATCAACAGCCTGTTTCGTACCAAGTGATCCTCACTCAGCAGCTCTTGGAGGAGACGTCCGGCCGTTCGAGCGGGGCAGCACGAGGTCCTTCAACAAGAGCAGCGAGGCTTTCCGCTCGCGCCGATGCCGCTGACCCAACTTTCAAGAGGGCGTTGAACACTGCACAGACCAGGTACGCCCAACGCCTCTTCTCCCGAGAGTTTTGGGCACGCCACCCATCCAGCAGCACTTCGAGGACTGAGTAGACGGGCTGGAGCCTTGTGGGTCATGGCGGCCAACGCCAGCTCGCCTTCGAAACCGTTCGACCAGGGATGCACAGTGGAAGTGAGACCAAGCCTGACCGGCTGTCGAGGCGTCCCGTCACCACTGTTGAGCAGGCATCGCCCATCACCGGGCAGCCGCCCGTCACCCTTCACATACTGGTCGGTGATGCCCTCCAGGGCCTGCTCGATCTGCTGGCGGCGGGTGGAGGTCCAGTCGATCAGCTTGGTGTCGACACCGGCTATTTCCATAACCGGGAGCAGGCCCGGCGTCACCTCACGGAGCACCGTCGCCAGCCCCAGCTCCTCACACACCTGGGTCGTCATCGTCAGGGCGTAGAGCGTCCCGGCCGCCACGACGTGCTGATCAGGCGCCGCGTGTCGAGGACGCCCCACACAGGCTTTCCGCTGTCGTCCAGGCGCTGCACTCGATTCAAGATCAGGCAATGGTCATGGAGTAGGGGGAAGCCGTCCCGGTTGTCGAAGTGCCGGAACGCCGCGACGACCAAAGCCGGCACCTTTGCACGCTTCCGGCCGGAGGACCACCGAGTCTCCGCGACTTCGTCTTCCAGCCAGCGCAGCACGGTGGCGATGGCCCGCTCGTGCGCACGCTCGATGGCCCCAGGTCCTCTCGTCTCCCAGCGCCCACAGCACGGTCAGGCTCGCCTGCGGCCGGAACACGAAGTCGAGCGCGAGCAGCGGGATCTGCTTCCGCTTCTCGATCTCTTCGACCGGCTGCCCAAGAACGGTAGCCAGCCGTGCCGTCTCTGGGGCGTCGCCGTCGTCCAGGCGCTCGCATTTGATGCCGTCGGCGTCTGGGTGCCGGCCCTGCCCGAACAGCAGCTCAGCCTGTCGCTCCGTCACCACCGCGCCTGCGGTGAGCCTGACCGCGGGCAGGCCGCGCCCCATCCACACCCCGGGCGGGAGGCCGGCTTCCTCCTGGGCATCCACCAGCGGCTTGCGGGCCGGACGGACACCGTCGCCCACTGCCACACCCCGCAGGTAGTACCGCCACATGCTGCCGGGCTGAACCTTCGCGACGCTGAGCATCCCCACAGAGGACACTAGCTCTGACCTGCCAAAAAAGCGCGATCCTGTGTGCGGGAGAGTTCATTGGAACTTCACGGCCGGTCCCGCGTGGCGGGCGCCAGCAGCGACGTCGCACCCGCCAGGCGGCACCGCATTTCGCTCTCGCCGCCCCCTATCGGTGAGGCCATGCAAATCTGCGCCATAGGCCACTCTGGCTGTCACGCCGTCTGCGCCGGTCCGTCTCCTGGGTCTGAGGGCTGCCGGAGGTCCAGATAGGTGCGCAGCCGTACGCCCGGCTGCCCCGGTTCTCTGGTTGTACGGTCCGCGAGGGCAGTCGCCCATCGGGCCGCCAGCGCCTCCTGAACGGCAAACGCTGTCGACTCGTCCGCGGCTGCGATCTCCACGACCGCCAGCCCGGGCTCCGCTACGTGTGCTTCCCTGATCGGCTTCACACTCACCCCGACGGTCGGGCCAGACCAACGGTTCGGGCGACCCGCTCTCTTCCCTCGAACGAGCGCTCTCCCTCACCCCGGACATCCGAGCCAGGCATGGATACGCGGATGCCAGCCTCTGCCGGGAGAGGCACGACGGGGCGTGCCTCTCCCGGCAGAGGGTTACTTCTGCCAGGCCTGGAGGACTCGGAACATCTCCCACAGGATCTCTTCAGGGAGGTGCTGAGCAAGGACGTCCGCGAGCTGCCCCGGGTCGTTCCCTGTTGCTTCCATGAGGGCCTGCACCGCTTCGGCTGGTCCAGGACGGGTCCGGCCAGGGGGCGGCGTGCTGTTGCCCGCCTTGGAAGTCGTTTGGGACTTTACGGCCGTCAAGTTCTTCTGGCCCGGCTTCCGCTGAGCGGGGGGCTGACCGGTGGGTTGCGCTTTGACCTGGAGGGCTGCTTGCTCATCGCGCCACCACTGAGCTTGCTGGTCCTCGTCGAGATTGCTGTCCTTGATGGCCTTGGCCAGCTTCCGCGCCTTCTCCACGGGCATCGCCTTCTCCCGCACGAGCCGCTGCATGGCAGGGGAGAGACGTAGCAGGGAGCGGCGTTGGGAGACCCAGGTTTCATGTTTGCCGCGGTGTTCTGCGACGGCACGGGCACTGCCGAATTCCGCGACCATGGTCTCGACCGTGAGTGCCTCCTCGATGGGGTCGAGGTTCTTCCGGTCAAGGTTCTCGGTGGCGACGGCGTCCAGGAAAGTCTTGCGGTCGGCGGCCACCTCTTCGCGGATGACCGCTTCGATCGTGGCCAGGTTGACCTGGCGGGCTGCGCGGAGGCGGCGCTCTCCGTTGACCAGAACGTAGGTGGCCTCCCCCACGTGCTCTGCTTGTTCGGGGAAGCAGCGCAGGTAGGAGACGCGTGAGACAACGACGATGGGCTGGAGCTGCTGGCGCCGCATGCTCTGGCCGAGTTCAGTGAGTTCTTCCGGGGTTCCGAAGTCGAGGCGCTTGTTGAGGGCTGTGCGCACGACTTTGCCGAGCGGGAGATTGACGAGCGTGGCGTCTCCCCGCCCGGGGACGTCTTCGACCTTTCCTCCGGCGAGGGAGGCCAGGCTGGTGCGTCGGCCGGCCATCAGGATCGGCCTCCGTACCCGAGCTCAAGGGCGAGGCGGAAGAAGTCCTCGCGTGCTTCCATCGCGACCCGGTTCTTCGCGTATTGGGTGACGACCTGTCCTTCGGCTGCTGCGCGAGTGTGGACCTTGTAGCGGCGGATGACGCTCTTGGTGCTGGGCCAGCCTTGGGCCTCGATGTACTCCCTGGTCTCACTCAGGTCGGTATGGCCGTCCCTGGGGTCCCAGTTGTTTATGGCAACGCGGAAGGGGAGCCCCGTTGGCTCGATGACCTGCGTGATAGTGCGGGCGGTCGGGTCGAATGCCAGGGCTTCCGGCGGCATGGGAACGATGACGTCGTGGGCGTACTTGAGCGCCTCCAGAAGCAGGTTCTCGTCTTGGAGGCTGCCAGGGGTGTCGATGAAGACGTGTTCGACGCCTTGGTCACGGCCGTCTAGTACCGCCGCAACGACGGCTCCGAGGTTCAGGGTGGTGGTCGTCTTCCCAACTCCACCCTTCTGGTTCGCGATGACGTGGACTCGCGCGTCCAGCTCTCCCAGAGCAGCGAGGTTCTCGGGCGTCTCGTGCTCTTGGGAGAAGTCGAATGGAAGGTGCGTGATCCTGTTGGCCCACCAGACCGTTGAGGCCTGTGGGTCCATGGAGACGACGTACACGCTTGAAGTCATGATGCTCCGTTTGCTTCCCGTAGGTTCCGGTACTTCGGGCAGGAACATCTTTGCAGATGGCCACGGTGCCGCTGTGACACCTCGCGGGTAGACGCCTTGAACTTGACGGCCGTAAAGTTCCGCCGCCGCTTCGCACCCCTCTCAACCCTCACCGACGACCGCTTCCTTGGCCGACCACAGAAACAGAAGAAGGCCCGCACTCCCGGCGAACAAGCGCTTTGCGGGAAGTACGGGCCTTCGCTGTGCTCAGCCGTGCGCCTGTCAGGCCGCCCAGATCGCGCCTCCGTGGTCGGGTTCGGGGAGGCCGGCGGCGGTCACCGAGGTGGCAGGGGCCTCTGCGTGCGTCAGGTGGTCAGGCTGGCGAGAAAGGACTCGGCTGCCGACCACGGGGTCAGCTCGATGCCGAAGCCGCTGTGTGCTCCTTGGATGTGGACCAACCGGCCGGACACGTAGACGACGTCGCCGGTGCGGAACGCTCCGGTGTACGCACCGAGGTAGCTGCGAAGGTGGGTGATCCGGCGGGCGAACACGGACGGCTCGTCGACCGTGGACTCCGTGACCGTGTCCACCTCGATCCCGTAGAGCGCCGGCGTAACCAGACCCTCGGAGTGATCCGTGATCCGGGCAAGGACGGAGATAGCCCCTACCTCTTTGGCCACCACCCCGGCGAACGTCTTGTCACCGTCGGCCCTCAACGGCTCACAATTGATGTGCGCACCCGCACCGGCTGTCAGGCCCTGCAGCTTGCGGGCTTCCTGCCGCATGAGCGCATCGAAGCTCCCTCCCACCATGTACTTGGCGCGCCGCACATACAGCCGGGTCAGGGTCTCGCCCTCGTACGGGCGGATGAGGGCGCGTTCGGCAAACAGGGCCTGTGCCGCCTCGTAGCCGCGGGGTCCGTAGCAGACCAGGTCGATGTCGGAGCGGGCGTTGCAGGCACCGACCAGAAAGGACCCGGTCACGCCGATGACGTCCGCGGCGCCGGCCGCGACGATCCAGTCGATGATGGCGAGCAAGTCCTCGCTGACTGCCGTTGTGTCCAGGAGGCCGGGGGCCTGGTGCAGTGCGGTGAGGGTCTGGCGGCAGGAGTAGTGGGTGACGATGTCCTCGCGGGGCACGCCGGTGATGACGCAGCCCACGGCGGGGGAGTAGATGTAGCACTCGGGCCGGTCGGCGAGGAGCCCGAACGCTTTGGACACGACGCTGTTCTGCCGGTAGGTCCGGCCGAACAGCACCCGGTCGCCGCGGGCGTCCGGGTAGTACTTCACGTACCCCAGGAAGTGCGTGCCGGGATGGACATCGCCGATGACTTTGAAGATCATCCCGGCGCGGTCCAGGAGGTAGTCGCGGTCACGGATGGTCGCCAGCGCTGTGCCCAGCGGAGAACTCTTCGAGGCCGGGGAAGAGGGCGGTATCGACCGTCCCGGTGCGCTCATACTGCTCAAGTCCTTCTGTGAAGAGGTGACGGCGGTACTGCCACTTCAGGTGCTTGTCCGTACGGGAGGGGTCGGTGGGCCGCATCAGGGCGAGGAAGAACAGGGCCTTGACGAGCAGGTATGCGCCCAGGTTCTGGCTGACTTGCTGTCCGGTTGCCTTCAGACTCGCGTCGTCCAGCGCGGCGAGGTAGCGGTGCCGCTGGCCGGGGCTGGCGGTGTAGCCCTTGTTGCCGCCCTTGAAGGCGATGATCTCCAGGGCCGGGAGGACGTCGTACCCGAGAGGGACCAGGCCGTGGTGCTGCCAGTCGATGACCCCGGCCGGAAGGACGTTGGGCAGGCCGTAGTCAAGGTGGCCGTGCACCAGCGGAACCGTGGCAAGGCGGTCCAGCGCGTGATCGAGCGCGGCTCGGGTCCGGGGGTTGTCCAGGTCGGGGTTCTCCTGGAAGACGCTCCGGGTGAACCCGGCACGGTCCAGCCACTGCCGCAGCGCGCCGGGCGGGGGCTCGACAGCGTGGGCGGCCTGGGCGCGCAACAGCTGGGCAGCGACCTGGGCGGCAGTGTCGGTGACGTCGTCGGCCAGGGCGCGGCCACCGTTCAGCGACGCCACCGCCCGGTCGTGCAGGGTCTGGTCGCCCAGCGACTCCTCCACAACGTAGCAGTGGCCGTCGTCGGTGACGCCCTCCTCCAGCACACGCGGAACCGGGTAGTCCAGATCCGCGACCCGGCGTTGGAAGGCGGCTTCGGCTTGGAGCTCGGCTCCGCCGGTGCGTCGGTAGCGCGTTCCGTCGGCGGACACGTACACGGCGCCGTCGGCGGCGGTCCGCTTCTTGACGAACCGCCAGTTGTTGTCGTTCATCAGGTCGCTCCTTCCGGCTCCTTGGTGAAGCCGTGGGTTGCGGGGTGCTCGGGGATGGCGTGGGACAGGGTCCGGACGTCCATGACCCAGCGCATATCACCCGCCGCGACGTGGCGCCGCAGTTCGGCGAGGTCGTCACTCCCGGGTGTGTCCGGCCGGGTCAGGTGGGCGCGGCGCCAGAATTTCAGCAGGGCCGGGAGCTGGGCCGCAGTGATGCCCGTCCGGATGTGCAGGGAGCACAGGGGCAGGAACCAGGCGAGGAACAGGTCCCGTTGGGCCGGGCTGACGCGGTGCACCTCGCATAGCCGCTGCAGGGCGGTGGTGTCGTCGTACGGGATGCGTCCGTGCAGCGCGTACCGCAGCCGCGTTCCGTTGTGCTGGCGGAACGGGGCTCCGTAGGCGGCGACGTTCGCCGCGGCGTTCTCGGTGAGCGTCATCACCGGCCGCCGGGCGCCGTGTTGGGCAGCGGCTGCCAGTACGGCGATGTGCACGCCGGCCCGCGGGTCCAGGACCAGGCCGTCGAGCCCGAGCGGCGCGAGGCTGATGCCGTGGTCGCGGGTGCGGGACAGGATCAGCCGCTCCGGGACGTTCCGGGCGATGGACAGCAGATGACCAGGTGGCTTGGCCCGGTAGGCGTGGACGTCGTCACGTGCGAGCACCGGTGTGCCGGGGGGCCGGTCCCAGACCAGTAGCCGCCTGGTGTGCGGATGCGAGCCGGGGTGCCCGCACGCGCGGCAGGCGCGGGGCACGGTGCCGGTCATGTGGCCGCAGCGGGTGCAGAGACGGACCGCGACGGGCGTGAGGGTCAGGACGCCGTCCTGCAGGAGGCGTTCGGTCATCTCCAGGGCGAGGGCGGACACGACGGGCGCGGTGTCCATGAGGACGCCACCGGCCGGAGCCGCGCCCGGTACGTACTTCGCGGCGATCGCGCGCTCCTCCCGCTCCTGTCGGCCGATGGTGTCCCGGTCGGGGGCGTCGCGGTGGCGCAGGTCTCCGGCCAGAGTGGCGGTGTTCCACAGGTGCGGGGCCGGCCCGGCCTCGAGGAGGGTGTTGAGCGCGTCGGCCGCGCGGATGCCGGCCGCTTTGCCCGGCCGTTCGGCGAAGGTGAAGTGGCCGTTCTGCACAGGCCCGTTGAGGTACAGGACGTTCACGGCGAAGGGGCTCCTCAGCAGTCCGGTTGGATGGTGTCGCGGGCGTGGAACAGGCCGTCGGCCTGTTCGTAGACCAGAACGGCGGCGTTAGGCGTCGTGTGCTCCCGGGCCTCGTCGACCAGTTCGGTCACCGGCCGGCGCTCCAGGACCGAGCGCAGCGCGAGGATCGCGGTGTGGTGTGTGACCGCCACAACATCCGCCGCCGACGCGGTGTGTAGGCTGTCGACGAACGCCGTGGCCCGCCGCAGGACGCCGCCCGCGAGGGACTCTCCATCGGCGCCGGGGGGCGTCCACAGATGCTTGCGGGTCTGCCGGTCCTCCGACCCCTCGGGGTAGGTGGCGTACAGCTCTTGTTTGGTCATGTAGGTGGCTGCGCCGTAGTGCTGCTCGTTGAGGAGCGCGGTCACCTCGTAGGGCAGGCCGGGCAGAGCGAGCTCGGCGGTGTCGGTGGCGCGGCGGTACTGCGAGGTGCGGACCACGGGTTCGGGTCCGGCCAGATCCGCCAGCGCCTGCCGCAGCCACAGGCACTGGCGGAAGCCGCGGGGAGTCAGGCCGACGACGTCCCGGGACAGGGCATGCGCGGCCGGCCCGGTCCACGGGCGGGGGTTCTCGTAGAAGCCGGTGTACTTGGTGGCGTTCTCAATCGATTCGGCGTGACGAGCAAGGAAGAGCATCGTCATCCTCTTCGGGTTCAGGGAGCGGGAGTTGGTGAAGCGCGGCCGTGCGGGTGCGTCCCCGCACGGGGCGTGAGGTGGGCGGTGGTCAGGAGCACCTCGGAGCCGGTGTCCGGGTGGATGTGCTCGTGGAGGGCGGGGCAACGGCCGCCGGGGTGCTCAAGGCCGCACTGGCCGGAGCACTCACAGCGGCCGCCTGCCCGCTCGAAGCGGATCCTGGCGCTGTCTCGGGCCAGTTCTCCGGGTAGCGGGCGATGTTCTCGGGCCGGATGGGCAAGACGTCTCCTCACGCGCTGGCCGTGGGGCCGCGGCCTTCGAAGACGTCGATCAGGTCACTGATCGCGTCGGGGCTGGCGGCTTCGCCGACCCACCTGCCGTGGTCGGTGAAGATGGGCACGGCGTCGCGGTCGGCGTCGAACACCGCCACGTACTGGCCCCAGCGTTCGAGCACGAGGTCGTACAGCACGGCGGCCGGGGCGGCTTCCAGGACTTCCAGGGCGTCGACGGTGAAGCGGGCCGGGGCGTCGGGGTCCTCGGGCTGGACGACGATGCCGGTGACCCGCAGCAGGTCGCCGGGCTGTATCTCGTTCAGGAGGAGGTCGGCGATGCGTGGGTCGGCGGTGCTGGAGGCGTAGACGGTGTCGGGGGCGTCGCTGTCCGCGTCGGCGGGGGAGTGGATCAGGGCGAAGCGGGCGGTCCCCCAGCTGGTGCCGGGGGACGGGATCGCGTCGACGAAGCCATCGATAGCGAGGCGCGTGTGGGAGTTCATCAGCTCGCCTTCGCCAGGTCGGTGGTGCGGTGGGCGGCGTCGTACGCCTTCACCACGGTCTTGCGGATGACCCCGGCGTCGGCGACCTGGTAGCCGTTGGCGCGCGCCCACGTCCGGATCGCCGCCAGCTGCTCCTTGCTGCGCCTGGGTGTGGCCGGGGCGGGGACCGCGGCGGGCGCGGTCGTACGGCCGCCGGACTTCACCGCGCGCAGCTGCTCCTGTGCCTGCTCAAGCTCCGCCTTGAGCTGGGCGACGCGCTCTGCGGCCTCGCGCTGGGCGTCGTCAGCGGCGCGCCGCGCGGTCAGCTCGGAGAGGTTGCTGCGGATGCGGGCGGCCTTGTTGCGGATCGCCGCGGCCGGGTGGTCTTTCGCCCAGGAGAGTAGGGCCTCGATCCCGTCCCTGTCCGCCAGGTCGCCGGAGGCGGGGGCGGTGGCCTGCGGGGTGTCGGTGCCCGCAGCGGAGGCGTGCTGGAGGGCTTCAGCCAGTTCGTTCTCCGACAGTCCGAGAGTGTCGCGGACGTGGTCGGGGCTGTCGCCGTTGTTGAGCATGGAGGCGGCGGTGGCGGTGAAGGCGTTGGTGGGCATTGTGTCTCCGGAGATCGGGATGGCGGTGAGGTGGGGGAGCAGGGTGACGAGGTCGTCTTCGCCGCAGGGCAGTCCGAGTGCGCCCAGCAGGTCGGCGAGGTCGTCCTTGTCCCGGGCCTGGCGAGCGACGACCCGGGAGGCGGCAGCGCTCTGGTCGCCGCCGATCGGGGTGAGCTCGAGCGCCTCGGCTTCGAGGGCTTCCTTCATGTCGGTGAACACGGTCGGCTCCTCTACGCGGCGGTGGCGCGGGGCTTGCGCTGCGCGAGGACCAGGAGCTCGCGGTTGCGCTGGCGCTGTGCGTCGGTGAGCGGCCGGGACTTCCCGCCGTGGCGGTGCCACAGCGGGGATGCGGGCGGCTCGGGGTAGGCGAGAGCGTGGTCGGTGCTGCTCATGAGGGGCCTCCTGGTGGAGGGGGTCAGGCTGCTCTTGCGGGTCACGGCCGCAGGTGGGACAGCTGCTGGAGGACCTGGTCCACGAGGTCCTGCTTCGGCTTCCAGGCCGGGAGCGCGCCCGTGGCGGGCACCGGCAGGGGCAGCTCGTGGACGTCGGCGAGGACCAGGTGGTGCGCGTCGCGCTGCGCCCAGGGGCTGGTGCAGTGCTCGGGCCCCCGGTCGAGGTGGCAGCCGGTGAGCCTGGCGACGCCGATGACGGCACCGAGGTGGAGTTCGCGGCCGCGGATCGCGGTGGCGACCAGCGGGTCGCGCAGCACCGGGCGGTCCAGCTGCTTTCCGGCGTGCAAGAGAATCCAGCCTCGCCAGGGCCAGTTGGCCGGGCGGTTCTCCGTGCGCTTCCCGGCAAGGATGCAGGTGACCCAGGGCTGGCGGATCGTGATGCCGCGGATCCAGTCGCCGCCTTCGAGTTCGTTGCTCATGCGGCACGCTCCAGCAGCGCGGCACCACGGCGGCCGGCGCGGCGGCCGTTGACGGTGTCCGTGTACGCGTCGGCCCGCGTCGCGAGGTACGGGAACGTCTCCCGCCCCTTCTTGACCTTGTACATGGCGGCGTCCGCGCCGCGCAGAATCGTGCGGGTCGTCTCGCCGGGCAGGTCGACGGAACGGGCGATACCGAAGGAGACGTCCAGGCGCAGCGTGTGCTGCTCGTGCTGGAGGGGCTGTTGCAGCTGCTCGCGCAGTTCGGCGATCTCCGCGAGCGCGGTCGCCGGAGGGAGCACGACGGAGACGGCGAACTCGTCGCCGCCCAGCCGGGCCGCGAGTGCCTGACGGCTCGCGCTCCAGTGGGCGAGGCGTCGGCCGATGGTCTGGATGACGGCGTCGCCCGCGGCGTGTCCGTAGGTGTCATTGACAGCTTTGAAGCCGACCCCGTCCAGCATCAGGACGTGCAGAGCGTCACGGTGCCGGGTGCGCAGGAGCCGCTCGCCGTGGGCGATGAGCTCGGGGCGGCCGGGCAGACCGGAGAGCTGATCGCGGCGGGCGTCAGCCAGGCGCCTGTGGAGCGTCAGAGCGTGGACGGTCCAGCCGGTCAGTGGGAGAGCGGCGGTGGTCAGTAAGAGGGTGCGCTGTCCGATCCGGGCCTGAAAGCGCAGAAGGGAGGACATACTTGAGTTCTCCGTCTCGTCTCGTACGGGATGGGTGGACCCGGGACAGTCGTCGAAGCCGGTCAAGCAGAGCGGCTGTCCCGGGGCAGAGCTACATCTCGAAGGGCTTGGAGTTGAGCCAGCTGTACGGGCTCCTCCAGAGGCCGGGCGTCTCGTTGCTCCGTATGGGGACGTCGACCTCGTGGTACGGGGGCTGGGTCATGCGTCCGTCTCCTCTCGTGATCGCGGTGGTGAGGGACCACCACGACTGCCCCGGCCCGGCGCAGTGGCGAGGGTCGGGGCAGCACGGAGGTCCGTCAGCCGTAGATCGCTTCGAGGGCCTGCATCTCGAGGTCGGCGCGGCCGCCGGGGTCGTCGTCCTGGTCGTCGCCGTTGTTCGGCCCGTGGACGGTGCAGACGATGTCCTCGTCGTTGTCCAGGTCGCCGTTCAGCGCGCGGAACAGGCAGGTGACGCTGTAGGCGGGCACCCAGGCGTAACCGGTGCATTCGTCGTCGTGCGGGCACGGCACCATCACGTCGAACCCGGTGTCGCCTTCGCCGTCGACGTCGGTGCGCAGGGCGAGGGTGAGGTACTGCTGACCGAGTCGGATCTCCGCGACGCGGTCGCCGCCGACGACGTTCGAGCCGTCCTTCCACCGCCACAGCGGCAGCACTTCGGAGCCGAAGAAGCGGCGCACCAGGAGCAGGTCGCCCAGGCCGTCGCCGCCGTCCCAGCCGAGCTCGGCGCGGCGGGTGTCGCTGGCGCGGCGCAGCAGCGGCTCCAGGCGGTGGATGTTGTCGGCGAAGACCACGTGTGCGAAGCCCTCAGAGCGCAAGTTCGGGAAAGAGGCCACGGCTTCGGCGTGCTGGGCGCGCACGACGTTCTCGGGGACAGCACGGTCCGGGGTCCGGTCGGCCTGCCGGGCGACGCACACGTCAGCCGGGGTGGGGACCAGGAACGCGACGGCGGGCACGTCGTGGCGCCACGCTGCCTGTACCAGGCTGGTGCGCACTCGGGCCTCGGTGTTCGTCGCGTCGATGACGGTCGTCTTATTCCGAGCGAGGCGAGCCTCCAGCACGGTGTGCAGGGCAGCGACCGCGTCGGCGGTGGCGTCCTGGTCCCCGGCCTCGTCCGAGACGAGCGCCCGGAAATGGTCGAGTTCGAGGACCTGTGTGTGGGGCCAGGTGCTGGCCCAGGTCGACTTGCCGCTCCCGGCCGCACCGATCAGGACGATCAGCGACGGGTCCGGGATGGTCGTGTCGAGCGGCTGCATGGGACCGAGCGGGGTGCGCTTCATGAACGTTCTTCTCCTTGCGGGTGGAGGGCAGAGGCGGGAAAGCACATGTGGCCCCGGCCGGTTGGCCGGGGCCACACAGGAGCGTTGGAGGATGTGGGATCTCTGAAGTGAGGCCACGCACTCACGCTGATGTCTCGTCGTCCACGACGTAGTGGTCCGGCATTCGCGTGTCGGGCGCGCAGGAGCTGCACAGATCGTGCACTCCGCGCGACACCCACCAGCAGCCGCCCAGGCAGGCCCGCTTGTCGGTACAGCCGCAGCCGATGCAGCGCCCGTTCTCTCCTCCGTAGGCAACGGCGTCTGCCAAGGTCTCCCACAGGCAGTTGCTGGGACCCCAGCAGGGATCCACCAACGTGAGCCGCGGCGCCGCGAGGACCGCCTTCAGGGCCTGCCGGTTCAGCTCGCGCCACATGCCCGAGATGTCACGGCGGCTGAGGGGGCCGCCGAACGCCGTCATGACCTCGTCGTTGCGGGTGGTGACCGGAACGGCTTTGGGGCCGGGCGCGGTGGCGGGGGCGTGGACGGTGGCGTGCAGTCCGGCAGCGCGGGCAGCGCGCACCAGCCGGCCGAGAAGGACTTCGTCTTCGACCCAGCCTTGCACGGTGGCGCGTTGCCTCCACACGGTGCCGTCCGGATCGACCTGATGGCAGCCAGGTTGTGAGTCGGTGGTCACATACCCCGCGCGGCAGGCGGCGGTCAGAACGGGGAGCAGGTTGCGGGTCTCCTCGTCAGGGCCGTAACGGGGCTGGTAGCCGGGGCGGGAGTCCAGTTCGCACTCCAGCCACAACGCCATCACCGCCCCGAGGTCCTGGAGGGCGAGGACGGTGCGCCATGTGCGGCGTGCTCGCCGGGACATCCACGGCAGCTTCATGGGGTGTGTTCTCCTTCAGGGGCCAGGGAGCGGGCAGCCCAGAGCAGGCGGGGCCCGGCGTTGTCGGTGAGCAGGGCAGTGGCTTCGCGCGGCCGGCGTCAGCGGACGATCATGTGATCGGGGTGGCCGTTGACCATGTGGTCCACGCACCCCGGGCAGTCCTCACGCGGACCGAGCCCGGCATGCGCCTCACGGCTGGCGTACGCGTGGTACCAGCACTGCTTGCACTGCCCCCGGGGCGGGTTCATTGCCTTCGCGCTCGCCATCTCAGATATCCCCCTGCGGATGAAGGGCGCGGGCAGCCCAGATCAGGCGCTCCCCGGCGTTGTCGGTGATCAGGGCGGCAGCTTCGTGCAGCGGACAGGAAGCGTCGCCGTCGCGGTCGGGCTCGATCTGCTCCGTCCGGCGCGCGGCGACGGTGACCAGCTGCGCCAGGGCCGGGATGAAGCCGCCAGGCGGATCGGTGTCCTCAACGAGCTCGCGCAGGATCGCGGCGAGCTCCTCCTGGTCGACGTCGACGGCGCTGAGGTCGTCCTCGATCTGCTGGAGGGCCAGGGAAGCGATGCCGACCGCTGCGCGGACGCGTTCCAGGCGGGTGCGGCTCACCGGCGGGCGCCGGGGCGGGTGGTGAGCCAGGTGGTGACGGCGGCGGCGCCGATGCCGATGGCGCGGTGCAGGGCGGCGTCCAGCTCCATCCATGCGGTGCCCGGCCCGGTGAGCTCGGAGGTGGCCTTGCCGTCGTCGTCGACGCGAGCGGCCTTGCAGTGCTCGATGTAGCCGGTCTTGCCGGTCTTCTTCGCCAGCCAAAGCAGAATGGCGCCGCGGTCGATCGCGGCGTGCGTCGACGCATTGATGGCCGCGCCAGCGAGCAGCGCGGTGGGCGTGACGCGGTAGCCGAAAGCGCGGGTGATCGCGATGGTCGCCCCGAGCTGTACAGCGGTGTAGGACGCGACGTGGCAGGCCACCGCGCGGCGACCGAGGGTGCTGGTGGTCATGGTCGGGCGGCTGGAGTCCGGCGTGGCGGGGGAGCCGTCGGCGTGGACCAGGTCTTCGCCGTACAGCCGCTTCCGGGAAGCCGTCTTGCTGCCCTGGACCCAGTGATCGCAGGCAGGATGCAGTTCGCCGAAGGTCGCCAGCAGGGTGCCGAAGAGGGCCAGGCGCTCGGTGGTGAGGGGCAGACGGGGCATGCTGGGTTCTCCTGATCTCGATACGGGTGAAGGGGAGCGGGGCGGTCGGCCTCATGCCGATGCTGCGGCCGACCCGTGCGTGGGCTCCGCCCCCCGGCCTGCGTGGCCGGGGGCGGCAGTCGTTCAGAACGGCGGTTCGTCGGCGGTCGCGGGCAGCGGCAGGAGCCCGATGCGGAGCTCGCGCCGCATCGCCCAGCAGCCGCACGCCTCCATCTCCGGGTTCGCGCCGCCGACCCGCCAGCCGCCCGCGCCCCGACAGTCGGGGCAGGCGCGGCGGGGTCGGGGCGTCAGCTCGATGCGGTGCCGGTCGGCGTACAGCCGCCAGCGGCCGGCCTTGAGCGCGAGGGCGACTGCGCCGACGACGGCCGGGGCGACGGCCGCCAGGGGCACGGCGGTGCGGGCGCGCACCGGGTCACTTCCGGGGCGGATGCGGCTGGACCAGGAACTGGGTGCCGGTGCCGCCGGAGTTGGGCTGCGACGTGAGGAAGTGCGGCTCGCTGCGGGTGAGCTGGTTCATCGTCTGCTTGAGGAAGGCGTCGTCGCGCTGGAGGTCGACGCGGTCCGCATGGAAGTCGGTGAGGTGGACGTAGTGGGGGCTGGTGGTGCCGCGAGGGCGCAGTCGCCGGAGCCGGTCGCGGACCAGTCGGGTGGCCTCGATGTCGTCCGGGGCGGCCGGGACGCCGCCGTTCATCGCCCGGCAGGCGGCCGCGTGGGCGTTGGCGAGGTCGGCGGCCTCCTTCTCCGTCAGCCGCGAGTGGCGGTCGGTGCTGGCGGCGCGGTAGGTGCAGCCGAGGCACGCGGTGGCGAAGTACGCGCTGCGCTGGTTGCTGTCGGCGGTGTAGACGAGGACGACCGCGCCCTCCTCCGGGCCGACGATGTTGCGGTAGCGCTGGACGACGATCGTGCCTGGCGGCGTCCACGTCTTCGGGTCCGGCACGTCGGAGCGGCCGAAGAGGTCCGGGTCGCTCTGCGCGAGTTGGAGCACCGTCTGCCTGATGAAGTCGGCCCGGTTTGCGAACAGTTTCAGTGCCATGTGTCGTTTCCTTCCGAAAGGGGCGTTGATCAGGCGGCCAGCCGGTGGACCACTGGGGCCGTGGATGCCATGTAGGTGTCGGGGCTGGGCTCGTAGCTCTTGTCGCAGGGGTCGCAGCAGCCCTGGGTGCGCAGCGGGAGGCAGAAGTAGTACCGGCGCTTGCACCGTGGGCATGTGGACCTCGCGGCCATCGCCCGGTCGAGCGCCCGTTCCTGCGCGAGCGTCGGGGTCCGCTTCGGCCGGGCGAGTTCCACGCTGTAGAGCCAGGCCCGGGTGGGGTGGATGCATGCATGGTCGGGGCGGTAGGAGCAGCCCTTGCAGCGCAGCACCGCGACCGGGCCGTGTCCGCCGGGGCTCAGTCCGCGCTCGCGTAACTGCCGCCGGGTGACCAGGCTCTCGGGACAGGTGCGCCGGTCGTACTCGGGCAGCAGCGCGTCGCTGCGCGGCGCCCGTTTCATCTCGCGTCGGCGCTTCTTCCGGGGGCGGGCCATCACTTGCTCCAGGCGCCGGGCAGCTGCTGAGGGCGGTGCGGGTTGCGGGGGAGGTGGCGCTGCGGGCGGCGGGGTCGGCCGATCCGGCGGCGCGGGCAGGGGATGAGCACGAGCGGTTCCTCCAGATGTCGGTGGACAGCAAGCACCGCGCCCCGCCGACGTCGTGCTGGTGTCGGCGGAGCGCGGTGCGAGGTGGCCGGTCGGCCTGTCCAGCCCTCGCCCACCCGCGAGCGGGATGGGCGAGGACCAGGCGGAACGACCGGAAGTCAGTCCCGGAAGGGGCAGCCGTTGTGCGGGTGGTTGTCGGCGGGCGCGGTCGGGACCGGAACCGGGACGTGGATCTCGGGCCGGACGGTGACCTTCGCCGGGCGACCTACGACGACCCGGTGGCGCAGGGTCAGGCCGCGCATCGCGAACGCAGACAGGAAAGTCCAGGTGAGGACGGTCAGCGCGGCGGCGACGGGGCGGCTGGTATCCGGGGTGGCCGTCCAGACCATCCCCACCGTGGCCGCGCCGTGCCCGGCCCACAGCGCGCGCACGCCGTTGTTCCGTGACAGGAAGCCGAGGACCAGGCCGACGATGCCGGTGAGCAGCCACAGCGTGTAGACGGTGGAGGCCGCGACGGGCAGGCCGGCGGCGTGCTGTGCGATGTACGTGCGCACTGGCTGGTCGACGACGGCGGCCACGCCGCTGGAGGTGTCGACGCCGACCTGCACCTTGGGCACGGCGGTGAGCAGCTGGTGCAGTGCCTGGAGGATGACTTCGCTGGCGGCCCTGGCCATCAGCACGACGCAGGAGAGCCCGGCGACCGCGAGGACGGTGCGCAGCCAGGGGGCCATGTACCGGAAGCCGTCGTCGGGGGCGTTGAGGATGTCCTCCCACATTGTGTTCAGGACGCCGTCCTCTTCCCACGCCTCCTTCCACCAGGTGCGCAGCGCGGCGAACCGCGGCTCCTTGGGCGGGGCCTTCGGGACGGGCATGGGGAGGTAGGCGAGTTCCTGGCGGTCCTGGACGGTGTTGTCGTTGGACTGCACGGGGCAACTCCTTGTTGTCGATGCGGTGTTCACGGAGCGTGTGAGAGGGCCAAGCTGTGAGCGGCCCGGAGAGAAGGGGAGGCGGCTGCGATGGGGTGGTTCACCCGCGATGAGCCGGAGGAAGTCGTCTTCGATCAGGTCGTGGACACGGACGGGCAGATCTGGCCCGCGTTCACGGACGACGATGGTGTGCTGTGGATCGACGTGGAGTACGACGTCGAGGTGGTCATCAACGGCGCGATCGTGGACGGGCAGATCCGGGGTGCCGAGGTCGACGACGAGGGCCGGGTCTGGATCGACTACGAGTGACCGCGAGGCTGGACGGCCTGTCCCGCACCCGAAGCCATGGCCCGCGGGTGAGGTGTCGGATACGAGGCAGGGCGCCCGGGGTCAGCGGACGTCGTTGCGGGTGCGGGAGAACATCCCGCGCTGGTTGCTGGTGTTGTTGATCTGCGTGCTCTGGACGACGGGGCCCTCGTACACGTTCGTGGTGACGGCGTTGCGGGCTTTGTTGATCGCGCCGCCGATCGCGGTGGCGACCATGGCAACTCCCGCGAACGGGAGGGTCACCATCAGCACGCTGTAGAGCGTGACGGAGGCCAGGCCCTGGAGCACGAGCCAGGCGCCGCAGCCGATGCCGGTGATGCCGGCGCCGACGCCGATGGAGGCGACGGCGATCCCGGCCGCCCAGGCGGGCACGATCCGCTTGTCGTCCTGCGGGACGGGCGGGGTGTCGCCGTATGCGGGCACGGGGGAGTCGTCGCGGAACGACGTCGGGAACTGGCACACCGGCGTCTCGGGTCGGAAGTTCGCTTCGATGATCCGCTTGGCTTCGGCGGCGGCCTCGGAGTTGGACATCGGGCGGCTGGCGGTGGGGTGGAAGTCCACGGTGGTCTCCGTTCGTGGCAGATACGGGAGCGCCCTCCCCGCTGTGGGGCGGGGAGGGCGCAGGGAGCGGGGAGCGAGGCGGGGCTACTGCTGGTCGGCGGCGTTCTCGAGCGCGTTGAGCGTCGGGGGCTGCCAGTGCGGCAGCGGCCGGCGCGACTCGCAGCGGACCCCGACGCCGTTGCGGCGGCCGGTGAGCAGCAGTTCGTTCACCAGGGTGCGGGCCTCGGGGCTGTCCGCCAGGACGTCGGCGGCGTCGTCGACCACCAGGGCCAGGGGGAGGTGGGTCATCGTCGTGTTCTCCTTCTCGTTCGGCGGGACGGGGTCGAGGGTGGGTTACAGGGAGCCGATCCATCCGGCGACGGAGGAGACGGCGCCGGTGATCGTGGGGGCGACGCCGGTGTTGGCGAGAAAGAAGCCGAACAGCAGGACGGCGATGCCCGGCAGGATCCGCTGGTAGCCGGTGCGCACGAGGATGACGACGATGATGCCGAGTAGCAGGACCAGGGAGATCGACAGGGCCACGGGTATCGGTTTCCTTCGGTGAGCGTGGTGAGTGGATGGGTGGATGGGTGCGGGTCAGCTGTCGGCGCGCTGCCAGATGCCGCGCTTGACCGTCTTGGCCAGGCCTTTCGCCTTGAGCTGCGAGCAGGCGTTGCTGACGCTGGAGGGCTGGAAGCCGGGCAGGGCCTCGCGCAGCTCCTTGAGGCTCTTGGGCCCGTCGGCGAGCAGGTCGAGGATCTGGTCTTGGAGGCCGGGCTCCTCACCGGGATCGTTGGCGAGGCCGAACGGGATGTCGGCGTACGGCCCCGCGAACGGGACAGGGGCTTCGCCACTGTCGCCGTCGCTGTCGCCGTCCGGGGCCGGGGTGCCGGCCGCCGGGGTGCTGCCGGGTGCGTCGGCGAACGCCTGGGCGAGGGTGTCGCAGTCGGCGTACGGGTTGGTGTGCCGGACGCCGTAGAGCGCGGCCGCGGCCTGCGCGGCCTTGGCCTCGCCCTCGGTCAGACCGTTGGGCGGGTCCTCGCCGTACAGGGCGATCAGGTCGGGGTAGACGCCGTCGACCTTCTCCGCGAAGAAGGTGCGCATGAACTTCGCCCGCCCGTCGAGGAACATGTATGCCATGCCCGCGGTGGACTCGCCGTCCTCGTCGTCCTCGCCGGAGAACAGCGCCTGGATCTGTCCGTTCTCGTAGATCCGGGCGGGGATGTTCTCAATCTGGAAACCGGCCGGGGCGATGCCGTCCAGGCCCATCTCCTTGGTGGAGGAGGAGGCGGTGCGCATGAGGAACAGCGCACCGACCTTGCCCTGCTGGCGGATTGCGTCGTCGTCGCCCAGGTCCTTGAGGTGCAGGGACTGGACGGCGAGCCGGATGCCGATGCCGACTTTGCGGCCGGTCTTCTGGATGTCGGCGATGAGGTGGGCGGCGGCCTTCCGCATCGCTTCGTCCGGGTGGGACAGCAGGCGGTTGATCTCGTCCAGCGTGATGTTGATGAGCGGCCACGGCCTGCCGAGGGCGAAGTCGCCGCGCTTCATCTCGTTGCTGATCCGCTCGCGGTACTTCATGACCGCGTGCGCGACGGAGAGCATGAGCAGCGTCTCCACCGGGCCCTTGGCGAACCAGTCGACGCGGCCCTCCGCCTCGGGGAGGGACATGCCGCCCTGGACGTCGCCGACCCAGGAGACGACGCCGCTCCTCTTCTCTGCGGCGAGGATCAGGTTCTGCAGGACGGACTTGCCCGCGCCGGTGACGCCGGCGGTGATACCGCGCAGCGCGCCCTGTCCGGGGTCCCACAGCCGCATCCGGGCAGGCTTGCCGTCGTGGCAGATGCCGATGGTGATGCGGCCCTTTTCGTCCATCTTCAGGTCGTCGACGGTGGCCTTGCGGACCTTCATCAGCGGGTTCGTCTTGTAGACGGAGACGACGCCCTGCCGGATGCCGTCGGTCTCGATGACCAGCCGTGACGGGTCGTCGATGCCGAAGGCGGAGCAGATCGCCGTGTGTGGCAGCCGGATCTCCTTTCCCGGAGGGGAGGCGACCAGGAGGACGATGCGGTGCGGTTCGGCCCGGTGGTCGATCAGGTCGACGCCGGGGGCGGCGCCGCCGGGAGCGGCGACCGCCGTTTCCCACAGGCCGCGCAGCCCTTCGGCGGTGCGCTCGGTGTCCTCGGTGGTGGGGCGGGCGACCACCCGCATCCGGCCCGGTCCGGAGCCCTGGATCGGGCGCATCTTCACGGTGCCGACCGGGAAGTCGAACGCGGCGGCCAGCTGTACCTCGGTGAAGGCGGGGACCGCCTTCCCGGCCTGGGCGACGACGACGGCCTCGAAGTCGGGCCGGTCTGCGCGGAACGGGGTGATGGACACCAGGCGGGTGCCGTCGCCGGTGGCCTGCGCCCACTTCACGGCGAGGAACTCGGTGTAGGTCAGCGGCTTCCCGGGATCGGCGCCCTGCTGCTCGGTGAGCTCCAGGACCAGCCCTGCGCTGCGGGTGAGCGGCGCCATCCATCCCATCAGGGACGCCCACGCGGCCGGGGCGACGACCTCCCACCAGTTGAAGCCGGGGGTGATCAGGTTCGCCACGTAGGTGCCGGCGGCGGTCAGGAACGGGATCGCGCGCTGTGCCCGGGTCAGAACACCCAGGCTCTGGTCGGGGTTCTTCGTCTTCGCGTACAGCCAGGCGAGCGTGCCCAGTCCGATGCCGCCGGAGGCGAGGTAGGACCAGGCGCTGTCGTCCAGTTGCGGGCCGACGGCCATCCCGGCCGCCGCGAGGGTGTAGGAGGTGCGTTCGGCCAGGACGCGCCGGTAGATGACGTGACCCGGGACGCTCTTGGGGGTGTCGGCGGCCGGCGCCGCCTGGTCGATGGTGCTCAACACTGCCTCCATTCAGGGGCGGACAACAGCAGGGGCCGCACCCGTGTGGGTGCGGCCCCTGCTGCGACGGGGGTGGAGTGGTCTCAGCGGCGGCGGCCCGTGCGCCGGTAGAAGCCCGGCTTGGCCTGCTTCACGCCGGAGCCGTTGGAGGCTTCGTAGCCGGGGCGGTACTCCCGGTCGTGCGCGGAGTTGAAGCCGCGGGCGTCGGTGTCGACGGAGTCGGCGGCGTTCACCATCTCCCCGGACGCCTCCGCCACCCCGGTGAGGGCGGTGGAGGCGTCCATGATCATGGCGGTGAACTGGGGCTCGACTTCGGCCGCGTCGCACATCTCCGACAGGCGCATGGCCGCGTTGGCGTTGGCCTGCATGTGCGAGCGGAGCAGGTGCATGCCCTCCTTGAGGAAGAGGGCGGAAGCCGCGAGCTTGGCGGTCCGGCCGGCCAGGGCGAGGAAGCCGTTGCCGCTGCTGGCGCCACCGTTGTTCGTGCCCGGGATGGCGGGGAGGTTGTCGCTCACGTGATCCCCTCTCAGTTCTCGTTGTGAATACGGGCGGCAGGCACCACCAGGCCCGCGTCCTCGGTGGCCTGCTGGAGGGGCCGGTAGGCGTCGAACATCGCGTTCTCCGCTGTCTCGGAGAGTTCCGCCGCCACCAGCGACTTCGTGGACATCTCGTCGGCCTTGCGGGCCAGGACCTCCATGGACTCCGCCAGCTTGGCCATCGCGGCGCCGGTCAGGCGGCCGATGACGTTGTGCGTCGAGCGCAGGTCGGCGGCCAGCTCGTCCAGGGCGTGCCGGATCTCCCGCGCCTTCGCGGAGAGCTTGAGGCAGGTCTCGTGCGCCTTGAACGACTGCTCGGTGAGCTCCTCCAGGAGATCGAGGCTGTCGTCGAGGGTGACCTCGGTCTCGTGCTGCGCGTCCATCTCCGCGACGCTGCCGCTGCCCCACTTCGTCAGCCAGGCGTCACTCACGCTGTTCTCCTTCGTACTCGAGGTGCCGATGGGCAGACCCGCGCCGGGCGTCGCCGGGCCGACCCTGGGGGAGTCGACCCGTTCGACCATGATCGGACCGGCCGGAGCGGACACCGCCGTCGCCATGCCCATCGCCTCGAACGGCGACAAGCGCGGCTCGCCGGTGCCCGGCACCGTGCCGCCGCCCGGCGGGACCGGGGCAGTGGTAGCCCCGGCGACCGCGGCCGGGCCCGGCACAGCAGCCGGAGCACCGGGCGGACCCGGCGGCGGGGGCGGTGTGGTCGTGCCGGCCGACGGCGCCGGGCGGGGGCCCGGGACCGTGATGATGCGCATCCGGGCACGCTTGCGGGCCCGCGCCTTGACCGTGGACCACGGCGTGCGGCGGGTCGGGGCCGCCGCGGCCGGACCGGTCGGCGCCTTCGCGGCAGGACCGGCGGGCTTGGTGGTCTTGGTCTTCGGGCCGGTCTTCTTCTTCGGCTTCCTTGCCTTGACCTTCGTGACGACCGGCGGGCCCATCTTCTTGCGGCGGCGCTTGAACCGCTCCTCAAGGGCCTCGTGCACCGCCTCGCCGAAAGTGGTCCGGCCGCGGGCGGCGGACTTCATCGCCCCGAGGACCTTGCGGTCGTACTCCTTCTGGAAGCGCCGGCACTTGCGGCAGCGGCAGCCGTACTTGTCCGCCGCCGCGAACGTGCCGTGCATGATCCCCGGCGTGAGCTTGACCTTCTTGCCCTTGCGGGACTTCCCGCCCGGCGCCGTGGGCACCGGGGACGGGATCGTCCCGCCCTTGCCGGAGCGGGTCTTGCCCTTCTTCCCGCCGCCGCGCTTGCTGCCGGGCGCCGTGGTGCCCGCGCCGCTGCTTCCCTTGCCCTTCGGCTTCGTCTTGGGGCCGGTGCCGGAGGTGGTGGTGCCGGGCTTCTTGCGCAGGATCCCGGACAGGCCGGTCGTGCCGCGCGGCGACTTCTTCGTGCCGCTCTTCGGACCGGTGCCTGATCCCTTGCCGGTGCCGGGGCCCTTCGAGCTGGTCGCGCCGGGCGTGGTCTTCCCGCCCGTGCCCTTGCCGGGGCTCTTGGTGCCGGGGCCCGTCGTCTTGCCGGTCCCCGTCCCGGCGCCCGGTCCGCGCTTCTTACCCGGACCGCCGGACGAACCGCCGGCCCCGGTGCTGCCGGGACCGCGCTTTCGGTTCGTGGTGGAGCCGCCGCCGGAGGAGCCGGACCCGCCGCCGCTGCCGGGGCCGCGGTTCTTCTTGAGGCTGTGGCCGCCACCCTGCGAGCTGCGCTTGAGCGGGGTGATCCCCAAGCCGCCCTTGCCGCCGCCGGCGCCGGTGTTGGAGCGGCCGGGCCGGGTGCCCGAACCGCCGCCGCGACCGCCCCGGGAGCCGCCGCCGGCGCCAGCGCCGCTGGGCGACTTGGCCGTCGCCCCGCTGCGCCCTCGGCCTCCCGAGCCGCTGTACGTCCCGCTACCGCCCCGCCCGGACCTGCCCGGACCAGCGCCGCCGGAGCGTCCTGACAGGCCGCCAGGGCCACGCTGGAGAGACTTGCGGCCCCACTCGTGGCTGGGCTGCACCTGCTTCTTCGAACCGCCCCCGGAGGAGCTGTTCTTGCCTGTGCTCGCGGCCTTCGCGACCGCCCCGCGCTGCTGACGGTTGGCCCGGCTCGTCGCGACCGCGGAGTGGATTCCGCGCATGGCCGCCAGGGACACCGCCAGGATCGCCGCCAAGGACAGCGCGCCCAGGCGCGGCGCGGCTGGCTGCGCACTCTCCGAGCGGAAGGTCGCCGGGACCATCGCGCCCGCCGTCGCGGGCGCCGCGGCGGGCTCCGAACGGGCGGTGTACGGGGCCCCGAGACCGGGCTCGGGCAGGGCCGCAATGACGTCCATCGGGTCGGTTCGCGTCGCGGGTGCAAACGTTTCGGGGGTGTCCGGGGAGACGTCGGTGGGGGCGGCGAACGGCACGTCGGCCGGGGCCGGACCGGGGGTCTCCGCGGGGGGTTCGGCAAGGGCGGTGTAGCCCACGCGGGGGAAGTGGATCAAGTTGTTCGGGCCGTCGTCGTCGGCCATGACGTCTCCCTCTCGGAGTTGACAGACGGTCACCGCCTAGAGCACCCTCGCGCGCGCACGACACGCGCGCGCCTTGGAGAGCTCCGGACGGCGAGGAGGAGGCGGTGATGAAGAAGAACTTCGTCACCCTCCGTTGTGCTTGTAGAAGTCGTGGAGCGTGGCGGTGAGTGCGCGCCACAGGTCCGGCTTGCCGTCGCGTTCGGCCTGGCGGGCCAGGGTCCGGCACGCGTCGTACCAGACCCCGGCCCGCTCCTTCTCCGTCGTGGCTTCCGCGATCCGCGCGTTCCAGTGCTTCGCACGGTTTTGCGTCTGCCGAGGCGTCGTCAACGCCCTTCTCCCTTCGGGAAGTAGTCGTTGATCGTCCGGGTCGGGGCCTGCTCACCACCGGCCGCCATCGGCCACTGCTGCCAGGGGTTGTCCGGCGTCACGAACTCCGTTGGCCTCGCCTGCGGGACCGTGCCCGCAGCCTGCTCCTGGGGGGCATTGAGCGAGGTCGCCGTCTTGTCCAGAGACTTGGCGACGGCCGCGCCCAGGGCGGCCTGCCTGCCCTGCTTGCGCTCCAGCTTCCGGGCCTCCGCCGCCGCCCTGCGCTCCGGGAGCTCCAGGACCTCGTTCTTGTAGGTCGCATACAGGGCCTCCGCCGCGCTCGCGGCGTTCTCGGACGCCTTCTGCATGGCCTTGACCTGCCGCGACACCTTCCAGGCCCGCATCTTGCGGGCCATCCAGCGGTCGCCGTCGATCGGCGTCTGCTCCAGGCGCCGGCGCACGATGTCAGCGATCTGCCCATACTGCTGGGCGGCCGTCATGTGCTGGTCGCGCCAGGTGTCGGTGGTCGACCGCATACCTGCATCGGTGAACAGTGCGTTGATATCCATGAGCTGGGGTTTCTCCTTCTCCGTGCGGGGGCGATCTGGGAGGCTGGGGGCGGCGTTTCGGCGCCTTCACCGCGCTCCCGAGGCGCTGTCTTCGTCTCGGGGGCCGGTGGAACCGTCGAAACAGCTCATCCATGCAGTTCAGAGCCGGTTTCCTTGGTCAGAGGTACTGGCCGGTGACCGGCTCGGGCTCGTTCTTCTGCTGCTCGCGCCGTACGACGCGGGCGACCGTCTTCTTGTCGACCGCCAGCCCGAGGGCTTCGGAGAGCCGGTCGGTGATGACGCTCGGGTCGGTGACGCCGACCGCGAGCTGCTTGCGGACACCCTCGGCGATGGCACCGCGGGGGACCGTCTTGTCCGCGCTGCCGTTGTCCGACGCGGTGTTGTCCGCGCTGTTGTCCGCCGCGAGCGGGGTGATGTCCGACGCGTTGTCCGCCCTCTGGTTGTCCGCGGTCGGCTTGTCCGCCCTGCTGTTGTCCGCACCGTCCGTGTCCGGGGCGGACAAGCCCTCAGCAGGCGTGCTGGCGAAGGGACGCTGGGGAATGCCGCTGCGGACAACCTCCTTCGCGGCGGCCACGCTGGCCTGCGAGTTCTCGTCCTCGCGGGGACGTCCGCCGTTGTCCGCGCGGACAGCTTCGGAGCGGCCGTCAGCGGGGGCGGACGTCCGGGCGGACGATGCGGACAACTCCCTGTGGGCTGCCTGGTTGTCCGCGTCCTCGCTCTTCGGGGCGGACAAGTGAGCGGGCTGGTTGTCCGCAGGTGCGGACAACGCGTCGGCACGCTCGATCGTTGTCCGCGGCTTGTCCGCACCGAGAGGGTCGATGTCCGAGAAGAAGCCGACCGGAGTGGTGATGCCCGCCGCCTTGAGGCCGGCCGGGCCGGTCTTGGCAAGCGGTACCCCGTAGCGGGCCAGCCGCAGCGGAGTCATCGCATCGACCGGGGCCTTGCGCCGCCACCCTCGTCCGAACCGGGCACGCAGCCGGGCCTGGTAGACCAGGCGATCCTGCTCCAGGCGGACAACGCTCTCGTAGGAGCGCATCTCCCACAGCTTCATCCGCCGCCACAGCAGAAAGGTCGGCCCGGGGGAGAGCAGCCAGCGGGTGAACCGCACGCCCTCCATGTGCTTGTCCGCGGTGATGTCCGCGATCCGGCCGATCGCATGCCGGGCGGCTTCGACAGCGACGATGAACAGCACCGGGATCACAGCGTGCATGCCGACCCCGAGCGGGTCGGGCCAGGCCGCCGCGCCGTTGAACGCGATCGTCGCAGCGGTCAGCAACCAGGCCGCCTGCCGCAGCAGCGGGAACGGGATACGGATCCAGGTCAGCAGCAAGTCCAGAGCGAGCAGCACGAGGATGCCCGCGTCGATACCGATCGGGAAGTAGGGGGCGAAGTCACCGAAGCCACGCCTCTCGGCGAGCTCACGGACAGCGGTGTACGAGCCGGAGAAGCCGATCGCGGCAATGACTACGGCTCCGGCTACGACGATGCCGATCAGGATCCAGTGCAACCGGGTCAGGCTGGGCGCCTCCTCCGTCCCGGACGTCGACGTGTTCTCCGGAGGGCTGGGGCTAGTCATGGTGATGTTCTCCTTCCACTTAGGGGAGTTCGCGTAGGTGCGGTCGATGAGCTGCGCAAGGCCCTGGCTCGTCCAGACGACCGCCCAGCAAGAGAGCCGGGCCCGGCGTGGGGAGAGCAGTCGCGCCAGGCCCGGCTTGTGGAGCGGGGGGGTTCGAGGGGAGGCCCCGTCGCTCCCCGCCGCCCCCGCCAGCGAGGCGGGGACGACAGGCAACTCCGGAAGCTCAGCTGCTCCGCCGCGACATACGGGGGTGACACACCCAGCAGTCCGGGCCGTGGTCGCGCGGCGTGCGCGAATGGAGAAGGAACGCCGGCGTGGTGACCGCCGCTGCCAGAATCTCGAGGACGGGCAGCAGGCGGGCAGGGATCCACCCCATCACCGCCCACCGCCCTTGGGGTGTGGCGGCTTCGCGCAGCGCCTCTCACCGTCCTCGGTGTGCAGGCAGCAGGTCTGCAACTGCTGGTTGAGGGCCCGGTCAAGGCGGGACTGCCGGCGTTGGCGACAGTGCGACACGGCGAGGAGGCCAGCGCCACTGACGCACATGCCGATGAGGTGGAAGGCGATGCCCATCACCGACCACCCACCTCGGGCCCAATTCGGCGCGCGACCTCGGCGGCCACCGCAGCCAGCTCCCGCAGATCCTCCAGCGTCCGGCCACGTCGCGCCGACCAGCTCCTCACATCGGCGGTCAAAGCGCCCGTGCGGGCCCGCAGCACCGCCGATAGCACCGCGTTCGTGACACGCCACGAATCGCTGTCGCCCACCCCATGGAGCGCATCGCCGAACGTCACAGGGCCGCCATTGCCCGACCCCGCGAAGTCCTTCAGGAACCAGATCACGGCCCGGAGTACATCCCGCAGCGATGACGAGTACGACAGGCCATCTACCGGATTCCCGGCATCAGCCTCCCGCCATGTGCGGGCCCAACCCGCCTGCTCCAGCACGCCAAAGGAGTTCACCAGGTGGTCGATCACCTGCTGGCCCGACACGACCTCGCCCGACAGGCCACGCCACACATCACGCAGCAGCCAATCGTTCTCGATCAGCTCCATCGTCGCCGCGACCTCAGCCTCCAGCCGAGACGACAGCGGAACCAGACCATCGGCCTTCACCGAGACAACCGCTTGATTGGACATTGCATCTCCATCCGAACGAAGAGCGCCGACCTCTGGTCGACGGGAGTGGACTGTCCGGCTCCCCGTCACCGCCCGACCCGGCCGCGTGTCACGGGCGGCTGGTGCGGGCGGATCAGGCAACCGTCAGGCCGTCACCTGGCACGGCGCTGCATGTGCCGGAGAACGGCGGCATTGGTCTTGCCGTTGCGGACCTCGCCGAGGTTGCGGACCTCGCCGACGATGAGGCCGGCAGGGTCAGTGAGGTCCACGACGACGCGGTCATTGGTGGCGCGTCGGCCGATGACGAGCTGGCCGGTGCGGCCCGCTTCCGCCAGCTCGGGACTGACGGCCTCGACCAGGTGCTCGTAGCCCTCGATGTCGGCGGTGCTCCACGTCGCGCAGGGGCCGTGAGTGGAGCGGAACTGGGCCGGTGTCACGCCGCCACCCCCAGCCGGGTCGTAGCCAACATCGGGGCCGGGGCCGGGCACTTGGCGGGCTGCTGGTGCCGTGTGCGCGCCGCCAGGTGGTGGCGGGCGATCGTCTCGCGAGCCACTTCCCCGAGCCGGTTGAACGCCTGCGGGTCATCGGCCGAGGGCGGGTGCGGGGAAGAGCGGACCTTGTTCCACACCTGCCGGGTCACCTCGGCGGCCTGGCGGTAGTGGTCACGACCCAGGCGAGCGGTGACGAACGCGGTCAGACGGGTGGAGTAGCGCAGGTGGAGATCAGCTGCGGTGCTGTGCATGGGGTCAGGTCCTTCCGGTAGAGGGGCTGGTGCAGGGCGGTGACGGGGTAGCCGGCCTCCAAGGCGGCGTCGGCCAGGCGGTCGGCGCCGTGCAGCAGGCGGCGGGTATGAGCAGTCAGCCCATGCAGGCGCAGGGCCCGCGCTGCTCGGTGCTGTGCGGCGCGGGCCCTGCATATGAGGTCGTCGGTCAACTCGTTACAACGGCCAGTCCTGGCCAGCACCTTCCATGTCGCGGTTGAGCTGGCGGGTTTCCTCGTCCTCACCGCCGTCGGCGCGCAGCACGATCAGATTCGTCACTACTGCTCCTCTTCAGTGCGCGATGGGGCAGCGGGTGAGGTAGTCGTCGACCTCGTTGCCGCAGAGCCAGCACAGCCAGCCAGTCCGGCCAAGGAAGCGGGCTAAGGTGCGGATGCGGGTATGCATCAGGCCACCCCCGCCCGCTTCAGGAGACGCCGCTCGGTTGCCCTGGCGACGGAACCTGCCGGATCCATCTGGTCGAGGGTGCGGCGGGCGGGCCTGGCGGCCTTGCGGGTGTCGGCCCAGTTCGCCATGGCGAGCATCAGGTCGGCCTGGCTGCTCACCGCCTGAGCGTTACGGCGGGGGAGCTCCGGCATGGAGTCGGGATTGCTGGTGTCGCGGTCGTGCTGGGGCTCGGGCTCATCCCCGGCCGCGACAGGAGCGGTCGGGTGTGTCAGCATCGGGTGCACAGGTGTCCTCCGCGGATTTCCTGTAGTGATGCGGCGTCCGGGTGCCTCCGGGCGCCGCTCTTTGTTGTGACCACTCACTCCGAGCGGCCATGGCGACCGACACCCGTACGCCCGGGGGCGGTTGGGTGTCGGTCGCCATCACCAATCGGTGAGTTGCGGGAGGCCATGGGTCAGGCAGCGATGCGGTAGCGCTGCCTGGCTGCGGGGCGGATGGACGCCAGGTCCAGCACCGGCGTGCGGGGAAAGCGGCGGACCACGCCACGCACCTCCACCTCAGCGCCCGGAGCGAGCAGGAAGTCAGGCACGGTCGACAGCCGGTCAGCGCTCACCATGGCCATTCCTTCGCGGCCGGCGGTGTCGGTCAGGACGAGTACGGCCCGTCGCGAGGCGCCCAGGCCGAAGTACCGCACGCGGCTGACAGTCGCCACGGTGGTGCCAACAGTTTGGTCAGCTACGGAGAGCAGCGGTGCGCGGAAACGCTGGAAGCCGACGCCGACGCGGTGAACGATCACAAGGGACATAGGAACCTCCAAGGTGGAAGCCGCTGGCCCGGCGCGGGCAGCGGGGAGTGCCCCGGCCAGAAGAGGCCGTGGGTGGTGCACTTCGTGGGGCCTTCCTGCGTCCCCACGCCGACGCCCCTCCCAGCCGCCCACAGAGGGGCGTCGGAGGGGGACGACGTGCAGTGCAGGACTGCTTGATCTCGGTGACGCGGCGGCTGGTCTGCTCGCTGTTCGGGCCCGGGGAGACCGTCCCGGGCCGTAGTCCCAGCCGAAGGTTGGGCCGCGTCGTTCTTTTACGTCACGGGGCTGCCGACCCTCCGCGCTCGCCCGCAGCAATGAGCCCTGCGGGGTCGTGGCACGTGTCGGCTGCCACCACCAGCGGTAGCGGTAATGGCACCTCGCGACGGATCTCCACTCACCTCGGCCGGCGTCGTCACGGCCTTCAAACGGCGGTGGATCACGCTGTGGAGTTGGGACCGGGCCCAAGCGCAGCCAGTTCAACGGCAGTTGTGCATGACGTGCCGTCAGGAGTCCTGCTCTGTCGGGCGTTTGTCCCGGTACAGAACGAGACCGTGTCACGGGACACAGGGAACCGTCAAGCTTCTATCCCGAGATGAGAGAGATCTTTGTCTCGGGACATTCCTTGCGCTCGTTCAAGAGGGATGAGATCGTCAGCCCATGCCCAGACCGACGAAGTACCTCGACCTGGCGGACACGCTGACCCGCCGCATCGAGGGCACCTTGAAGCCCGGAGACTCGTTTCTGACGGTCCGTGAGATCGCTGAGCAGTACGACGTCGGCAAGAACACCGCCGACCGAGTGGTGCAGCTCCTGAAAGAGCGCGGCGTCATCTCAGGTAAGCCGAACGGCAAGACATGGGTCCGCGTACCGCCTAAGCGCACCGAGCGCAGCAACGAGCGCTACTTCGAAGAGAAGCAGCTCGTCCATGAGCCGGAGGCGGTTCGGCGTAACAACGGGCAGACCGAACGCGACCAAGGAATCTCGCTCCGAGACATCGCGGAAGACGTGGCTCACCACGAGACCATTCCGTGCCCCGAGGACGTCGCCGCTGTGCTCGGACTAGCGCCTGGAACGCTCGTCCTCCGCCGTACCCGGGTCCGTCGCTACGACAAGAAGGCGGGGGCCAGCGGCTCGGCATCGTATGTGCCCCTGGACATCGTTGAACGTGACCCAGCGGTCTTCGATGAGGACAACGACCCGTGGCCGGGGGGCATGCAGCACCAGCTGTACACCGTGGGCCTCGAACTGTCGAAGATCGTCGACAACGTCACCGCGACTATGCCGACTGAAGACGAAGCTGCGGAGCTGGACATCCCGCCGGGCGTCCCCATGTTCCGCATCCGCAAGATCTCGTACGCCACGACGGGCCGGGCTGTCGAGGTGACCGATTTCCCCCTGCCCGCTGAGCGAACAGTCCTGACCTACGTCACCACTTTGCCGACGTGGAGCGATTCCTGATGCCGAAGATCACTGTTCTCACGCCTGTACATGAAGGCGGCGACGGCTACATTGCTGAGCTGCATGAGTGCCTGGCCAGCCAGAGGCTCCCGGAGGGCTGGGAGGTGGAGTGGGTTCTTCAGGAGGACGGGCGTACTGGCCGCCCGCTCGCCTCCGTCCCGGACACTCCGTGGATTTCCAAGGGTGTAGGTCGTTGGGGAGGCGCTGCGCAGGCACGCACCATGGGGTTGGCTCGTGCCACTGGATCTCTTCTGCGGTGTGTCGATGCCGACGACCTCCTGCCGGATTCAGAAACGCTCGCGCGCGACATTGACGTCTTGACGAGCAACCCGACCTATGGATGGACCGTCGCCCCTTGCCTCGACCTCTTCCCAGACGGTCGCCGCGCGCCTGGCCCGTATGACCCGGACCCGGGTCCGTTGGCGCCAGGGGCGTTGCTGGATGGGGCCAAGCGGGGGGAGATGCCCGTAATGGGCACGACCCTTACCGCTCGCACAGACGTAGTGCGGCTCGTGGGTGGCTGGCCAGCGATCCCCGCATTCGAGGACGCTGCCATCGTGCTGTTCTGCGAAGCCGTGAGTTCGGGATGGATGCAGCGTCTCCCTGGTGAGATCTACCGCAAGCACGAGGGACAGCACACCGCCAGTCTGGCCTACCACGACGCCGAGGAGACGCAGCTCCGACAGCAGATCGTCCTTGATCGCGCTGAAGCCCTCCATGCATCCGGATGGCGCTGGACCCCCCGGACACAGGATGCGGCCAACATCGCCAGCTGACAGCTCACAGGGAGGCCACGTGAACGTGCTTTGGCTCGGGGGACCGCCGGCGGCTGGAAAGTCGACGGTCGCTCAGCGCCTCGCGCGGCGCCATGGACTGCGCTGGTACAACTCGGACGCTCACACGTGGGAGCACCGAGACAGAGCGATCGCATACGGACATCCGGCAGCGATCCGATACGAGCGCCTGCCGATCCCTGATCGTTGGAGCACGCCATTAGACGAACGGCTCGCGATGTCGCTGCACTATGAGCGAGGTCTGATGATCCTTGAGGATCTTCACGCACTGCCCTCAGCCCCTCTGACCATCGCTGAGGGCACCCCCATAACACCGCAGGTCGTCGCTGACTTGAGCTGCGCCGTATGGCTGATACCAACTCCGGAGGTGCAGCAGGGCCGGCTCGCGGAACGAGACCTGCTGCCAGGAGTGCGCGAGCTGTACACGCACTTGGGAGAAGAGATCATCGCTCAGGTGGAAAAGCACGAGGGCCGCACCTTGCCCATCGACGGTTCTCCTTCTGTGGAAGAGATCACGGCTGAGGTTGAGGGCATGTTCGCGAACGCCCTTGTTGAGGGGCCGAGGGCCACGACGGCTGCGGAGAGACGCGAGATGCTGCGCTATGCCAACAGGTCCTTCGTCTCCCAGTACCTGACGTTCTTCACTCGCCCGTGGGCGCAGGAACTCGGGGACACTCGGGATGTTGTGATCCCGTTCCTCTGCGAGTGCGCGGACTGGCGCTGTCAGGAGCACGTGGACCTCGCAGTCGCCGACTTCCGCGAGCCACCGAATGAAGCGTCTCCCGCCGTTCTGGCGCCGGGACACCAAGACGAGGTGTCGCGATGACACCCACAGTCTGCTCTTTGTCGACGTGTGCAGCACCGACCGTGACGAGGCTGGACGACGCCGGTGCGCGGGCCGAAGCCACCTGGATAGACGCCTCGCGGGGGCGACGACGGACCCCCGCACCTGCACGCACGACAGCGCGGGGAACGCCGCAGATGATTTCCGAAGCTGTCACGTTCGACGGTCGCTACATCTACGTCTGTGAAGGCGCCATGCGTCGGATGCCGGGAATGGATGGTCCAGGTCCGCGTCCTGGGCCCAAAGCAAGCCGGGCCGCCCCAGGACCTCGGCATCAGCGTGAGCATTTGGTCGCCCATCAACCCAGGGGCGCAGCGATGACGCTGAAGACGAACCGCCCATACGCGCACGGTCCGGTGACGACACGTCACCCCCAGCGTCACCGTGAGTTGCGCTGGAGCGGTAGAGTGATCCGCAGCGTTGATCGAAAATTGAAGTGGCCCCGTCGACCGGCTTGGCAACCGGGAGGGGCCACGTGCCCGGTGGACCTTGTTGCGAAGGCCCCGGGCTGCCGAGCACCCTTTTTCTGGCTAGCGAAGGGCACCGACGTGATCAGGGTACCCCTACCCTCCTCCCACAACACCGCACCCCGCCGTGGTGCCAGCGACTGCATGCGCAGCGGCTGGCCCTTCGGCGGGGTGTTCGTGCTGTCTGCGAGCACCCCGAAGCGCCCCTCGGATGAGGGGGTCGGGATGACGACGTAGGTCCGCGGGGGCGGCGCCCGTCTTCGGGTCTTCTTGCCGCCCCGGGCCGCTCAGCTCAGGTGATTGGGAGTCACCTCTGCTCAGCGCCCCATCTGCTATCGGAGGGCTTTGGGAGAGCCCCTCCAAGGAGTTGTTCGCCCGGTTGGGAGCCGGTCGAACAGTTCGAAACAGGTTTCGCTCCAGAAACCACGAAGCACCTGGTCGGGCTTCGTCATGCCTTGACGTAGTCCCTCAAGACGGGAGCCATTGTGCATCACCGTGCCGGGGCTTGCCACTGTCGGCATGCCCGCACACCCCATTTCGGCCCCTACGAACACCTGTCCAGCAGGCAACCTGTGGTCGACATCACACATGCCTGCGAGGGTTTTTGGGCGCTGACCGTCACACCACGGCCGACGCCCACACCTGTAGCAAGTGTGAAGACTGTTCTCTTTTCTCCCGCCCACTCCTTCTTCTGTCCGCACGATCCTCAAGCGTCCGCTCGCCAGGATCTGTCCACAGGTGACCTGGCTCGGGGTCGCCAGAGGAACCCCGTACCGATGTTCCTTTGGACGGGCCGGTGAGCGCCGTGGCGGCGGCTGTGCAGCCGCGTGTCCCTGGGCAGCGGCGTTCGGCTGGTCATCGACTGGTGCCGGTTCAGGCTGGGCCTGTTCCGGTGCACGGACCTGGACGCCCACTGGCGTTGAGCCGTGATGCGCGTGCGCGGCTGAGCCGTGCAGTGCGAGCGCTGCTGGAGCTGCCAGGGCTGGAAGGTGCGCCGGATGCGGTGCGGCTGGCGCTGGTGGTGCTGGCGTCGCGGACGCCGTCGGAGTCCGGTGTGGTGGAGATCCGTACACGTGAGCTGGGCCGGTGGCTCGGGCTGTCGGCATCGTATGTCGCTTCCTCCGTGCTGCCGGTGCTGCGCCGGTCTGGCGTGGTCTGCGTGGACACGGCGGAGGGCGAGTACGGCCAGGATGGCGGCCTAAAGTGCAAGGTGCTGTCGCTGTGGGCCGCTCAGGACGTGACCGGGCACCCGCTGGCACTGGCCAAGAAAGAGCTGGCGACGCTGCTGCGGCTGGTGGAGGCCGTGATGGCGCCAGGCTGGGTACACCGGGACGGTCGGGTCACTCCGGCCGGGCTGCTCGGTGCGCGTACCGGTCGGGGCGCGGCGACGGACCGCCTGGCGCTGCTGCTGCTCGTGCTGGAGGCGCGGGAGACCGGGCGGGTGCGGCAGTGCGGCGGGACGGTGGACACCAAGCGCGGCCGGGCGGCGGTGACGGTGGCCCGGTTGCTGGACTGCACGGCGTCGGCCGGGGAGCGGGTGCTGGAGCGCCTGGAAGACCGGGAGCTGGTGCTGAGGGTGCGTCTACGGACGGGTTCCAGGCTGGCGAGCCGGTCGCGTCTGATGGTGCCGGCGGTCGCCGCCGCGCACGGCCACACGGTCGCCGACGACGTCCGGGAGGACCGCGCGGAGGCCCTGGGGCCCGAGTTTTCAGACCCCGACGTTGCGGCAGGCCCTGGTGAGACACCGGAACTCGAGTCGGAACCGCAGGTCAGTGGCGTGTCGGTGACAGATGAGGCGGATGTTGCAGAGCCCGACGTTGCGGCAGACCTTCACACTGACCACTCTTCCCTGGATGCTCCCGTCGCTCCTCCACAGCTTTCTTGTGGTTTTTCCGGCGAAGGCCGTGGGGGTGAAGGCCGTCGGCCGGAGCGCGCGTGCGTGCGCGAGGACGGCCCGCTGCGCGGGGAACAGCCGAAGAAGTCCCCGTCGATCAGCAGCCAGAAGCCCGGCCGCGGGCCGGTGGCCGACACCTCGGTGCGGGTCGTGGAAGGCGAGTATGAGGTCAGGCAGCAGCGGGGGAAGGTGCCCCTGCCACCGGAGGACTTGAGGGCCGTCCTGGCCCCGGTCGACCTGGTGTGGGCGCGGCTGGACCGTCAGCCCGCCCGCCGGATCGTGGAGGCCTCCGCCCGCGGCGAGCTGAAGACGGTGGAAGGCTTCGCGGGCCGTACGGACGCGCCGCAGGTCCTCGCCGACCGCCTCGCCCGGCGCTTGGCCGAGCAGCTGCGCACCGGCGGCCCGATCGCCGACCCGGTGGGCTGGCTGCTGGCCCGTGGCCTGCCACAGCGCCAGGAGTGTGGCGACGCCCGGTGCGACGACCGGGTGCTGCTCGACTCCGGCCAGGACTGCCCCCGCTGCGACGACCGGCAGGAGGACCGCCGTGCGCAGCGCCGCAAGGTGGCGGCCGACGTCGACGCCGCGATGCCGCACGCCTCCGAGAACGAGCGCCGGGCGGCCACCGCGCAGCGCCTCCACCAGGACGTGACGGCCAGAGCGTGGGCCCGCGAGGCCGAGTGGGAGCAGGTCCGCGCCCGGCAGGCTGCGGCGAAGGCCCGGGCCGAAGCCGCGGCCGCGCAGATGCCCGCAGTCTCGGCCGCGCCCGTGGCGTCGGTCGTCGTGCCTGTGCCGCGTCCGGTCGCCGCGCCCGCCCCGGCCGTTGACGACGTCGACCAGGAGCAGGAGCTCGTCCTGGAGAACATGACCCGCGACCAGGTCCGCGCCTGGCGGGTGCGCGCAATGAAAGATCCGCAGCTGGTGTTCGACCACATTGACCGGTACGGCGAGACGTCGGCCAGGAGGCTGTTCACCGGGCGGCTGGTGGACCAGGTGCAGCGGGTGGCCAGCCTCGGGCACCTGATCCTCGGCTACATCCCCTGGGGGCAGGCATGAGCGGCGGCGAGACATCCGGCGTGGACCTGGCCCGGGTCGCGCTACGGGCCGCGCTGGAGGCGGCGCGCAAGAACGGCGCCGGCCAGAAGACCAAGAAGAGGCCGCGGGCCGTCCGTACCGTTCGGCGGGACGGGCGCGAGCCGATGGGCCTCGGTGCCGCTATCGGTGCGCTGATCACCGAACGTGCCTGGGAGCTCCCGGCCGTCGGCGCGACGCTGCGCGAGCGGTGGGCGGCCATCGCCCCGGAGCTCGCCGGGCACGTCGCCGCGATCGGCTACGACGCGGACTCCGGTCGGCTGACCGTGTGCCCGGAGTCGCCGGCCTGGGCAACGAAGACCCGGCTGGAACAGACCCGGATCCTCGAGGCCGCCAACGCCTCGGCCGGCCGCACTGTCGTCCGCTCCCTGCGGATCCTGGCGCCCGGCACGGTGCCGGTGCCCGATCCGGCCAACGCCGATCCGGCGCCCGCCGACGTGCACGCCGGGCCGGTGCGCACCCGGGAGACTGCCTCCCCCGGCTACCACCGCGCGCTCGCCGCGCACCAGGAGGCGGCACCGCCGCCCCAGGCGGACCCGGCCATCGCGGAGGCGGTGGAGCGGCAGACCGCCGCGATGCGGGAGCCGTCCTGCCGCACGTTCCCCGAGCCCGAACACCTCCAACGCGCAACCCTCAACGACTTGCAAACAGGACCGACCCGAGCCTCGGACATCAGCCGCGCCCGCGCCCTTCAGCGCTTGGCCAACGAACGGGCGGAACGCACCGCATGAGCAACCGGCTGCCAGCATGTACTCAACACACAAGGAGCGCACGCATGTTCTATTTGCCGGGTAGGGAAGGACTACCGGAGACAGCGGTGATTGGATGCAGGTGTCCGCTGCCGATGCGGATCGTTGGGCACGCTGCCTGCTGTGGCAGCAAGGCCGCTTGGGGGCGGGGAGGGGTAGCTGGTGAGTGATCGCAGCTCGATTGAGTGGACTGAGGCGACCTGGAACCCCACGACCGGGTGCGACCGCGTCTCGGACGGATGCGACAACTGCTACGCGTTGACGCTGGCCAAGAGGCTGAAGGCGATGGGCTCGCCGAAGTACCAGGCCGACGGTGACCCACGCACCTCCGGCCCGGGCTTCGGCCTGACGGTCCATCCGGGCGCTCTGCACGTGCCTTACGCATGGAAGAGCCCGCGCACCGTGTTTGTAAATTCTATGAGCGACTTGTTCCATGCGCGGGTTCCGCTGGACTTCGTCCGCCAAGTCTTCCAGGTGATGGCCGATACCCCCCAGCACACCTACCAGGTGCTGACCAAGCGGGCCCGTCGGCTGCGGCAGATCGCCGGGCGGTTGGAGTGGCCGCCCAACCTGTGGATGGGGGTGTCCGTGGAAAGCGAGAGAGAGCTCGCCCGGGTCGATGACCTGCGCCAGGTCCCGGCCGCCGTGCGGTTCCTCTCGTGTGAGCCGTTGATCGGCCCGCTGGTCGGCCTGGACGTGACGAAAATCGACTGGGTCATCATCGGCGGGGAGTCCGGCCCCGGTGCCAGAGCGATGGACATGAGCTGGGCAGCCCATGTGGTGGACCGGTGCCAGGCTGCGGGCTGCGCACCGTTCGTGAAGCAGCTCGGCTCCTGCTGGGGCAAACACCACAAGGACATCGACCAGTTTCCCGAAGTGCTGCGCGTTCGCGAGTACCCGAAGCGGTACGCGTATGCATGGTCTTGATCTCGTGTGCCTGGCAGGGATGAGGGCAGGCGGCGACGCGCCTCACTGAGCGCTTCGCCGCCACCGGGCCGGTCCGGGGCGTTCCAGGTGAGGCTGTGGGAAGGTGTGGTCCGCGGCCTTGAGGTGAGCGCACCTGGGGGAGCGGGGGGTGAAGGCGGCGCCGGTCTCTTTCGCCAGGACAGGGAAGAATCGCTGTGCCTCGGTGGATTGCCCGGTGGTGCTCCAGCCGTAATCCTCTGCCCCGCGCAGCGCCCGGTAGACCATCCGGCGTCCCAGGCCCTGCCGCTGCCAGTGGTCGGCTATGGAGATCTTCCAGATGTGTCCCTGGCGGCAGTCATGGCAGGTGCTCCAGCACAGGATTGCGGCGTCCCAGCCGCTGCGGTCGCACACCCGCAGCAACTGGAAGTCCCCAGCCTCGGCCGGGTAGTAGAGCCAAAACCGCTTCCGCCACGGATGTCGGCGCAACAGCCGGTCCCATTCCTTCTGGCTCACGCTCTCCGGCATCGACCTCCACCTTCCTCTTCTTCATCTGCTCCGCGTGCTGAACCGTACGGCGCACCTGCGAAGACAGTCGCGGCTCTCGGAGATCGGTTGGCTGGCTGTCAGTGCTTGCTTCTACTGTTCTCTGTGTCGCACACCCGAGGGGAGGGTTCATGGCTACTGAGGTGCTTCGTGCGTTCCGGTTTGCTCTGGACCCGACGTCTGCTCAGCTGGGGGCGTTTGCCCGCCATGCGGGTGCGGCGCGGTGGGCGTTCAACCACGCTCTCGCAGTGAAGGTGGCGGCGCACGAGGAGTGGCGCGGCCAGGTCGCGGCTCTGGTCGATGGGGGTGCTCAGGAGGCGGAGGCACGGAAGCGGGTGAAGGTTCCTGTGCCGTCGAAGCAGGTGATCCAGAAGGAGCTCAACCGCACAAAAGGCGACTCCCGTAAGGGTGTCGATGGCCTGTGTCCGTGGTGGCACGAGGTCAACACCTACGCTTTCCAGTCCGCGTTCGTCGATGCGGACACGGCCTGGAAGAACTGGCTGACCTCCCTCAAGGGAGCTCGTGCCGGCCGCCGCGTGGGCTACCCGAGATTCAAGAAGAAGGGCCGCGCACGGGACAGTTTCCGTCTGCACCACGACGTGAACAAGCCCGGTATCCGGCTGGCCTCCTATCGGCGGCTGCGCCTTCCGGTGATCGGTGAGGTGCGGTTACATGAGTCGGCCAAACAGCTGACGAAGCTGGTCGAAGGCAGGCAGGCAGGCGGTGGTGCAGTCGGTGACGATCGCCCGCGGCGGTCACCGCTGGTACGCGTCGGTACTGTGCAAGGTCCAGATGGATCTCCCCAGCCCGACACGTAGTCAGAGCGAGCGCGGCCGCGTGGGTGTCGACCTGGGCGTGAAGTACCTGGCCGCTTTGTCCAAGCCGCTGCACGCCAACGAGCCGGGATCGGCGGTGGTAGCGAATCCCCGGCACGTACGGGACGCGGCCAGGCGCCTGACCAGGGCGCAGCAAGCACTGTCACGGACCCGAAAGGGCTCGTCCCGCCGGGAACGGACGAAGCGTCGTGTCGGCCGCCTTCACCACGAACTGGCGGAACGGCGAGAAGCGCACCTGCACCAGCTGACGAAACGGCTGGCGACCGAGTTCTCCGAGATCGCCGTCGAGGACCTGAACGTGGCGGGCATGACTCGCTCAGCGCGCGGCACCACCGAAGCTCCCGGCCGCAAGGTCCGCCAGAAGGCAGGACTGAACCGGGCGATCCTCGACGCTTCGCCAGGCGAGCTCCGCCGACAGCTCGCCTACAAAACCAAGTGGTACGGGTCGAAGCTCGCGGTCCTGGACCGCTGGTGGCCCTCCAGCAAGACCTGCTCGGACTGCGGATGGCAAAACCCACACCTGACGCTCTCCGACAGGACGTTCGCATGCGGCAACGAGACGTGCGGCCTGCAACTGGACCGGGATATGAACGCCGCCCGGAACATCGAACAGCACGCCACGCTCGATGACGAACCACCGGTCGCCTGCGACAGGCGGGAGACCTCAAACGCCCGTGGAGCCCCTGTCAGTCCTGCCACCCCACCGGGCGGCAGGCAAGAGGCTAAGAAACGGGAAGACACCGGGCCACCAGGCCCCGTGCCACCCCAGCGGAGCGATCCGCTGGCGTCCCCACCACGCGGTCAAGAACAGACAAAGCTGTTCTGAAACCGCAGCTCGCGAAGGGAGCAGCCCACGCGCGTAGGGGACGGTCGTGGCACGGCGAGGCCTTCCACTTCGCCCGGCAGAGCAGCTCACGCGCGTAGGGGACGGTCGCTGTAGGGCTGTTCCGGGCCGGAGGGCTGTTCGAGCAGCCCACGCGCGTAGGGGACGGTCGACAGGAGTCATTGTGCACGTATCCACCACCCACGTGAGCAGGCCACGCGCGCACAGGACGGTCGCGATCCCAAGTGACGCGGCCCCTGGCGTCCAAAGCCTTCCACGTATGCGCGGCGATGGTTGGTGGCCCCAGATATGGGGTGGGAAGGGAGTCATCCCGAACGTGGGGTAGTCACCGCGGTGGCTCGACGACCAGGTCCCGCACCTTCTTGCCCACGCCGGTGCTGGGTGTCTTGCCGTCGTGGTGCAGTTGCTTGACGGCTGCCCGGGCGGCTGTTTCGGTCACCTGTCCGTAGAACTCGCCGAAGACTTCGAGGGTGTGGTCGACCAGCTTGATGGGTCGGCCGACCTGTAACAGCTGCTCGATGTTTCCGGCGATCGCGGGTACGGCCTTGTCGGTCACTTCTTTGGGGTTGGGGCGGATCAGCGGTGTTGCGGGGAACAGCGTGTTCGGGTTGCTTTCGACCTCGGTCACTTCCAGCTTTTTCCACCATTCGTTCCGGGCGCGGGCGGTCGCGTCGCCGAACACCCACAGGCCGTGCTGGCGGCGGGTGCCGAACACCAGGTAGTAGACAGGCTTGTGCTGCGGAGCCCTGGACACCGGAATCCACCGCACCAGCATGCCGGTCGCCTTCTCCAGGCGCCGGGCGTACTCCGCTGCGACAGCCTCGTCCGCGTCCGGGGCTGGGTCCTGGCCGACGGGGAAGAAGTCTCGCCACCAGCGCCCGCCGCATACCTCGTCGAACCGCTCGGAGGACCGCTCCAGTCCCTTGGGGGAGCGGGCGTTGCCGCCCAGGCGGCGTACCGCGTCCATGCTGAAGTTCATCAGGAACTCGGTCGGCGGCCACCGTCGTGGTGTCCGCCGACGGGCCAGGGCGTGGGTGAGCCGTTGCCAGGGGAGGCCCAGGCCGCACGGGTCAAGGAACAGGAACAGTGGCAGGCCCATGGCGGTTCGCAGCACGTCGTCCAGGACGCCGTCGACTTCGCCGTGGTGCACCCGCGCGTCGACGCCCTGCCGCCGGTAGATGCCGGCGATCTCTTCGAGGCGGGCGTGCGACTTGGCTTCCTTCTCGGTGAAGAAGCAGGTCCAGCGCAGTCCGCGGGAGCGGTGCTTTGTGGCGACCCGCATGGCGATCTCGGCCGAGCCGGGTTCGCCGCTCTCGTACCGTCCCTCGCCTGCGTACCCGTCCAGGTAGACCACCCGGCCGTCGCGGGAGCCGGTCATCCCGCCGAACTGCGGTATGTACCGGCCCAGGAGATTGTGCTTGAGCACGCTCGGCAGTGCCTGCGCGGTCCAATACGCACCGCTCGTTCCCGTCGACATCCCCCATCCCCCCTCAATCCCCTACGGATTGCTGATGGTGAACGTCCCGCTGCATGGCGTAAAGACCGCCGACGTTCCGTTCAGCCGTCATGCATCCGTGCGCCCACCATGCGCGATCCGGACTACCGGACCGAGCGGTATTCCCAGCGGATAACCTCTCCTCATCCGACGCGACAACTCGGACATGACGACCCGTCGTCCGGCGCGCCGGACAGGGAGGGGACCACCACCGCATGCCCGCCACCGAACCCCTGCGCTACGCCGTCGACATCACTCAGGACGACGTGGACGCGCTCACTGACTTCCTCATGGCCCGGCTCAACGGCCAGCACCATCTGAGGGTCGGCACCGAGGAGTACCGGACCAACGCGGCCCTGCGTGCCCTGGTGCCCGGCTTCGCCGGCTCCCTCAGCCATGAGTTCGGCGACAAGGTGGTCCGAGAGGCGGAGGAGAGTTCCCTCAAGAGGCTCCAGCGCATCCAGAAGATCCGCAGCACCTGGAACCAGCTCGCCGAGGCCGCCTCCAAATGGGAGGACACAGACGGGTTCGACACCGCGCGCTGGCAAAGCGTCCGCTATTACGACGCCGAGGACGAAGAGAAGATCCGGCGGTTCGTGGAGAAGGAGAAGACGTCCGCAAGCGAGGCGGCGGCCTTCGTCTCGGAGTACCGCGTCCCCGGCCCCCGGCGCGACGGCCGAACCGAAGGTGAGTTCGTGGTCGCCCGCGACCCCGACGACCCCGACCGGTGGGCCGTTTTCGAGGGCAGCGCCCAGGCTCGCCACTGGGACGGCGACACCTGGCAGCACGCCCGCTTCACCGGAACCAGCCCTTACCTGTTCGGTCGGGCGACAGCCTTGGCCCTTGCCCACCAGCACGCCGGGGAAGAGCAGCCGGGGGAGACGGAGGAGAAGGAGTGAACGAGTACGAGCGGTGGCAGAACCTGGTCGTCCGCGCCCCCGGCGACGTCCCCTCTGCCACCCCGCTGTCCTGGCAGGCGGAGAAGGAGAGCGACCATGCCCAGAAGCTGTTCGCCAACCAACTGCCCGCCGAGGCTCCCTACCGCGTCGAGCGCGGCGCCGCTGGCGACGCCCTGGCCGCCCTCGCGCTGCGCGAGTCGATGCGCCGCAACATGGAGAACGACCGCGGGTACCGCGTCCACGAGGCCCTGACGCTAGGCGCTACCTGGGCCCAAGTCGCCGCGGCGCTCGACGTCGGACGGCCAAGGCCCGCGCTGTCCTGCAGCAGTACGTCGACGGTCAGCGCAACCGGTGGCTGAGCAACGAGAGGGAGGGCACCACGCCTGTCGGATTCACCGCAGAGCAGTACGCCGCCGCCCTGGCGCTGTGCGAGCGAAGCGACGACGAGACGGCCGCGGCCCTCAAGGTCACGGCCGGGCGGGAGGACACATGCGCATCGTGCGGCGGCCCCTGGATGAGGAGCTGCTCAGGGAGATCCAGGAGGACGCCGAGCAGTTCGGTCCGCTGCCGGAGAAAGTGCCCGAGGTCCCCGATGACCTAGTGCCGTATCAGGCAACGTTTGCCCGGCCCTGCCGCCTGCGGGCGCGCGTGGCACCCGACCTGAAGCGGACATCGGCGCGGGCGGAGGTCCGGGTGGCCTCCGCTCGCGAGTGGGGACTCACCCGTGACTACGCTGTTGGCGCATGGACCCGATCTTCCAGCTTCCGCCCAATTCCCCCCTGGCCACGGCTGTTTCCGAGGACTGGGATCTGCTCCCGCTGCGCGTCCCAGCCGGTTGGAACGTCATCTACAACACCCTGGAGGCCCGACGTCTGCCGGATGGAAGGGTCCAGGCCTACGACTCCGAGGACCTGTATTGGGCGCGTACCGCACCAACGCCGTGGCGGACGGCGGAGGAGGTGGCGGAGGAGGGCGGCCTGCGGGCTCGGGAGATCAACATAGACGCCGGCTGGTACGACGGCGCCGGTTTCCGCGTCGTCGTCCTCGACCCTGACTGGGACCATGAGCGGGCCTCCTACACCACTCCCGACCTCGACGAGTTCGTCGGCACCCTGGAGGGGTGGATGCGGATGATCACTCAAGAAGGGAAGCTCCCCAATTCGTGAACCCGTCTTCGGAGGAATCTCCTGGCTGAGGTTGATCCCCGGGAGTGGACACCGGGTTTCATGCGACGAGTGACAGCGTGCGTGACGTGATCAGTTGCTGTTCGAACGCGACCGGTGTGCGGTAGCCGAGTGCGGAATGGCGGCGGCGCCGGTTGTAGTACGCCAGCCAGCGGAACAGCTCCAGCCGGGTGTGTGCCTTCGAGGTCCAGCGCCTTCCGTGGAGCAACTCGCGCTTGAGGCCCTGGAAGAACGATTCGGCGAGGGCGTTGTCGTAGCTTGAGCCGACGCGGCCCATGCTGCGGTGGATGCCGTGTCGGCGGCAGACCTCGGCGAAGGCGGCCGCACTGTATTGCGCGCCCCTGTCCGTGTGAAAGACGACGCCGTGGACCTGGCCGCCGCGGGCGGCCACGGCCATCTCGATCGCGTCGGTGACAAGCGAGGTGCGCATGTGGTCGGCGATCGACCAGCCCACGACCCGCCTCGAACAGATGTCGATCACCGTGGCCAGATACATCCACGTCGAGCCGACGGCGACATACGTGATGTCGCCGCACCACCTGGTGTTCAGCGTGTTCGTGGTGAAGTCGCGCATCACCAGGTCCGGCACGGGCGGAGCCGCCCTGTCCGCGATCGTGGTGCGCTTCTTGCGCCGCAGATGCCGGCCGACGATGTGGTTGACCCGCATCAGCCGGGCCACCCGCTTGCGGTTGATCTTCCGCCCCCGGGCCCGCAGCTCCGCATGCACCCGCGGGGCGCCATAGGCGCCCTGGTGTTCGGCATGGATGGCGCGGATCTCGGCCACCGTCCGCTTGACCTCGGCCTGGCGCTCGGCACGAGCCTGAGCGTTGGCCAGGTGCCGGTAATAGCCGGAGCGGGAGACGCCCAGGACCCGACAGATCCGCTTGACGCCGAAGTCGGCACGGTTGTTGGAGATGAAGTCCCAGCGGCGGGGGCTCACTTCACCTCCCGGGCGAAATAGGCGGCTGCCCGGCGCAGGATCTCGCGTTCCAGCTGCCACCCCCTCTCCGCCTTCAGCAGCCGGGCGTTCTCGGCCCGCAGCCGGACCAGTTCCTCGACCGCGCCCGCGTCGGTGCCGCTGTGCTCGGGCGCGGCCTGGGCCTCGTCCTTGCGGACCCACGTCCGCAGCGACTCGGCAGTGATGCCGAGATCAGCAGCCACCGCCGCATACGTGCGCCTGCCCGCCGCGGCGCGATAGAGCGCGACAGCGTCCTTCCTGAACTCCTCCAGATACGGAGACTTGCGCCCCACCTGGACATCCCTCCCTGGACCATCAAGATCCATTGTCAGGGTGTCCACTCCAAAGGATCAGCCTCACCGACACCTCCCATAGGGTGGCTGCCAGTGATCCGATCGTTAACCCGGGGGCTTGATGGACCAGGGCGTGGCGGCCGTAGTGGGCGCACTGGCAGGGGGGCTAGTAACGGCTGGAGGTGCGCTCGCTGCAGCAAGATCGTCTGAGCGAATACATAAGAAGCAGGCTCGAAGGGAGGCATACAAAACCTTCCTCATTGACCTGCACGCACTCCGCCGACAGCTCACCACCTGCTTGGAAACAATCATTCTGCGTGGCCCCGCAGGAGTGGTAGCGCAAGGGCCAACGATGCTGACCCAACTGGACGAGGCCAAGGACCTGCTCAAGTCGCTGGACAGGCAGCTAGTCACCGTTGCCTTGGAAGGACCGGAACAACTCGTCAGGGCTGCCACAAACGCCGTAGCTCACACCCTCGCCTTGCGGGACCAACTCTATGAGTGGCTCATTGACGTACAACGCCCAGCGCTGACACCCGAAGAGACACAGGGTGCTCGCCAACTGCTCACCGAGCTTGGGGACGCTGTCGGCTCTGTTCAACGGGTAGCACGCCGGTACGTGTGATGGTGCTGAAAGCAGTGCCCACAGTGGCGCTGAGCCGGAAGAACTGCTGTGCGTCCTCGGGCTGCGGAGTGGTGGTCCACGTGTAGGACTCGCGGCCCGGACGGCCTGCAGCACCATCGCGTGCCGTGGCCCGGACGTTGCCGCTCACCTCCCAAGGTGAAGATTGACATCGCCCAGTAGCGGTGGGACAGGGCCGCCCGTCCTAGCGGAGGGTTCCATGCCCTGAACTGAGGGCCCGGGCGGATACCGCCCGGGCCCCGGGCGTGACCTCACCTTGAGTCGGCGCTGCGTGCAGCCAGGCCGATCAAGCGGTGACGTCCAGGAGGTCGTAGGGGAGGTTTTCACTCAAGACAGCCTCAATACGGATCAGCCTCCTCGCCTCGTCACACGCCCGCAGAGGGTGCCGAGGCGGACAGGCCACATCCTCTGCACTATCGGTGCTGTACGGGTTGCTGTACGGTCGGGGTATGTCGAAGCCAGTGACGATCCGGGTCGATGACCAGCTGCACGCGGCGCTCAAGGAGCGCGCCCAGGCCGAGGGGACCTCGGTGACCGCGCTCATCTCCCGTGCCGCAGAAGACGCTGTCCGCGATCCCCGCCTTGAGGGTGCCGCAGAAGTCTTCCGCGCCTTCGTGGACGCTAACGCCGAGGCATTCGACGCCGCCTTCCTCGACGACGCGCCCTCCCGCCTCGACGCAACGGGCCGGGCCGCCTGAGGTGGAGCTGCACGTCGATATCCGCTGGCTGCTGGAACGCCAGGCGGAGGTGCTGCCCAAGCACCCGCACATCCACGACTTCTCCAGCCTCGTGGCCGCTGTCGGCCGGCACCGCGTGAACACCCCCCGAATCGGCGCCACCGTCGACAACGCCTGGCGCGCGGCCACCCTCCTGCACACCGTCCTCCGGCTGCGCCCGCTGCCCGCTCGCAACGCCCTGTTCGGCGCGGGCCTGGTGGTGGCCTACATGCACGCAGCCGACGAAGGCATCGACCCGCCCTACGGCGCACTGATCGACCTTGCCCGCGACATTGACGCAGGTCGCAGCGACGCCTACGACGCAGCCGACCGTATCCGCGCCTGGCGCGTCTGATCCGCACGGCCCAGCACCGCTCACCGGCCAGCCGCGGCATGCGTCCGGTCGGGGATGTCACCGGCCGGTCGTAAGCTCGCTGGCATGGCCTCTGTGATCGACCCTGAAACACACGCTGGCTGACCTCATCAAGCTTCAGCAGCACGAGCTGTTCGATGAGCTGGAGGCCTACGCCAGCGACGCCCCAGAGGGTGTGAGGGAGCGGGTGCGGAAGGCCGTCAACGAGAAGGAGACCGGGCTCTACGCCTCCGGCCTGGTCGAGGAGCACGGCTACTTCCTTGCCAGTCAGGGTCTGAAGAAAGCCGCTCGTGCGGCAGCCGCACTGGACTAGGGGCGTATCGAGTCGTGATCGATGAGCACCGCAGCTTCCGGGCCGGGTGCCCCGTCGGGGGTACGGGGCCGGCGATCTGCGGCTGCGCCGTGTGGGCGCGAGTGGCCGGAAGCGATGCCGCAGGCAGGCAGCGGGGCCCGAGGACCCCGGCCGTGTGCCATCCGGGACGGTGCGTCAGAGCATGGCGAGCCGGTCCACCAGCAGCTCCGTCCTGCGCTCGGTGTCCTCCGGCGGGAGCCGTCCCGCTCGGGTCAGGGTGGCCAGTCCGTGCAGGGACGCCCAGAACGTCTCGGTGAACAGCTCCGGGCGCACGCCGTCCCCGGCGACCTCGCTGAGGCACTCCAGCAGCGCGGCGAAGGCGTCCTTCAACGGTTCGGGGGTGTCCTCCTGCGCGTACGCCAGGCCGCCGTCGAGCTGGAACAGGGCGTCGTAGACCGCCGGATGGCGTTCGGCGAAGTCGAGGTAGGCACGGGCCAGCGCGGTGACCCGGGCGCGGGGGCCGTCGGCGGCGGCGGTCGCGGCTTGCATCGCCACGGCCATCTCGGAAGCGCCCTGCAGAGCGACGGCGCCGATGATCTCGCGCTTGCCGCGGAAGTGGCTGTAGAGGACGGGCTGGCTGTATTCGATGCGTTCGGCGAGCCGCCGGGTGGTGACCGCGTCCCAGCCCTGCTGCTCGGCGAGTTCGCGGGCCGTGGCCACGATGAGGCGCTCGCGGCTGACCCGTTCGCGCTGCTTGCGTTCCTGTACCGACATGAATCGATCCTAGCACCGCTAGACAATCGAGCGACAGCAGTGATAGCGTCGCGTCACAATCTAGCAGTGCTAGATCCTAGGAGGGGTCATCATGCTCAATGCACTTGAGGTCGTCACCATCGTGGTCGTCGGCGTGATGGTGGGGGTGGAGTTCTCCGTCCCCTTCTTCAGCAACCCGATCCTCAACGCACTCCCCGGCGACAACGGCCTGCGCGGGCGCGTCCACGGGGCCCGACTGGGCGGCGCCGTGATGCCGTTCTGGTACATCGGCTCGCTCGTCCTCGTCGGGGTCTGGGCCGTCGCCGGATGGGACGACGATGGCACCGGCCTCGTCGTGACCGCCGCCGCGCTGCTGATCGTCAGCGTGCTCATGTCGATCCTGGTGCTCGTCCCGATCAACAACCGGGTCAAGACGTGGACCGCCGGCAGCCGGCCGGCCGACTGGAAGGAGCAGATGAAGCGCTGGGACCGCTGGCACTACGGCCGCGTCGCCGTCATCATCGCCGCCTTCGCCTGCCTGACGGCCGCCCTCACCTGAGCCCGCGGGCCGGCGCGGCGCCGGTGGCGCACAATCCCCACTCCCCGGGCGGCAGCGGGCCACCGAAATCCCGACGTCCGGGCATGCAGCTGCCGCTGAGAGTCCACACCTGCGATCCCAACAAGCTATGCCCCTCTTGATCCCGCACCTCCCCAACCCCCATCCAGCGCCTTCCCGTCCCATGGGCCTGGATGGGAGCAAGCCCCCGGCGCGCTGCTCACACTCCGCCGGGGGCTTGCTTGCGCTGATTACACCGCCCTCCTGCTGCCCTCGTCTCTGACCGGGCCCGCGGCATCCGCTTCGACAGCGACGGCACCCACCTCCACGCCGTCGCCAGCGACCGCTACACCGTGGCCGTCGCCACAGCTCTGAGCCGCTTGCTCGTTCAAGCGACGTGCGGCGCGGTCGTACGGATCAGGCGCGCGAGATTATGGGCGTTAAGCGCCGGTGAAGAAGCCACAGTTGAATCTCCTTGTGGATCGGATGAGTTGAACTGGTACGAAGAGCTGGTTTGCCGGTCTGACACCGCACAGTTGCGCACCTGGCACGCCGGCGGAGAGAAGCCCCTGTATCCGACTCCTGCCGGCCCTGGCCCGGACGGCGAAGAGGCCGGTCGCCCCGCACACCCCTGCAGCACCCGCGCCATCCTGGACCGTCACACCGACCACCACCGTGCCCAAGGCGCCTCCCCCCCCTCGAAGTCGCCCTGGCCGCCCTTGACCTGGCCGAGCAGCTGCGCGACCGCCGGCGCGCCCCCCTGCTGCGCCACCTCGCCGCCAGCAGCGAAGCCGAAGCAGTAGCCACCCGCGCCTACCACCCCACCCAAGGCCAGACCCGGCAAGCCCGCCTGGCAGCCGACCACGCCCGCGCCCGCACCGCACGCAGAATGCTGGACGAGGATCTCAGCGAGCTCGCTCCTGCCGCGGCGCCCCACCTGCCCGGCACCGCGGCTTCCGAGTCTCACCCCGGTTCCGAGTCGGGCCTGTGCACGCACACCAGCATTCCTGGTGACCGCTGTGACCATCCGGCTGTGCCCGGCCGGGCCGTGTGTCTGCGCCACTACTCCGTCGCACTCGCTTCGATAGCGGCCTGAAAGGGGTGCTGTCTTGGCGTGGGACGAGCAGCCAGCCCTGCGAGCAGGCGACTATCAGCAGATCGCCCTCCAACTGGCAGACACAGCCCGCGCTGTGGCCACCGACCTCCGGTGCGCCGCCAACCGTCTCCCGGCTGACAGCACCGCCCGGACGCTCGCCGTCTACCTGCTCGAGGAGACCGACCGGCGCCTGACCGCCCAGCCGCGAGGGAACGCACACTGCGCCCAAAACCGCGCTCGCCTCGTCCGCGCCCTGTACGACCGGCTCGACCAGATGGACGACACCACTCCCACTGTCCGCCGGGCCGACCGAGACGGCCGTACTCCCGGACGAGACGACTGATCCCTCCAGCTCAGCCGGAGCCGCGAGCCAGCTGACATCCTCTCGTCACCGGCCGATACAGGTGTCACAAGCGCCGCCCGCGCACCGCGCGCTGCCTGACGAGCCGCCCCGGGCACAGAGTGCTGTCGACGTGGCGCAGCCGGGCAGGCGGCCGGCCTGGAAGCGGGCGACGTGGGAGTAGTAGGCGTAGTCGCCTGTTCTCGGCGAATGCATGCAACCCGCTGATGCCCTCGGTCAGCTGATGGCGATCGTCGCGTACGGCGTGGTGGAAGGTGGGAGCGAGCCAACATCGCCTGTGCTGCCACGACCCGGCAATTGTGCTTCGGTTCGTAGGACCTGGGCGCGGCATTCGACCTCGGCGGCGGTGGCCGCGACCCTCCCGGCCGAGCTGCTGGGCGGTGGCCAGGGCGGCAGGGGACGACTTCACCCTTTGGGGGGAACGGGTCGTGAACTTCGAAGGGATTTGATGACAAACCGAGGTGTCCTCGGAGTGGGTTGAGGTTGGTGAGCGGTTGGTGGCCCAGGGGTTGGCCGAGGCGGGCGGCGGGCGAATTTTCGATTCCGCCAAACGAGAGGTTTGCCTGGTATGCCGGTCTCGCTGATCAGTTTTTCCCGTTTACCGGACAGTATCGTTCAGAGCTTTCGGCTGTCAGATCGCTCAGCGTCGGCGGGCGTCTATACCCACGGCGCTACGTTCCGGCACCGGACGCGTGCGGAAGGTAGTACTGTCCCATCCCCGGCCTTTCGCCGGGCAGGCAAAGACCCCGGCTGTGCTTGGTGGGCCCGCCGGGGTCTGAGCGCTCTTCAACGTCAGCTCGAACCACGAAAGGAACGCCCTTCGTGTCTCTTCACCGACGCCCAACTCGTCTTCCTGCACGTGCTCATGCACCCGCAGGAAAACCGGGTCGCGAACGTATCATCCCTAGTCATGGTGTGGTTGAAACCCCTCGGTGGGTTGTCACCGCTGTCATCGTCCGCGGGAGCCTGCTCATCACGGCACTCTGTCTCCCGCTGCTCGCGGTACCGGCCGCTCTGCCGCCCCGTCTGATGCCGCTGTTGGTGCTTCTCCTGGCGGCCTCCCACGGGTCCTTCCTGGTCCACCGGCATATTCGCCGACGCTGACCTGACCGGCCGGGCGGCGCCTGGCTTTGACCATCACCGCCCGGCGACAGCGCTGATCACCACCGAGTCCCTGGACGGGCAGGCACAGATACCCGCCCAGGCCCCCCGAAAGAGGCCACCTGTGTCCACCCGTTCCCACACCACCGCCCAAACGGCTCGCACCACCCCCTCTCTCGACCGCGGCCGGGCTGCCCGCTGCACCCACGGTCTCCGCGAGATCGCCGGAGACCTCCACGCGTTGTCCGAGTCCCTGATGCTCGGCACCTACAACAACGTTTCCCCCACCGAAATCGCCCAGCTCATCGCCGGAATCGACGGCCTGCTCCAGCAGGCGACCGGAGCCCTCGTCGTCCGCGAGCGCTCCCAGGGCAAGCCGCTCACCGGGATCGCCACGGCTCTCGACCGCTCCGAGGACAGGCTGCGCAAGAAGTACCCGCCCCAGGACATCGACCACCAACTCGCCACCCGCAAACGGCCCGGGCGCGCCACCAAGCAGGGCAGGAAGAGCGCCGCCTCACTCTTTCAGCCGGAGTGGCGCCAGCCGCACCAGCGCGTGGCCGCGGCCCTGACCCTGATGGTGAACGAGAGCAACATCTCCCAGCGGCACATCGCCGCACTCCTGCGGGTCGACCCGTCCTACGTCTCCCGGATGCTCTCGGGCGAGCGCGAAGCCTCCTGGCCGCACGTCAAGGCGATCTGCGACGCGTGCCGGGGTGACCACCGCTTGCTCAAGCCCCTGTGGGAAGTCGCCGCGGGCGTCCCTCCGAATACAGACGAACCCATCCGGTATCTGCGCACCTACCTACGCGCCCTTCACTACGCCGCCGGCTCCCCGGGCGAAGACCGCATCCTCGCATCCGTATCCCGCCTGGCCCCCCACGAACTGCAGCACGCGCTCGACGGCCCCGGCGTCCCTAACTGGGAGGTGATCGCCCACGTGGTCGCAGCGCTCAAAGGCCTGCCTGAGACCGCGCGCCCGATGTGGATGCAGGCGCGCACCGTCTACGAAACCAGCCCGGCCCCCGCCGAGCCCTTCGGCTGACCCGCACACCCCATGAGAAGGACCATGAAGCCCACCGTCTCCCCGACCGTGCTCACAAACGCCTTCTACGCCTTCTACGACCTGCACCGCCCCATCTACCACGCCTATGCCTCCTCCCGCCTGATGCCCGAGGAGGCCCAGGTCGCCGTCGCCCACCTCTTCGACCTCGTAGCCAGCAACTGGAGCGACATCGTCAAAAAGCCGCGCCCCGCAGCCTGGGCATGGCAGAGGCACACCCACGCCGTAGCCCAGCGCACCGGCCGCGCCCTCACAGCGGCCGACGACGCCGTGCTGCTCCACGAGCAACTGCGGCTGAGTATCGACCAGATCGCCACAGTCACCGGTACAGAGCCTGCCACAGTGACCGCACTCTTAGCTGCCGCCCGCCGAGGGCAACGCAAACAGAGCGACTCGCCAGGCGGTTGGCATGCTCAGCACCGCTGCGCCGGGCGGTGCAGACATATGCGAGCGGTATCCAGCTCTCCGGCGGGAGCGGTGTGACCGGAACCCGAGCTGCGGCAGGCCGCCGGCACCTCCGGCGGAAACGACCATTCGTGAGTGCGGTGGCGCCGGGAACGGTTCGGCGGAGCTCAGGTGCCGGCCTCCGGATGATGAAGCCCCGTTGACCGGTTCCCCCGCCCGGTCCCGCGTACGGCCTGGCCGTCGGTGGACCGCCTGCTCCCGTGCCGTCCCAGCGAAGGTTGAGCGTTCTCACCGAAGGATGAGCCCTGCTCCGTACGGGGCGCGGCCGCCTCTCTGGTTACCCAGGCGGCCCTGCCTAGGGCCTGTCCGGCGGATCATGGTCGGAGCCATAAGCGGATCGTGGCGAGGGTGACCGTGCCGTGGAAGACGTAGGCACGCTTGTCATAGCGCGTGGCCACGGCCCTGAAGTTCTTGAGCGCGTTGATGGTGCGTTCGACTTCGTTGCGACGTCTGTAGATCGCTTTGTCGAAGCCAACGGGTCGGCCGCCCCTGCGTCCGCGTCGCTGCCGGTTGGCCCGTTGGCTTCGCGGTTCGGCGATGGTGTGCTTGATCTGGCGTCTGCGAAGGTAACGGCGGTTACGGCGGGAGCTGTACGCCTTGTCACCGCTGAGATGGTCGGGGCGGGTGCGGGGGCGGCCGGTAGGGAGCCGGGGGACGCTCAGACGCTCCAGAACCGGGATGAGCTGCGGAGCATCGCCCCACTGGCCCGGGGTGATCAGGAACGTCAAGGGGCGGCGTCCGCCCTCGCCGACCAGATGAATCTTGCTCGTCAGACCGCCCCTCGAACGTCCCAGCCCTTCATCGGGCCGATGCTGAGGGGGCAGAGCCCTGCGCCCCGGGATGCGCGGGGGTGTGGTGCGTGCGCCAGCCGCGTGTTGATGGGCTCGGCAGGAGGTGGAGTCGATGCTGACCACGCTCCAGTCGATCCGATCTTCGGCGTCGGCGTGTGCCAGGAGCGAGCGGAGGACGTCCCAAGTGCCGTCAGCCGACCAGCGTCGGTGACGCTCGTAGGCGGTCTTCCACGGGCCGTACTGCGAAGGCAAGTCACGCCAGGGCGCGCCCGTCCGCAGGCGGAAGAGGATTCCGTTGATCACTGTGCGGTGGTCGCTCCACCGTCCGCCCGGCAGTCCGCCGCCGGGCAGCAGTGGTTTGAGCCGTGCCCACTCGACATGTGTCAGATCGCCCCGCCCGACCTCGGGCACGGTGCCCCCGTTCACCCAGATCGGATTACGCGGGCTGTTACGCGGTGATCCGCCGGGCGTACACCTCGATCTCGATTTTCATGCGGGGGTCGGCGAGGCCGCACATGAGCATGGTGGCGGCCGGCCGGACCTCGCCGAAGGCGCGACGTAGTGCCGGCCAGCAGGGCTCGAAGTCGGCCCGGTCGGGCAGCAGGTAGCGCACCCGCACCACGTCAGCGAAGGTGCACTTCGCTTCGATCAGTGCGGCCTCGATGTTGCGCAGGCACTGGTCGGCCTGCTCCACCACGTCCTCGGCAATCGTCATGGTGGTGTAGTCGAATCCGGTCGTCCCGGACACATGAACCCAATCACCGTCGATCACAGCGCGGGCATAGCCGATCTGCTCCTCGAACGTCGAGCCGCTGAGGATGGAACGTCGCTCTGTCATGCGCCGAACGCTAAGTGACCAGTACAGATACGTCTAATGCAGCTTCAGGCATGGAGTGATATCTCTAAGCGTATGGAGCGCCCTGAACTTCCCCTTCCGCAGCTGCACGCCTTCGTCGTTCTTGCCGAGGAACTCCACTTCGGCCACGCCGCCTCCCGCCTGGGCATCGCCCAGCCGCCGCTGAGCCAGCAGATCCGTCGCCTGGAGGACAAGGTGGGCTACGCGCTGTTCAGCCGCGAACCCGGGCGCATCTGCCTCACCTCGGCGGGCCGACAACTCCTCCCCGCCGCCCGGCATGCCCTCACCGGTCTCGCGGAGGGCCTGGCCGCAGCCCGAGAAGTCGGCAGCGGCAGGGTCGGCCGCCTCCGGATCGGCTTCGCTGCCTCCCTTGCCCTGACCGTCCTCCCCGGCCTGCTGCGAACCTTCCGGGAACGGTTTCCCGCCGTGGACCTGGACATCCAGGAAATGACGACCACGCCGCAACTGGCCGCTCTGCGCGAAAGGACGATCGACATCGGCCTGTTGCGCGAGCCGCCTGCCCATGACACGGAACTCGGATTCAAGACCGTGCTGGCCGAACCGTTCGTGGCGGTCCTGTCCTCCTCGCACCCACTCGCGGCACAACGAGCCGTTCGAGTCGAGCAGTTGGCGGACTGCCCCTTTGTGCTTCTGCCTCGCGCCGTCGGCCCGCCGCTGTACGACCAGATCACTAACCTGTGCATCGCGGCGGGCTTCACCCCACAGGTGACTCAGCACGCCGTGGAATGGCAGACCGTCTGCGCCCTGGTGGAAACCGGCCTGGGCGTGTCACTGGCCCCGGAAAGCATCCGCCGCATTCGCCTCAAAGGCCTTGCCTTCCGCAGGATCGAGCCCAACGCCGCGCGCACACGAGTCGCCGTCGCTTGGCGCAAGAACGACTCAAACCCCCTGGTCCCACACCTCCTGGCAGCTCTCGATCAAGATCCGCCGGACAGGCCCTAGGGCCCTACTGCGTCCCACGCTTGCCCTGCTGCCGGGCCTGCTCCCGCTTCTTCACTTCGCTGAATCGGTCGAATAGCTCCTTCCATGCCCGGTTGGCGGCGGCCTTCTTCTGCTCGCGGTCCGGCTGCGCGACGCGCGGCCGCTTACCCTTCTTCTCCTTCGGGCCGCCATGATCGCCGCTGGTCAGCTGGACCTGCTTACGGGAGCCGTCCCGTCGTTGCCGGTTTCCGCTGGTCATAGCTCTGACCGTACGTCGGTGGCGGGGCTGCTTGGTAGGGGCAGGTGATGTCGCCGGGTGTCTAGACGCCGGTCAGGGAGCCGAACAGGTCTGGGTCGGCCGAGTCCGCGAGCAGCACGTGCAGAGCCCGCTCCGTGGCGGGCTGGAGGGTGTGCGGCCCAGATCCCAGTCTGGGAAGTTCACGCACCCGATCCATGCACCGATTTCCTCTTGGTTCTACCGGCGGTAGAATCGCTTCATGAGTAAGCCGACGAGTATCAAGACCAGCGAGGACGTCCGCGACCGACTCCGGATCCTCGCTGAAGAGCGGGGCACCACCATCACCGAGCTGCTGGAAGACCTCGCCGGCCGCGAGCTCACCGAGGCCGAGCGTGAGCAGCGCGCCCTGGACGCCGCCCGCGAACTCGGCATCGAGTACACCGAACAGGTCCAGAAGACCGGTCAGGACGCCTGGGCGAAGATCCGCGCCCACCAGGACGCTGCGTGAACCTGACGGCCGTGCTGGACCACACGGCCCTCGCCGCCCTCTACCAGGCCGACCCGTTCCTGACCGGCCTCTACATCGAAGCCTCCCGCGGCGCGGGACGAGTCCTGGTCCCGTCCGTGTCCGTACTCGCCGCTGAGCGTCAGCTCCCCGGCTCGGGCCAGCACGCCGCCTCGCTGCGGTTCGCCGAACAGGTGCCCTTCAGCGCCGCTCACGCGGTAGACGCTATGGACTGGCCGGGAGTCGAGTGGCCGGTGGTTCACCCGGCAGCGATCGCCTGGCAGGCGGCCAAGGCGGGGGACCCGGTCACCGTCCTGTCCCTGGAGCCTGTCCTGTACGCGGAGACCGGCGTTACCCCGCTCGACCCCACCTGACGCATCATGGGGCGGCCATGGCAGTTCAGCCGGAGGTGCCATCCGGAGGTTCCCAGGCTCTCGTCGCAGCGTACGAGCGTGGGGGTGCACGTCTCATAGCAACTGGTCAACGGGACGTGATCCATGCCGCAACCCCAGTTCCTGCTGCCGTCGCGAAACCGGCTACCAGCCATCCCGGGACGCGCTGAATCGTCACCTGAAGCCCGCCACATCGCAGTTCAAAAATCGGCGTGGGCTTCGCGTCAGTCTTCTTCTCTCCCATGCACCCATCGAACGCGGCACCGTGATCGCGAGCAACGAATTCTCCCAGCGAACCCAATACAAGTGATACAAGATCAAACTGGGCAGGAGTTCTTCCGCAGCACGTTGGCCCACGGCCGGTGGCAAAGCGGGGCAAGCGGCCAAGACGCCGAGGCGCGCGACAGCACATCGGAACAGCCCTCAGCGCCGACGAGCCCGGCGAGCGCGCCAGACCGGCCGCACAGTGATCGCGACCGTGGCACCAACGCCAACCGACACACTTAGCCGAACCCGCGCCGCCTGCGAGGCCAAAGGGTGGGGGCCCTCTCGCCTGGCCAGGGAGCTGGGGATCGCCGAAGGGCGAGGGCCGCGGGGGCTGGGGCGGCACGCCGTACGGCGCTGGATGACGGGCGGGCAGGCCCCGGTCTACTGGCGGCCCTGGATCGAGAAGCTGCTGGATCTCGACCTGGCCCCCTACCTTGATGCACCCAGTCCTGCCACGGTCGTTCAGGACCGCGCGGGGGAGGCCACAGCCGACGTGTGCGCCGCGCCGCCGGGCGCGCCGCCCGACTTGGGAGATGCCACGAACCGCCGGGATGCTCTGAAGACCGCCGCGCTGGCGGCAGCCGCGACCGCCGCCGACATCACCTCGCCCACAGCCGCGCTCGCCTACACCCGCCGCCTGGAGGCCACCGCGATCGGTCCGGGAACCCTGGACCACCTCGAAGGCCAACTGGAGCGGCTGACCGCGCACTACGCTGCCACCCCCGCACGCGAGGCGTGGAGGACTGCCCGCAGCCTGCGCGCCGAGACGGCACAGCTGATGGAAGGGCGCCACACGCTGGTCCAGGGGCGGGAGCTGGCCCGGCTGGCCGGGATGCTCTCCGTCGTCCTGGGCTGGCTCGCCCACGACATGGGCGCGGCCACGGCCGCCGAGGCGTGGTGCCGGGACGGATACGCCCACGGCCTACAGGCCGAGGTCCCCGAGGTGTGCGCCTGGGCCGACGACGCCCGTGCCACCATCTGCCTCTACGACGACCGCCCCGGCCAAGCCCTGGCAGCCGCCGAACGCGGCGCCGCCCACGCACCGGCCGGCTCCCCCGCAGCCGCACGGCTGGCCGGCCAGCTCTCCCGAACCAGCGCCGCCGTCGGCCGCCAGGACACGTTCGCGGCGGCCCACCGCACCGCGCTCCGACACGTCGAGCAACTGCCCGCCCACGGCGCGGGCCTCTTCAGCGCCGACGCGGTCCGGCTGCGCTCCTTCGACGCCTCCAGCTACCTAGCCCTCGACCAGCCCAGCCGGGCCCTGAACGCCGCCGAAGACGCGATCCGTCAGTACCGGTCCGTGCCCTACCGCCAGCAGTCCCCCACCCGCATGGCCATCGCACAACTCGACGCCGCCGAAGCCCACGCCGCACTCGGCCAGCTCGACACCGCACTCGCCCTCGGCCAGGACGCACTCGACTGCCAACGCATGGTCTCCGCCATCACCTCACGCACCACCCGCCTTCTCCGCCGACTGCGCCCCCACCGCCACCGGCACCCGCAAATCCAGGAATTCACCCGCACCACGGCCACGGTGACGGTTGGCGAGCGAGGCGGCTGGGGGGAGTAAATTCGGTCCCCCCATCCTGAAGGGCGACGACGCCGACGAGCAGCACCACAGCTGAGCCGGTCAGCGGAGTGCGGCCACCTGCGGGATAGAGAACCTGGTTGCTCAGCGGGGGTGCCGGGGGCCTTCGCCGACAGGCGAGTGTCCAGGTGCTGGCGTCCCTTCCGTCAGGCGTGGTGTCGGCCATGGTCCGAGGTTGAGCTTCGGTTCCACGCGTCGGGCGAGCGCCGCCTTCACCTCTCGGAACCTACCGGTGGGGTTACTTGATCCCTGGTGTCCTAGCTGGGACTACCGGGCCTCGTCATGCGCCCCACCCTCCCGGCACAGCATCGTGCTGAAACGCGATGCTGTCAGCGCAGTGCTGTATTACAGGGGTGCACGGCCGCACACCGCGTTCTCAGTCATCCTGTGGCGGGTTTCTGGCGTATCAGTTTCATGCCCGCACCAGAGCGGTACGGGCGCGCCTGACGCGCACTGTCAGAGGCCCAAGTCCGGACGGCTGAACTCTCGCCTTGTAGGCCGCTACAAGGAACTTCCACGCCCGTCGTGCGCAGTACTCTCTGGGCATGTATGCGGCAGTCGCCCTCCACGTGATTTCGGTGGTGCTGGAAGTGGGCGGCATCGTCACAACTGTCTGGGACATCCGTAATGCGCGGCGGAACTTGCGGGATTTCATCAGGCGCCCTCGCCACGCGTACGCCTCGTCAGCGACTGTCACCTCCGAGGCATACAGCGCCGACGTCGTCACCAGCGATACGAAGACTCTTGAACAGCGCGTCGAAGACCTGGAGGAGTGGAGGCGCAGTGTCCCGGAGGCACTCGACCGTCGCGACCGGGAAGTGGCGGCCCGCCTGGAGACTCGCCTGCAAGGAGACCTTGAGGGCAGCCGACGGTCCGTGCAGGCACAGCTCGTGGAGGTCAGCGAGTACCTGGAAGGCGGATTGCAGTCGGCGACGGTCAGCTACCGTGGTCCTGCTGCCTTGTTCGTCGGGGTGATCGTCGGCTTCTGCGGAAATTTCGTTGCGCTCGGCGGCGTTTGACCAGGCAGCCGGTTGGCTGCGCCCGTTCAGGATCACCCCGAGACCCCTATTGGGCTTACCTCGGCGATCCACCTTCACGGGTGGGAGCAGTGGCACCTGTTTATACGGACTGCGGCGGTTCGTCGCCCCTGAGCAGCTATGGACTCCACCGTCAGCACAGGGAAACAGCGGGGAATTCACGTTGCCGCGTGACCCCCTACACGAGGGCCGGCACCTGCATGGGGACGCTGGCCCTCATGCTGCAACCAGCACATCCGCCGGCTCAGGGCTGGTCCGGCCCGAACTGCGGCAGCTCGTCGGGAGACAGGTCGGGGCGCAGCCGCCGTACCCGCACCGGATGCCGCCACCTGCCGGAGTCGAAGGCGGCGTCGGCCTCGAACTCCACCACGAGGCTGGGCCTCACACACCGGTGCTCCAGCGGTTCGCGAGTCCCCCAGCCGGCAGAGAACGTGACCCCTCGCCAGGGGTGGTCGGGAGCAGGCAGGCCCAGGACGCCGCCGATCTGCTGCCTCAGCATTCTGGGCAGAGGGGTGCTGTGGCCAACCAGCCGCATGCGCCCCGCCTGGTCCCAGCGGGCCAGCAGCAGCGTGCTGGGCAAGGTGATCGGCCCGGTGACGGCCCCGATCACCGCGTCGTGCGTGGTACGCGACCGCAGCTTCTCCCAGCCGCCCCGACCGCCCCGCTCGCCCGGCCTGTACGTACCGGCCTCCGGCTTGACGACCAGCCCCTCGACGCCGACCGCGGCCCACTCCGGCGCCAGCCATTCCTGCGCCTGGCCGGCATCGCGGGTGGAGGGGCACAGCGTCCAGGGAGCCGTCAGCTGACGGCGGGCGAACAGATCCTCCAGCAGCGCCCGCCGTTCCCGGTAAGGCAGCTGGAGCGTGACCTGGTCGCCGAGCTGGAGGACGTCGAAGCAGATCAGGTGTGCCGGGTGGGCGAGAGCGGAGGTCTGCGCGCGCTGGCCGGTGCGGCGGGCACGGGCGGCGAGCAGTTCGAAATCCAGGCGCCCGTCGTCGCCGGCGACCACCAGCTCGCCGTCCAGCACGCACGTCTCGACCGCGGCCAGCTCCTTGGCAGCGTGCACGATCTCGGGGAAGGCACCGCCCATCTCGGACCCGCGCCGGGACTGAAGATAGATCCGGCCCGGCATGGCGAAGGCCAGTGCCCGGAAGCCGTCCCACTTCGCCTCGAACCTGAGCCCGCGGCGGCGGGGCATGCGCTCGATGGGCCCGGCGAGTATGGGAGAGATCGGCGGCGTCAGGGCAGGCACAGGGGGACCCCAGCAGTGCGGGAGGGCGGGTGCCGGTGAGTGTGCCCGGACTGCTTCTCGGCGGGGGAGCGGCACGCCGAGGCTGTGGCAGGTTTCCCGAGGCGGCTGCGGAAGCTGCGGCGCGAGAGGCGCCGTACGGCCGGGCACGACACACAGGGAGATCGAAAGCGTTGCGCGCTTCCGGGTGAACCACTGCCGCATCGCGGGCGCGCCGCCTGCCCGGCTGGCTACAACACGATCGTGAACAACCTGACTCGCGGCCTGCTGGCCGCAGCTTTGACCGTGCCCCTGTTGACCGTCGCAGCGTCACCGGCGCCCGCCAAGACGGCGGTGATCGACTGCCCCAACGGCTACGTGTGCATCTACCCCGACATCAACTTCGGCGGCCAGCCCTGGGTCAAGCGCGCGGTCGACGGCAGCGTGAAGGACCTGCCCACCGCCATCCGCGACCGCGGCAGCTCGGTACGCAACAACAGCGACCGCACCGCCCGCGTCTACGAGAAGCGCAACTTCGCCGGACGGTGGGTGTGCGTCACCAAGAGCGGCGGCTCCATCCACGACCTGCGCGGCTACAACCTCAACGACCAGACCCGCTCCCTGCGCATCAACCGCAACGACTGCGGATAACGCAGCTCCGGCCCGCACCCGCACTTCTGGAGCGGGTGCGGGCTCGCCTGTCACGGAGCTGTGCGCTCCATCGTGTGGTTTGGCAGGACACAGCCGTCTGATGGCCTCTTGCGACGCCCACAATGCCGTCGTGATCACACTGGTTCGCGGCCTGACGGCCGCTGCTCTAACCCTCCCCCTGCTGGCTGCTGCCGCTCCCGCGGTGGCTGAACCGACACCGGGCCGGCAGGCTGTCGACCTGCCAGTGGCCCAGGCCATCGAGGCCCTGCCCGTCGAGAAGGAAAACCGCGCAGGCTACAAACGCAGCAAGTTCAAGCACTGGGTTGACGCAGACCGCGACGGCTGCAACACCCGGCAGGAAGTTCTCATCTCGGAAGCCACCGAGGAGCCGAAGATCGGGCCGGGCTGTTCTCTGACGGACGGCCAGTGGTTCAGCTACTACGAGGGCAAGTCCACCGACAACCCCCGCAGTCTCGACATCGACCACATGGTGCCCCTCGCCGAATCCTGGGACTCTGGCGCCTCCGCCTGGGATGCGAAGAAGCGGGAACGCTACGCCAATGACCTCGACTCACCCCGGTCGCTCGTGGCAGTGACCGCGAGGGAGAACCGGCAGAAGGCCGACAAGGACCCTGCCCAGTGGTGGGTGCCCGCCGAGTCCGCGTCCTGCCAGTATCTGTCGGACTGGGTGGCGACCAAGACCCGATGGCAGCTCGCCATCGACCAGCCGGAGAAAAACGCCCTCGGCGAGCATGCCGCCGAATGCCCGAACGCGCGGGTGAAGACCGATATTGCCCAGTAGCAGCGGGGCAGCCCGTCCGTCTGGGCGAGTGGTTCCATGCCATGTTCAGCTCACCCACGTGGGGTCACTGGCGGACCGCGCGGATCCGCCAGTGACTGAGACAGTCCACGCCGCGGATTCGGAGCCTGGCCCGTCAGGTGCTTGACGTTGTCAGGCTGGGCCGTCAGCTGTCGGACCTCGACGTGACTCGATCTTTCAGTGGGCTGTCATGGCCTGCCGTTCGGTGTGCCCTGGAGGCGTCCAGGGCACACCGAACGGTCTGTCCCTACCGGAGTAAGGAGGCCGCCGTCCGGCCTCCAGGCGTCGTCGGCTGCTTCGCGGGGCGCCCCCGGGATGTGAACCGCTTCAAGGCCGGCAATGCCTTCAACTCCTCACTGCTGCTTGAGGAGAAGCAACGCGACCGTCATGGCAGCGATGCCCACCAGAAGGGCGGTACCCACTGCCGGGTGCCGAAGGGCGATGTACGTGGCACCCAGCCCGATCAAGATGACGACGGCGGTACGCAGGTCCAGGCCGTTGTTCACCGGACGCCCGCCTTCGACGTGCCGAGACGGTGGTACATCGCCGTGGCCTCACCGAGGCCGGGCCGGCACTTGGCTTGGTCGGGCAGCCGAATCATCTCTCCCTCGACCGCACGGGAGGTTCGGGCGGTGAGCGGTGGATCTGCGGCCTGCTGGCGAGGCGGTGCGGAACCGTTCATGGTTGTTGCGGGCATGGCACTTCCTTGTTTTGGGCGCGACGAAGTCACGCCGAATGAATGGGGATGGTCGAACCGTGGAGCACCGGAGCCCTAGCCCCGCAAATCCCGTCCCGCCTCTGGGGACGCCTCCCGGGTGGGACGGACACGGAGGAGAGTGCGCCGCAGCTCATGCATGACGCGAGTTCTCGCGAATTTCGGCAGCGGCCCGGCGATGCGGTCGCAGCTTGTACCGGATCCCGAATCCATTCAAGCCACCTGACCTGCGGCTTTGCGGCTGCTGGCGCTTGAATGGATCCCGTGATGCTGGTAAGGACCGCACTTTTCGCGACCGTTTGAATGGGAGGCGCCGGGCTGCTAGAGACGGTGCCCGCCAGTCGTACACCGCGGCGGGGCAAGCTCCGCAAGCACGGCGGCACAGGAAACACCCCGAGCGCCGAGAGTCGACGGCTGGCTAGCCGGCGCAAACTGGTCGATGAACCGCTCTGCGGTGGGAGGCTTGGACAGTGAGCGCTCCAGCGCGCTCAGGATCGAGCCGGGCTCGTGAAGTCCCTCTACGAGCGCCTTGACCACTTGGAAGGTGTGGCTGCTGCCGACCCGGCAACCTGATCCCGCACCTTCCCTATCCCCGTCCAGCACCTCCCCCCGGTGACCTGGATGGGAGCAAGCCCCCGGCGCGCTGCTCACACTCCGCCGAGGGCTTGCTTGCGCTGATCACGACTTGCCCGCAGTCCTGGCACGGTCGAACGCCCATTCCTTTCTGTGACGCCATGGGTACGGATTGTCAGTGGTGGGCGTCATGCTGAACGTGGCCACGGTGTGGGCGCGAGCGTCAACCGCCCTCTGTGAAAGGGAATTTGGGAGAAGGAGAGCTACAGGTGCCAGAGCCGACTGAAGAGCAGGCTGCTGTGATCGACGCGTTCGCCACCGGTGACGATCTTGTCGTCCAGGCGGGTGCCGGCACGGGGAAGACGACCACGTTAGAGATGCTCGGCGCCAGCGACGACCGTCGTGGCCTGTACATCTCTTTCAACAAGTCGGTGGCCGTGGAAGCCCGGCGGCGCTTCCCGCAGCGGGTGAAGTGCTCTACGGCGCATGCGCTGGCCTTTCGAGCAGTCGCTATCCCGTACAAACACCGCCTGGGCGCGCCGCGCCTCCCCTCCTACCGCATCGCGGCATCGCTCGGCATCCAGCACGCTCTGCCGCTGGGAGGCAAGGTCCTTGAGCCACGCAACCTCGCCTACATCACGCTGCAAACCGTCCAGTCCTTCTGCTGGTCCGCAGAGCGCGAACTCTCTCCCCGGCATGTGCCTTTTCAGCGCGGAGCGGAGGAACCCGAGATGCACCAGCTGCTGGTCCAGGCCGTCATGCCCTTCGCCCGCGAAGCATGGCAGGACGTCACCGACCCGGAAGGGCACAAGGTCAACTTCAAGCACGACCACTACTTGAAGATGTGGCAGCTGCAAGACCCCCAGCTGTCCTACGACTACGTCCTGCTGGACGAGGCACAGGACACCAACGGGGTACTGGACGACGTCATCAAGAATCAGCGCGGCCGCACTCAGATCGTTCTCGTCGGCGACTCCGCTCAGCAGATCTACGCCTGGCGCGGCGCACGGGACGTAATGACCCGCGCTCCCGGCACCCACCTGCACCTGTCACAGTCCTTCCGGTTCGGTGACGCGATCGCCCAGGAGGCCAACCGCTGGCTCGGCGCCGTACGCTCCGGCCTGCGACTGACTGGGCACGCACCCGTCACAACCCGGATCGGGCCGCTTGAGAAGCCGGACGCAGTGCTGTGCCGGACCAACGCCGGTGCGCTGACCGAGGTCCTTTCCCACCTGGGGGCCAGCCGCCGCGTCGCGATGGCTGGCGGCGGTGACGAGCTGCGCAAGCTGGCCTTGGCCGCCCGCGATCTGAAAGCCGGACGCGGCACCAGCCACCCCGAACTCCTGCTGTTCAAGACCTGGGGAGAGGTTCAGGAGTACGCGGAGAACGACCCCTCGGGAGCCGACCTGCTGCCCTGGGTCGAACTCATCGATGACCTTGGCTACGAGGAGATCCTCGGCTCACTCCAGCGTCTGGGCGACGAGGACTCCAGCGACGTCACCATCTCCACCGCCCACAAGGCCAAAGGCCGCGAGTGGCCCCGGGTTCGTATCGGCGACGACTTCCCCGAGCCCGACCCGGAGGAGAACGGAAAACCTGGCCGCATCCCCCGCGCCGAGGCCCGACTCGCCTACGTCGCCGTCACCCGCGCCCAGCACCACCTCGACCGCGGCAGTCTCTCCTGGATCCTCGACCACCCCGCCGGCCAACCGACCGTCCGCACCGTCGCAGCACCTCGCCGACCGGCCCCGGCAGCCGGTTACCGAACGTGGAGTGATCTCGGGCCCACTCCCAAGAAGGGCCACTGATGCCGCTGACCGCCCTTCACACCAGCTTCGGCCTGCTGGACGCAACCTGCGAGGACCTCGACGCCGGACTGGACTGGGAGACCATCTACCGGGTCCGCCCCCGAGCGCCCCTGCACTGCACCGCCTGCAACGGACCCGTCCACGCCAAGCTCTCCCGGCGTGGGCGCCGCTTCTTCGCCCACGACAGCGCCGCCCCCCACTGTCCAAGCCGCGGCGAAAGCCCCGAACACCGTCGGCTCAAGCGAGCTCTTGCACTCGCCGCCCGTCGTGCCGGTTGGCGAGCCGAGCTAGAAGTCGCCGGCGAGGGCTGGCGCGCCGATGTCCTGGCCACCGCGCCCAGCGGACGCCGCCTGGCCCTCGAAGCACAGCTGTCCCCCATCACCTACGCCGATATCACCAACCGCACCTACCGGTACGCCGCCAGCGACGTTGAAGTCTGCTGGGTCACCGACACCGAGCCGCCCTGGCTGATGACCGTGCCCTCCCTCCAGGTCACCGCTGACGAAAACGGCCAGCTCCTTGTCCTGGATGGCCACCGCGCCTTATCCAGCAAACCCGTAACCCAACTCTGCGCCGTCGACCTCGACGGCGACCGCGCCGACCACGACGTGTGCGGTCTGCGCTGGCAGCACTGGGAACAGGCCCTACCCCGCACACCCGTCCCCTGGTACGACCCCTGGCGGCTCCTCGCTGCTCACCGCACCACCGAAGACGACTCTGCCGAAGAGGAGGCACCACTGGCCATTCCGCGCGCCAACACCTTTCGAGCCCACCTCGGCTGGTGGCGCCCCAAACGACAGCTGACCGTCGAACGGTTCCTCACCGCACTACGCCACGACCAGATCACGCTGCTGGAACTTGCCGCTCCCTTCCGCGACATCTCCGGCAACCGGAGTGACGCGCTGGTGTGGACGACCCACGACTACCTGGAGCGCGCCACCAAGCTCACCGCATTCGCATACGGCTGGCGGCTCTACCACCGCAGCGAACTGAACCGGTGCCCGTGCGGGAGTGGCGAGAGCTATGTCTTCAGCGCAGACGACCCCGCCGGCTGCCTCATCGATCTGTGCTCGCAGTGCGACAGGGAACTTGTAGGGCTGGCCTCCGACATTGAGGACTGGGAGGGGCGGGGCCAGTACGTATCCCTGTTCGTGGACAGCCCTCTGGTGTACCTCACGCCCTGGCAACGGCAACTACTCTCTCCCCAAGTCGAGACGGATGTTCGGATCGAATCCGGTATCACGCCACAAGACGCCGCCCGGAGACTGACCGGGTACAGCGGCTGACCAACTGCGCCCCAAGAAGTGGTGACTGTGGCGCACGAACAGTTCACGCGTCTGGTGCGAGCGCATCAAGCAGTCGCAGTACGACGTTGTAGCCAGCGGTGATGTCGGGGAGCGGGGAGGTTACGGTGAACAGAAAGTTCGTGGTGCATTTACTCGAACCTGCGCAGCGCAGGTCCGCGGGTACGGCGAGCGCGGTCCTTACTCGATATCTCAAGGCATCCCCTGGCGCGTTGACTCACCTTGGGGTCTCTCAGGACGCGTATCTATCGCCTCTGTACTGGGCGCGTACCGACGTCGGTTGGTACGCAGTGCTGTTGATGAGCCGCAATGACCATGTGAGGACTGCGGATGAAGGCTTTCGCGACACGGTAGGACTGCTTGCTACGCACGGGCTTCAGCGCAGCTTCCCTCGCGTTCTGGATCTCGCTGAAGCGTGCATCGAAAACGGCATGCCACCCGAGTGGATGGCCCTGGTCGAAGCGCCGCATCAAAGATGAGGTGTTTGCACACGAACAACAGGCTGCCGAAGACGCGACAGTGTCTCCGGCCGACATCAGCCACGAGAGGGAGGTGGCCTAGATGCCGGAGCGTAACCTCAACTTTGGACTCTACGGTGCCCAGGGGCAGAAGAGTGCCCAGTTGGCCTCCGAGGTCTTCAACCGACTTGCGCTGGAAGGGGGCATGTGTCCAGCCGACGCGGGCTGTACGCCCGCCTGAACTACCTGACCCGTTCCGCTGCGGGCGGGCAGGCGATGGCGGATGCGGGCATCGCGGTCACCCGCGGCACACTGCACAGGTGGCTTCAGCACAAGCAGACCCCGCGACAACCTCGCCCGTATTGACGCCGCCTACCGCACCTACCGCCGCCAGAACGTCGCCCGCCACCTGCTGCAGCGCCTCAACGCGCGGGGCGGGACTCGGGTGGAGATCCAGCCCCTCGACCAGACCGCTGTGCCCGAGCCCCGGCAGCGCACCATCATCCCCGTGGCAGGGTTCCGTTCATTGCGCACGAGTGAGCCGCCACATCGGGCACTGGCGAGGCCGACCAACGAACCGGCGGGAAGTGTACAGTTCTGTACATGAGTGAGATGTTGCCGATCACTGAGGCGAGGGCCCGATTCGGATCGCTGGTGCGCCGTACCTCCCACGCGCGGGAGCGCATCACGATCACCGATCACGGCCAGCCCGCAGCTGTCCTGGTCAATCCGCAGGAGCTCGCCGACCTGGAGGACGCGCTCGCGTTGGCCGAGTACCGTGCCCGGCAGGCGGCCGGCGAGACGGTCATGGTGCCGCATGACGAGGTACGTGCCCGGCTCGGCCTGGAGCGCGGTTGACCTACACGATCGTCTGGGAAGAGGCGGCACTCAACGCCGCCGCCCGGTTCCTCAAGGACGACGCCGACGGGCTGCGCCGGCTGATGGACGCGGTGGATCTCCTCGCCGAGCAGCCACGCCCGGAAGGCACCGTCGAATACGGTTCGCCTGACCTGCGCCGCATGTACGTAGGCCGTTACCGGGTGATGTACGAGATCACCGGCAGCACCGTCACCGTCGTCGTCATGCACCTCGGCCGGACAGGCTGACTTCTATCGAATGGCTCAGGCAGTAGCCCGGCGGCGCTGGACCAGACTGTGCCAGCGTCCGCGTGTGGTCTCCGCTCCGTCGACCCACTGGGCCGTTGCGTCGATGGCTGGCGGCAGGCCGGCCATGAAGCGGGCGATCTCGATGTAGTGGGCATGGTCGCCGCCCTCGGACAGCTCACGCAGTCGGCCGAGATCAGCGGCAAGCTTCGCCTGGTCGTCGCGGACGGCGTGGTGGAAGGCCAGGGCCAGTTCCAGTTTGACCTCTGCTTCCTTGACGCCGGCGACCTGTGCTTCAGTGCGCACGACCTGTGCGCGGTCTTCGATGTCGGCGTCGTCGCGTCCGGCGTCCCGAGTCAGGGATGCGATGAGGACGGTGAGGTTGGTCGCGCGCATGTCCAGTGGGGCCAGCAGCTGCTCGGCGAGGTCGATTTCCTCGGCGGCAGTCTGCGGGTCGGCGAAGGCCATGGCCAGGGTGAGCTGGGCCTGGCAGGCGGCGACCTCGCCGTCGATGCCTTCTTCCTCGGCTTCGCCGCGGGCGGTGCGGTAGGCGGTGGCCGCGCGGTCCATGTCGCCGTGTGCCCACCACACATCGCCCTCGATGCGCTGTCCGCGCCCCTCCCGTCCCGATTGGCGGGCGAGGGTGAGGGTGGTGGGGAAGTCGCCGGCGAGGCGGGAGAGGTGGGCCAGTCCGCGGCGGGCGTCCGGCGCCATACGGCCGCCGGCGTCGGCGACTTGCTGCATACCGCGTCGGGAGGCCGCGCTCTGGCCGAGGTCGCGTTGGTCCTTGGCCAGGTAGTAGAGCGGCATCTCCCGCAGATTCTCCGGCAGCACGTCGGCGTCGAGGACGCGGGCGAGACGGTCGGCGATATGTGCGCGGTGCTCGTGCTGGCGGCGGGCCAGCGCGCTGAGAACTTCGGCCAGGCCGTCGGCAGCGGTCTCCAGCCGCGCCTGGCCGCGCTCGTCGGCATCGCGCGCCGGCGGGGCGAGGGGCTCCCAGATCGCATCCCGCACATACACCCAGGCGGCGTCGACCAGCCATCCCAGTTCCAGGTGGAAGTCGCGGGCCAGGGCGAGGCCCTGGCGCAGGCAGCCGACCAGCAGCCGCCGGTCCAGCCCGCCGCCGGCCTGCCACGCGTCCCCGAGCGTGGAGTGCGCCCGACGCGCTGCAGCGAGCCAGTCGTCCGTTGACCAGCGGTCGTCGGTGTGGTCCTCAGCGGTGCGGAGGGTGGAGCGGATCAGGTCGTGCAGGTGGAAGGGCCACAGCCCAGAAGAGTCCTCCCGCACGAAGGGGCGCTCGGTCAGCCGCAGCGCAGCCGACTGGTGGGGAAGGCCGGCCGTACGCGTGGCCAGCTGGAGGTCGAAGGCATCCAACAGTGCGACCGAGCGCAGCACGGAGCGCTCTTCAGGGGTCAGGTCAGCGAGGGTGCGGGCTATCAGTGCGGGGAAGTCGGCTTCGAAGTCGCCGGCCTGCGGAGTGTGGCCGCCGCGGCGCAGCTCCAGAAACCGCATCACGGACAAGTCGAGGTAGAGGGGGAGTCCGTGGGAGCGCTCGGCGATGACCTGCCGCACGGCCGCAGGGATGAGGGGCTGGCCGCCGTTGGTCAGGCGTTCGGCGAGGTAGTTTTCGCAGTCCTCGGGGGAGAAGTCGCCGACCAGGATCTGCCGACTGTAATCGTGACCCGGGCCCCGGTCGGGCAGGTGCGGCAGCGAATGAGCCGCCAAGCCGGGCCAGGCAGTCGGCCCGGCCCAGTCGAGCTGCCCGTGCAGCGCCGCGTCGCCCCACTGGAGGCGGGAGCGGCCGGTGACGATGAAGAACGCGTGGGGCATCAGCCACACCACCCGCTGGATCAGCCGCTCCAGATCCCGGTGCGTACGGTCGCCGACAGCTTCGAACGTATCCAGCAGCACCACCGGCACGACCTTCTTGTCGGCGGGGAACTGGGCGAGCTCCCAGGCCAGCAGGTGCGGGTAGAACGAGAGCGCTTCCAGGTCGGGTTCGGCCTCCAGCAGGTCGGCCAGGCGTCGGCACCCGGCCAGCGCCCGCACGGTCTGCCGCCGCTCGCGCAGCGCACCGACCAGGGATCCGGTCACCTGCCCCACCAGGCCACCGACCGTGCCGGGCAGCGCCAGGGCCTGGGCGACATCGCCCAGAGCGGACTGGAGCTGCTGAGGCAGCGCCTGGCCGTACCGGCTGGCCAGCCCTCCGCTGCGCAGATACTCCTCCAGCGGCTCCCCGGGATGCTGGTGCTCCCAGTAGCGGCGCAGCGCCAAGTCGAAGGCCGGCAGCGGTCGTCCGATCCGCGCGAGAGCGAGACGGATGGTCAGTACGAGGCGTTCGAAGTCGACGCCCGCGGAACGGGCCAGGTCGACGCGCACGGGCAGGAGGTGCGCGTCGCCGCGCACGGGCCGCTCCCACTGCGCGGGCCGGTGCCCGTCATCAGCGAGCGCTGCTTCGAGCCGGCGCGAGAGCGTCGTCTTGCCGATGCCGCCAACCCCGTGGAAAACCAGGACGTTCGTGCGGGGTACCTCGAGGTCTTCCACGTCGAACCCGGGGCTGGTGATCTGCCGAAGGTGAGCCTCCAGCGCGACGGCAACGGCCTCCCACTGCGCCCGCCGGTTCGTGAACGCCTCGGCCGCCTTCAGGCCCGCGTCATTCGTGCGGAACAGCGCCCGCAGATCCCCACCCGCCACAAGACCACCCCCGCTAAACGATCAACGTTTCTCCACGCTACGCCGCCCCCAAACGGCCAAGGCAACCTTGCCGCCACTCTGACCGGCTGGTGGGACGACCTGCGTTGCTCATGATGACCAAGTAGGGCGCTCAGACACACGAGGGCGACGGCTATACGACCGGGGGCTGAGCCTGCGAGGCCGCGTTCGTCGAGTTGCGGGCCGTCTTGGACACGAACCGCATGTCCTCGGGATCACTGCGCCGCAAGACGAAAATCTTGGCCAGCGCAAGGAGGCTAGGGCCGCACAACAGGGCCGACAGCCACCAGGCGTCTTTGGCGACGTAGACCCCTGCACCGAGCATCGCGACGGCCAAGACAGCCCCGACTGCCAGGCCCGCCAAGTGCCGGGTGTGGCTGCGCCGCTCCCGCTCCAGCCGAGCCGCGCGCTCAGCAACCTCCCGTTGGAACTCCAGGTGCTTCAGCTTCAGTTGATGCTCCCGCTTCATCTGCGGCTCAAGGGCCTTAAGTGCCACATCCAGCTGGTCCGGCCCACCCAGGGCGGCGCCCCACTTCATGGCGACCTCAAGCCCGGCTGCCAGGACGGACTCCTCCTCAGGAGGGGAAGGGGGCAGCGCACTCCTATCCTCGGTCGTCACTGCGGCGTCCCTCCCCCGCCACTCGAAGCAGGGGCATACTCGACAGCCGTGGGTTCCGGAGGCGGCCCCAGCCGGAGGAACAGACGCGCGAGTGCGTATTCAAGTGACGTCCCAGCCTCGCTGCCCACAGCAGCAGCTTCCTCTTCGGTGATATCAGGAAGGGCCTCCCCCTCGTCCTCCTCGATGGGGAGTGCCTCGTACAACGTGTGCGCGGCCTCAGCAATGGCCTGTGGATCGGAGTTCTTCAGCAAGCCCGAGGCCAGCAACAGGGCTCTCGTGAAGGACTCGGTGCTCGATGAGGGCTCAAGCGGATGTGTGACGCGCTCCCAGTGCTTCCAGGCGGTCGACGGATCGATGGCGAGTTCACGCGCAGCCGCCGCTGCTGGCGACTGGGAGGTGTGCCAGTCCTCAAGGTGCGTGAGGTGAACTCGCAGTACTGGTCTCTGGGGGTCGTCGGCCCAGTAAGCGATTGTCTGGCCGTCTACCCCACCGTATGGGGCAAAGGCATCCGCCTCGTAGGTATCGAGACTGGGGGCCGCCTTGCGGCGGAAGGCCTCGCGGAGCCATGCAAAGACCATGACACGCATCCCCTCCCCGAGCCGGTGAGCTCCGCACCTGGACCGTCAACGGTAGCGGCTGACCCGGAGGTTCGTATCGGAATGCTGGGAGGGCGCCGATGGCGCCGCTGCGGCGCCCCTCGACCCCAATGCGGGGTGCGGGGCCATCGTCCCGGTGGACCCGCACCGTCTGCACCAAGAACGCTCAAGGGGACGGGTGACCGTTCTCCATGTAGGCCGTCAGCCCCTGCACACCGCCCCGCTCCGTGGCTGCACGACTCGGGACAGCTCCGCCGGCACCGGCGTCGTCCCCACCGCTACAACGCCGAAAGGCCCGGATCCGTGGGGACCCGGGCCCTTCGGCGTCGTTGTCGGCCTGTGTGGCTACTGCTGTGTGCGAAGGTGTTCGCGCCTGGTGGTGACCAGGGTGCGCCAGCGGGTGCGGACGGTGTGTTCGTCCTCGAGCCACCGGATGGCGGGCCCGTCGGGCTGGGGCAGGTCGCCCATGGCGGTGGCGATGTCGAGGTAGTAGGCGAAGTCACCGTTCGCTGTTGCCTCGCGCAGGCGGTCGATGGTTGCTGTCAGGTCGTCCTGTGCGCCGCGTACGGCGTGGTGGAAGGCAACGGCGGTTTCTATGAGTGGGGCGAGCCAGGGGAGGCCAGCGAGGGTGCTTTCGGTGTGCAGGACGGTGGCGCGGTCGGTGACGTCGCGGTCGGTGCCGGCGTCGCGCAGGAGGGCGGCGATGGCGGCGTAGAAGGTGGTGGCGCGCTGGTCGAGCGGGGCGAGGTACTGGTGGGCGAGGGCGAGTTCGTCGTCGGCGCGGAGCGGGTCGGTGAAGGCGGTGACCAGGGCGAGGAGGGTCTGGGCGATAGCCCGCTCGCCGGGGGCATTGTGGGCTTCTGCTTCGGCCCGTGCGGCTTCGAAGGCGGCGGTGGCGCGGTCCATGTCGCCGTGGGGCCACCAGATGTGGGCCAGGACGCGGTGGTGGCGGCCTTCCCAGCCCAGGGTGGGGATGGTGGCCAGGGCGGTGGGGAAGTCTCCGGCGATGCGGGCGAGTTGGGCCAGGCCGCGGCGGGCGCGTGGGGCGAGCCGGCCGTCGGTGTCGGCGACCTGGCGCATGCCGTGCACGGCTGTGTCGGTGCGGCCGAGGTCTTTGTGGGCTTTGGCCCGGTAGTACAGGGCGAGTTCGGCGAGTTCGCCGGACAGCAGGCCGGTGGCCAGGACGGCGGTGAGGCGCTCAGCGGTGCGTTCGCGGTGCTCGTGCTGGCGGCGGGCGATGGCGGTGAGGAGCTCGGCCAGGGCGTCGGCGGGTGTGTCCGGGCCCGGATGCGGCTGGTTGCCCAGGGAGGGGGCAGGGGTGGGGGTGGGTGGGGCGAGGGGTTCCCAGACGGAGTCGTTGGTGTAGGCGAAGGCGGCGTCGGTGAGCCAGCCGAGGTGGGTCAGGTGGTGGTCGCGGGCCAGGCGCAGGCCCTGGCGAAGGCACGCGACCAGGAGGGTCCGGCTGGGGGTCAGGGCGCTGGTGTCCTGCCACTGCCGGCCGAGGGCGGCCAGGGCGCGTTCGGCGGCTTGGTGCCAGTCGGCGGGGGTCCAGTGGTCCTCGGTGTGGTCGTCGGTCCCGCGCAGCGCGGTGCGGATGGCGCCGTGCAGGTGGTATGGCCAGATCGCGTACGGATCCTCGGTGACCAATGGCCGCTCGACGAGTCTGCGGGCCGCCGCCTGGTGGGCCAGGCCCGCGGCTTGGGTGGCCAGGTCCAGGTCGAAGGCGTCCAGCAGGCTGGCGCTGCGCAGGACATGGCGCTCGTCGGCGGTGAGGTCTGAGAGGGTGCGGGCGATGAGGGCGGGGAAGGTGTGGTCGAAGTCGGCGGGAGTGGGGGTGCGGCCGGTGCGGCGGATCTCCAGGAAGCGTGCGACGGCCAGATCCAGGTGGAGCGGCAGGCCGTGCGAGCGCTGGGTGATGACCGCGCGGATGTCGGGGCCGATCAGCGGCCTGCCGTCCTGGGTGAGGCGCTGGGCGAGGTAGGTGTCGCAGTCGGTCTCGGAGAAGTCCCCGATCAGGTACTGGCGAGCGCCGCTGTGCCCGGTGGCCCGGGCCGGCCGCCCGGAGTGGGGGGCCAGGCCGGGCCAGGCGGCGGGGCCGGTGTAGTCGAGCTCGCCCTGGAGGGCGTCGTCGGCCCACTGAAGACGGTTCCGGCCGCTGATGACGAAAAAGCAGTTCGGCATGAGCCATACCAGACGGTTCAGGAGTCGCTCGGCGTCACGGTGGCGGTCGCCTGTGTCCTCGAAGGTGTCCAGCAGGATGACCGGCGTGACTCTTTTGTCGGCCGGGAACTGGGCGAGCTCCCACGCCAGCAGGTGCGGGTAGAAGGACAGGGCGTCCAGGTCGGGTTCGGCCTCCAGCAGGTCGGCCAGCCGCGCGCACCCCGCCAGAGCGCGGACGGTCTGCCGGCGCTCCCGCAGCGCCCGCACGAGGGAGACGGTCACCTGGGCGACCGCGGACCCGACGGTGCCGGGCAAAAGCAGGGCCTGAGCGACGTCGGACAGCGCGGACTGCATCTGCTGCGGCAGAGCCTGACCGAATCGGGAGGCCAGCCCGCCGCGGCGCAGGTACTCCTCCAGCGGCTCGCCGGGATGCTGGTGCTCCCAGTACCGGCGCAGCGCCACATCGAAGGCGGGCAGGGGACGGCCGAGTCCGGCGAGCGCGGCCCGGATCGTGAGGACGATCTGCTCGAAGCCGGTGCCGGCTGAGCGGGCGAGGTCGATGCGTACGGGAAGGATCCGCTCGCCGGACCAGGCCGGGGCGCCCCACTGGGCGGGCCGGTGCCCGGAGTCGGCGAGCGCGGCCTCCAGCTTGCGCGACAGCGTCGTCTTGCCGACGCCTCCCACCCCGTGAAACACGATCACGTTGTTGCGCGCGGTTTCGAGGTCCTCAACGTCGAAGGCCGGATCAGCGATGTGCCGCAGGTGCTCCTCGATGGCGGTGGCGACGAGGTTCCACTGGTTCTGCCGGTTGGTGAACGCCTCATTGCTGCCCACAGGGTCATTGGAGCTGAACAGCGCACGAAGGTCGGCCATGTGATGTGTCCCCCCAAAGTGATCACCTGCAGACCCAATCTATGCCGCAGGCGATGGCCGACGGCAGCCCGAGAGGGTATGAGGGCTGAGAAGAGCCGGTGGTGAACCGAATCCGGCCCAGGCCCGAGAATGATCTTCTTGCCAGCGGTTCCCCGAACACCCCGAGGTGGTTCTCCATGCACGACCCCGCATCCTCGCCGTCCTCTCCCGACAGACAGCCCCAGCCGGGGCAGACCCCGGACCTGGGCGGCGACGAGCCCGGGTATGAGGTGGCACACGACATCGTGAGGACCGTCCTCGCCTGGTACAGCCAACAGCTCCTGCTCGCACGGCGCTCCGGCGACCAGCAGCGCCTGGAGGAGCTCAAAGCGCGGCGGCAGGAGTGTGTGGAGGACCAGCACCGGCTCAGGGAGGCCGGGCCAGAGGAGATCGCGCGGATCGCAGCCGTATACACCGCACGATTGAAGGAGCTGGAAGCCGCCGAGCCGCGGCCCGAGTCGTAGAGCGACGGTCACCATGCCGCGTGGACCGGTGCCCCCGAAGGGGGTCCGGGCCGCGCGGCAGGTCTAGACGGGCACGGGCAGCGCGGCAGCAGGGGCCGATGTGCGGAGCTGGCGCGGCTGCTGGGCAGGCATCAGCGGACATGCCAGCCCAGCGATCGCGATGAGGTCGTCGCGGTACTGCGGCATCGACGCATGCAGCTGGCGCTGGACGGCCCAGAACTGGCCGGCTTCCTCAGCGGTGTACGGACGCAGCTGCTCGGCGACCAAGGCCAACTCGGCGGCAGGGCGCCGCGCCCACCGCCCCGGGACGGTCTGCTCGTTGCGGTAGACGAGATGGGCGTCGCGCCGCATCACCATGACCGAGTCGACCGCGGACAACTCCTCGGCAGCCGCCACCACCTCGGGCAGGACCGCGAAGTGTGTGTCGTGCCCGGCGGCGGTGGTGAACCGCGCGGGAAGCCCACGCCGGCTCGCCTGGGCGTAGCGGGCGGCCGTGCCCTGCCGGGAATCGGCTGCGCGCACGGCCAGTACCACCAGCTCCACCCGGTAGCCGGCCTGCCGGTATTGGGCCGCGCCGGCGGCGAACTCGGCGCCGCCGCCCGGGGCGATTTCGATGACGACGTCCCCACGCCGCTCGCGCACATGCGCCTCGGCCTGAGCCTGCCAGGCCCGGTAGTCGGCGCGGATCCGCGCGGAGGCCGTGCGCGGCTCCTCGCGCAGCAACTGAAGGTAGTCCGGGTGGGCAACTTTGAAGTCGTCGCCCGTGATGTGGGTGGGACTGTCCCGCAGAGTACCGCGGACCATCTGGGCAGCCCGGGTCTTGCCGGCACCGGGCTGGCCCATCACGTACACCGCGACCGGCTTCTCCTGCCGCGTGACGCGCCCCAGGGACGGCACGATCAACTCGTCGTAAATCCACCGGTGTTCCTCTGCGGAGAGCCGGTGGTAGTCGACCCCGGGCGCCTCTGCGCGCGGCTGGGCAGTGCGTCTGACCGGCTCGGACAGGGCGGCGGCGCGCTCGGCGTCGCGGCGCACCGCCAGCGCCCAGTCCTCCGGCAGCCGGGGCAGGCGCCGGTCGGCGTCGGCGAGCTGACGGCGGAACCGGCCCGTCTCCCTGGCGTCCCATGGGCGCTTTCGCTCAAAGAGGACCGCACGTGCCGCGCCCGCCGGGCGGCACCAGTGCCCGGCGGGGCCGAGTTCGTTGTCGTACACGGCCTCCAGCCCCGTCTCGGCGGCGCGCCGGACGACGAAGAGCCGGTCCGCCAGGCGCGCGGTCTCCACCATGCTGAGGGTCTCGACCAGCGCGGCTGCGCACGCGTCGTGGTTGTCCCAGGAGACGTACCGGGCACGGCCCTCCTCGGCGAGGCGCAGGTACCGGTCCAGGATGCCGAGCTGGCTGACCGCCTCGGGTACGGCCAGGGCCACGATCTCGACGCGGTAGCCCGCCTGCCGGTACGCGGCCATTCCGGCCAGGAACTCCTTCGGGCGGGCCAGCGGCGCCTCCACCACCGCGTCGTACCGGCCCTCCCGTATCCGGGCCTCCACGTCGGCCTGCCACCGGTAGGTCTCCGGGCGCACCCGCACCCCGGCGGCGCGCACGTCCTCGGCGAGGAAGGCGGTGTAGTGGGGGTGCATGGTCTTGTAGGCGTCACGGTCCACCCGCACCGCACCGCCCCGCCGCTCCAGCGCGGCGTGCACCAGGTCAACGACCAGCGTCTTGCCGCTGCCTGGCTGCCCGGCGACGAACACCACCACCGGACGCGCCGGGCGGGGCTGGGGCATCGCGCCGCCCAGGACGCTGGGCAGGACGGTTCCGGTCAGGACCTCCTCGGACCAGTCGCCGGCCGGAGCCGTTGGATGAGACCCGGGCGGGCCTGCGTCCGGCGCCTTGCTCGATCCCGCCACTGTCCCCTCCTGCTGGTGTCTGTGCCGCTCCAGGTGGCGGCAGCCTCATGTGCTGTGCCGCCGCTTGATGTTGGTGCCACGGCCGTGATCACGAAGTGGTCCGGCCCTGCCCCTCTGTAGCCACTGATGATCGTCGTGGCCGCCCACGTGGCTTCTTCTCCGGCCAGTGCCCGGTAAGAACTTTCAGGAACTGGTCGGGGTTGGCCACCAGGGCCTTCAGGCAGGCGACGACGAAGGCCCTGATCTCGATATCCCGTGCGCTCAGCGCCGACTGGGCCGCTTCCTTCAGGTCAGCAGGCGGCCGGACGGTGAGGGCTGGATCGCGATGCTGGCTACTCATGCCAAGATCTTGCCATAAGTGGCTTGCCACTTTCAAGCCGTGGATAACATAGTGGCAAGCCACTTATGAAATGGAGGTTCGCGGTGATCCGTACCGTCGTGACGGCCCTGTTCTCCCGAAGCTGCCGCGAAGTGACAAGTAGCTCTGCGTGAGGCTCAGGTCTCAGCTCTGCGCGCCGAGCTGCTGTCAGGAGGCCCCGCGCCTGCGGGCGCCCGGCGACAGGGGCCATCGTCGTCACCTCGTCGCCACGGCCTCGGCGCCGGTACGGGGCTCGGGGAGCGTGCCGTCGGCCTGGAGGGCGGCGAAGTCGGCGTGCGCGGCCTCGACGGCTTCGGGGTATGCCTCGCGCTTGGCGTGCTCGGCGAGCGCCCGGTAGATGCTCGCCACCGAGGGATTCTGTCCCTTGCGCTTGCCGGTGGGGATGATCAGGTCGGGCTGGATCTGCTCGACGGACTCGCCGCCCGCGCGGCGCCGCAGCACGGTGTGGAGCATGTCGTCGGTGATGACCGGGGGCCGGCCGCCGTGCTTGCCCTTGCGGGCTGCTGTGTCGAGCCCCTCCAGCGTGGACTCGCGGATGTTCTCCCGTTCGGTCTCCGCCATGGCGGTGAAGAATGCGAACAGCAGCTTGCCCGGGCCGGTGGGGTCGTAGATGCCGGGCAGGGGGCTGGCGAGCATCTCCAGGACCAGGCCGTGGGCGGTGAGGTGGTCGGCGAGCGCGGTGAGTTCGGCGGCGTCGCGGCCGAGCCGCTTCATCTCGTACACGGTGAAGATGACCCGGCAGTGCGGGGCGTGCGCCTTGACCTCACATGCCGTCCTCAGCGCCTCCTCGAACTTCGGGCGGACCCGCACTCGGGTGCTGATCTTCTCGCTGAAGATCTTGTCGCGGGGGATGCCGTGCCCCGCGAGTGCGTCGAGCTGGGAGTCGAGTTCCTGTCCGAGCGTCGAGCATCGTGCGTAGCCGATGCGGATGTCCGCGCTCGGCAGGTCCCGGTCGATCGGCGCCGGCGGCGGGGTGCCCGGCCGCCACGGCCGTCCCGGTCCGCGGTCGGCCGGGGTCGGGATGCGCAGCGCCTTCTTCAGCCGGGGCGCCTTCGTGAAGCGGCGGGTGTGGTAGGCAGAGGCGACCGCGCCGCCGCGCGAGCGGCAGGGTGAGCCGGGCTGTGCGTCACACTTCGGACAGGCGTGCTGTTCGACGTCGTCCGCGTCCGACCGGCCGTTCGGGGAAGGCTGCTGAGGGTCCGTCATGGGCCCGGATTTTCGCACAATGCAAGTCTCAGAAGGGGGTCCGCCCCGCTTTTGAGTGAGAACGGGTTCTGCGAACGAATCCGGGATCGGCGGGGGCCCGGCGGCCTTTTTCTGATCTTGCTCGCGCAAAGGGACGTTTATGAGAGTTCCGGCGTCGCGCCGGCGGCCGTGGGCTCTTGGGGTGTGGCGTCTACCTGCCTACGATGAGCGGCATGTCGCCTGATGCCTCCCTGTCCTCCGTCTGGCCGGTCCTGCACTACGACGACACGAAGGCGGCGCTGCGCTTCCTGGTCGACGTGCTGGGATTCGAGCAGGTGGTCGCCGCGCCGGATGAGCACGGCGGGATCGGGCACGCGGAGCTTCGCTGGCCTGGCGGTGGTGCGCTGGTGTTTGGTTCGACCCGGCACACGGACAGCGTGCACGGGCGGATGCGGGCGGGCACCAGCGCGGTCTACGTGGTGAGCGACGATGTGGACGCGGTGCACCGGCGGGTGGTCGACGCTGGCGGTGAGGTCCTCGAAGCGCCGCATGAGACCCGGTTCGGGTCGGGCGCGGCGGCATACGTGTGCACGGTGCAGGACCCGGAGGGCAACCTGTGGACCTTCGGCACCTACCGCGGCCCTTCGCCGGAGTAGGGCGCCGGGACGAGACGAGAGGACCCCGGCCGGTGGGGCCGGGGTCCTGTGGTGGGGGCGTGCGGCGCCGGGTCAGTGGCTGCCGGCGAGTTCGCCGGTGAGCTTGCCGTGGAGGTCGGCACTCGGGTCGTTCAGCCCGGTGATCTCCACGGCCTTGCCGCGCTGGGCGTACTTGGTCTCGATCGCGTCCAGGGCGGCCACGGAGGAGGCGTCCCAGATGTGGGCGGCGGACAGGTCGATGACGACCTTCTCCGGGTCGCCCGCGTAGTCGAACTGGCCGACGAGGTCGTTGGAGGAGGCGAAGAACAGCTCGCCGGTGACCCGGTAGACGACCGTGTGGCCGTCGGGGTCGACCACGGCGGTGACCTCGGCGAGGTGGGCGACGCGCTTGGCGAAGATGACCATGGCGGTGATGGAGCCGACGACGACGCCGATGGCGAGGTTGTCGGTGGCGACCACCACGATCACGGTGATGGCCATGACGGCGATCTCCCCGGCCGGCATCCGCTTGAGCGTCTTGGGGGCGATGGAGTGCCAGTCGAACGTCGCGAAGGCCACCATGACCATGACGGCGACCAGGGCGGCCATGGGGATGTCGGAGACGACCGGGCCGAAGGCGATGCACAGCACCATCAGGAACACGCCCGCCAGGAAGGTCGAGACGCGGGTGCGGGCGCCGGAGACCTTCACGTTGATCATCGTCTGGCCGATCATGGCGCAGCCGCCCATGCCGCCGAAGAAGCCGGTGACGATGTTGGCGATGCCCTGGCCGATCGACTCCCGGGTCTTGGAGGAGTGGGTGTCGGTGATGTCGTCGACGAGCTTCGCCGTCATCAGCGACTCCATCAGACCGACCAGCGCCATCGCGAACGCGTACGGGGCGATCGTCGTCAGGGTGTCCAGCGTGAACGGCACGTCCGGCAGGCCCGGCACCGGCAGGGAGGACGGCAGCTCGCCCTTGTCGCCGACGGTCGGCACCGCGATGCCGGCCGCGACCGTGATGACGGTGAGGATGACGATGGAGACGAGCGGGGCCGGGATCACCTTGGTGACCTTCGGGAAGAACACCATGAGTGCGAGCCCGCCGATGATCAGCGGGTACACCGCCCACGGCACGTCGTGCATCTCGGGAACCTGCGCCATGAAGATCAGGATCGCGAGGGCGTTGACGAAGCCGACCATCACCGAGCGCGGCACGAATCGCATCAGCTTCGCCACCCCGAGCGCTCCGAGCGCGACCTGGATGACGCCGGCGAGGATGACCGCGGCGATCAGGTAGCCCAGGCCGTGCTCGTGGTTCAGGGGGGCGATGACGAGGGCGATGGCGCCGGTGGCGGCGGAGATCATCGCGCGGCGGCCTCCGACGATCGAGATGACCACGGCCATGGTGAACGAGGCGAACAGGCCGATCGCTGGGTCGACCCCGGCGATGATCGAGAAGGAGATCGCCTCGGGGATCAGGGCGAGGGCGACGACCAAGCCGGCCAGGATCTCGGTGCGCCAGACCTTGGGGTTGTTCAGCCAGTCGGGCTTGAGGCCGCGCAGCCGCGCGGCGGGAGTCACAGCAGCAGAAGACAAGGAGATGCGTACCTGTCGTGCTCGGGCACACCGCGGGCAGGCCGGGGCGTGCGGGAAGGGGCGCGGGAGACCGGCCGGCATCCCGCGGGCGGCCCGAGGCGGGCCGGGAAGTCGTTAAGGACGCGAGCCTCGGGGGCCTGGGCGATGCCCGGCCGGGTGGGTCACGTCCGAGGGCGAAGGGTCACGGCGGGCAGGCGGCGGCGATCGGCGTCATGGGCTCGCGCACGCTCTCTCCTGCAAGAATCGGATCTTCGCCGGGGGCGCCATTGGCCCCGGAACGGCAGTAGCGGGGCGGCCGGGCCGCCCTCACCTTCAGCAACTCTACCCTAACGTTAGAGTAGAGGTCGGTGGGGTCGCACGGGACGCGGCTCGCCATGACGGGAAGGGCCAGGGACACGGGCGTGGACGACAAGCACATGCAGATCGGCGAGGTCGCCGCGCGTACAGAGCTGTCGCTGCGCACCATCCGGCACTACGAGGAGACCGGCCTGGTCATCCCCTCCGCCCGGTCTCAGGGCGGCTTCCGCCTCTACACCGAGACCGACGTCGCCCGTCTCATGGTGATCCGCCGGATGAAGCCGCTCGGCTTCACGCTGGAGCAGATGCGCGACCTCCTGGACGCCACCGACCGCCTGGACGGCGACGACGCTCTCGACGCCGGCGAGCGCGAGGCGCTGCTGGAGCGGGTGCAGACCTACCGGCAGGCCGCCGCCGAGCAGGTGGAGAAGCTGCGCATCCAGCTGGCCCGCGCCGAGGACTTCGCCGACACTCTGGGCGCCCGCTTGGAGCAGAACGCTCCGGCCACCCGCGTCTGAAACCGCAGCGTCACCTCCTGGCCGCCACCGCCTCGTCCTGCGGGCTGCGTGGGCCGGGCACGGTCGCGACTGTCGTGGTCAGGTCCAGCTGAAGGCGGCTGTTCATGTCCAGCTCGAACCGGCCGTAGGGGTTCATCACGTGCGTCCAGAACAGCGGGGACAGGGCCCGCCGGTCGGCGTCGGTGAGCCGCTTCTACCACTTCTCCTCGCTCAGGATGTCCTGGAGCAGCAGGGTGTTGACGTGCACCAGCGCAGACTGGAGCAGGTGCAGCTGAGCAGCGCCGCGCCTGGCGGCATGGCGAGTTGGCCGACTGGCGGACCGAGCTACTGGCCGAGGAAGGGTTCGTCTTCGACCCCCGCGACCAGGCGTTCACAGAGTTCGTGGACGTGTGCGCGCTCTACTTCGCCGAGCATCACACCCTCGCCGCACCCCGCGAAGCGGCTATCGCTGGTGTGGCGGTGGGGGAGCGGCTGCACCAGGCCCGCAAGCCTGGTGGGCTGGGTAAGAAGTCCGCGCGGGCTGAGGCCCGGCGGGAGCGGCTGGAGGCCATCGACCCGGACTGGAACCCCGCCTGGTCGCTGTCCTGGCAGCGGCACTACGCGAAAGCCCGCTGGCTCCTGTCCCAGGGCGCCACCCTCGCGGAGCTCCAGCCCGGCGTCAGCCTCGGCGGCGACGACATCGGCACCTGGCTCGCCGAACAACCAGCAGTCTGGAACACCTTGGAAGAGGGCCAGCAGCAGCGCCTCACTGAGCTCGGGGTCCGGCCGGCCGCCACGGCGGCGCTCACCGCCCCGACCATGCCCGCCGGGGCAACACGATGGGAAATCAACCTTGCCGCCGCCCGCCAATTCAAAACCCGAGAGGGACACCTACGCGTTCCACGGGACCACATCGAAACCGTCACCGACAACGACGGGCGCGAACATCCGATTCGTCTGGGCGTTTTTCGGAGTAACGCCCGTACCCGTCACAAGAAACAGAAACTCACCCCCGACCAGTCCCGCGAAGCCCATGAATTGGGCCTACTGGTCTGATCTCAGCCAACTGACCGAGCATTTCCGCACGGTCGATATGCTGTTAGGGCACGTCCGGCGGACTAAAGGCTTGCAACACTGCCAGGCGATGCGCCCCATAAGCTCATGCGAGACGTCGCGCATGGCGGGGTACGGCCCACCGGGCCCCTCGGGTCGTCGGCGTGCTGAATGGAATCACCACGCCGACGACGAGGGGCCCTGTCTCGTCACCACCCGCTGACCAGCCCATTTCACCCTTCGGCACAGGATGAAAGAGGTTCGCACAGGCCCTTGATGGACAGCACTGTCCGCTGCCGGGGAACGGCTTCGCTGTCGGCGTCATCGTCGGCACAGGGTTGGCGACTTGTCCTGGGGATCATGCTGCTGATGTTGGGCGCTCTACTTTTTTGTCGGGCGCATGTAGGTGCGGGAGACCTGTGTTCCTGGGCGGGTCACGGTGAATTCCATGATTTCTCCGCCGCCCTGCGCGCGGTAGATGCGGTACATGTCCTGACGGAACCAGTCACCGACGGCAATATCCTGGTCCGTGGGGCCCACCTGGTAGCTGTCGCTTACCGCCTTGCTGTAGGACTGGGACCACTTCTTGCTGGTCTTCACGCTCAGTCCCTTCTCGATCGTGGTGCTGACGCTTGCGCTGAGTCCCTTGATGCCGAAACCTGCTTCAGCGGTGACGCTGACATTCAGCGTCCGGTCCACCTCCGAGGCGGCCTCTGCTGTGGTGCCCTCGGTGGTCGACCAGGAATGCGTCTGAGTGACCTTGGCAGGGTGCACCTTCCATCCGACCCTGTTCCAGCTGGACCAGCGGCGAATAATGTAGTAAGGGCTATGTTCCCCCTGCCACTGCACGGCGCGCCCATGATCGTTGGCGATGAAGAAATAGGGTACGGCGACCTCGCCTGCAATCTGCCAGGGGGTGTTTTCGGGCGGGACAGAGTAGTCGGTCAGCTCGGGAGCTGCGAGCCGCGGAGCCTCCACCCGGCCCAGTTTCGCCACCTCGGGGAAGCCACCGGGCTGCTCGTCGAAGTAGAAGGTGGTCGCCTCCTTGCGCTCGTCCACGAACCCAATGGCGTTGCCGTCCGACTGGGCGTATTGCGCACTCCCGCGATTCCATAGAATGCAGCCGCCATTTGACTCTTCAATGCGCCAGATGCAGCCGTCCCTATCGACGTCCGGGATGTCGCTGACAGAGACGTCCGTGACCTCTCCGCCGTCGGTCCACAGGATGTGACCGGGGAGAGAATTGGGAGTTCTGTCATCGCCAATCTTGGTCACGGAGGCGAGGAGAAGAGAAGAGTCAGACTCATCGGCCCAATGGATGACATACTTACCGGCATCTTCACCGGGATCATCCTCCGGGCGTTGGTCCATGTAGTTTCCGCACCAGTATGCCGAGTACCCTTCTTCGGGCTGCATCCTGAGTGTGTAGACGTTACCTATCTTCGGCAGTGCCATGAACACCTCCGCGTGCTGAGCTACTTCCGCAGGCCGCTTCCCTCTGTCACGGCGAGTCGACTCGTGCGTGACTGCCCGAGGGAGCCGAGGAAATTCCCAGAATCGCAGGTGTCACCCAAACGAGTGATCGAAATCAAGCCGCTGAAGCCGTCTACCGCGACTGCGCAACACCATCTGACCTGTCCGTGCGCCCACGTCACCACGTGCTGGAGCATCAGGCGGGCAGTGGTCTCCCGGCAGCGAGTGGACGACGCCCACCGGGTTGAGCACCGAGGTGGGCACGTGTGCCCGTGGAGTTGATGGAGTCAACGAGCATCGTCCGGGCGGTCGGCGGTGGGCGGTCAGTCGTGGAGTCGGCCTAGCTAGCGCGCCTTAGCTCTGCCTGGCGGCCTTTGCCGCCTGCTTGAGGTCCTGTTCGGCCACGAAGTGACCATTGACAAACCCGCCGGTCACGGAGCTGTGCACTGCGCGTGCAGGCAGGACGCCTGAGCCAGCGGAGGAGCGAAGGGGCGGCCGGGCCCGGCTGTGGCTGCACTGGCCCGGCCACCGGCCAGTGTGCACGGATCACGCTGGCTTGGCCTCCGGGGCTATCGCGGACTGCCTGGGTGGCCGTCACGGATGGTTTTCACGCACAACACCGGGTCCGGAGCGGGAAGGAGCGTCTTGTCGACGAGGGCCTTGAGGTTGGCAGGCGCGGGGGTGTCCGTTTGCAGGGCGGCCACGTACTCGGCGGCTTCCGCCGGGGGAAGAGCGGGGATCTTCTGCCGCAGCAGCCGTATCGCGGAGGTACGGCCGCGGGCTGCCGTCGTCTTCCGTATCTCCTCATGCAGCTCCTCCACCGGCCCTGGCGTGGGCCGGCCGCGGATGCGGCTGCGGTAGTCCGCCTCCCAGTCCCCAGTGACCGCATCCACCGGACCAATCTGGTGAAGCCCACCGTCGAGCCGGTCGACCAGATAGGGCCCGTTGCCCCCCAGCAGATAACGCGAATCTCCTGTGCGCACATACTCCGGCACCTGGTAGTAGACGATCCAGACCAGCTCGTGCTCCTCGGCGTGCGTGACCACGAGTTCCCTTGCGCCTTCACGGTCCAGGTGTTCCTGGACCAGCCGGACGGCGAACTCCCGCTCAATCACGCATCCGGCCCTTCACGACGGGAGGAGGCCCGCTCTTGTGGGCGTCGTTCGATGCGGACCAGGAAACTGGCGACGCCACAGCCGAGTCCTCCGGCCAGGATGAGACCGGCGTATCCCAGCTGCCGGATGTGCCGGGTGTTGCACTCGACACTGTGCAGGTAGGGGTCTTCCGGAGCGATGGTCGGCCCGCAGGAAGGGCTGCCGTCGTGTGCTCCCTCCTCCTTGAGCGGAACACACAGCATGACCACCACCACGACCACCGCGGCGAGGGCCAGCGCGGCCAGGAACCGGGACCAGGACTTCACCTCATCCTGTGCCTCCCAAGCTTCCACCGCGTCCTGTCCGCCGAGCTCAGCCTCTCCGGCCACACCCAACCCCCTTCGTCTCCCCCTGGGTCCTGCCCGGCGAGATTACGTCCGGCAGCACCATGCCCGGCACCCTCATCGCCCCCTTCCTCGCTTACCCGTGTGGCAGGCCCTACCGGCGAGCCTGCCTTCCGATCCCTTTTCCCTGATCGTGTGGTTTGACCTTCCAGCCGTCGTGCTCTGTGATGTGGCGGCGCTTGAATGCGATCCGTGAACAACCTCTCCCGCGGCCTGATGGCCGCCGCCATCGCCGTGCCCCTTGTGACCGCCGCGGCGCCCGCTGCCACCCCTGCTTCCGCCCAGGCGGCGGTGATCGACTGCCCCAACGGCTACGTGTGCATCTACCCGGACATCAACTTCGGCGGCCAGCCCTGGGTCAAGCGTGCGGTCGACGGCAGCGTGAAGGACCTGCCCACCGCCATCCGCGACCGCGGCAGCTCCATCCGCAACAACTCCGACCGCACCGCCCGCATCTACGAGAAGCGCAACTTCGCCGGCCGGTGGGTGTGCGTCACCAGAAGCGGCGGCTCCATCCACGACCTGCGCGGATACAACCTCAACGACCAGACCCGCTCCCTGCGCATCAACCGCAACGACTGCGGCTGACACCCCCGATGAACTCTGCCGCCGTGCTGCTCCTGGGGTCGCTGAGGAGCCTGGTGGAACCGCGCTGCGCGCTATGGCCTTCGCTGGCGAAGAGGGTCGGGGACACACAAGGGTGGCCGGGCCCGGCTGTGGCTGCACGTGGCCCGGCCACCGCCAGTGTGCACGGATTCCCCGCCCCGCACGGCATGCGCCGGGAGGCGGGCCTGCCGCGGATGAGCTTCTTCCTGTCGGGATCAGCTCAGGCCCGCCACATGCTGGTTCGGCCGGTGCGGATAATGCGTGTATGAGGCGCGAGGTATGTCTGTTCGTCGATGAAGGGCCGTTGCCGGACTCGGAAGCAAGCGTGGAAGAGATCGCCCGCCGGACACACCAGCTGAAAGCGATTCCCCGCCCGGTCACAGCGGAGGAGGCCAAGGCCCTGGTGAAATGCTTCGGCCCGGATGACTGCTATGGCATCGCCTGGACGCTGCTGCATCTCATCGAAACCGGACCGAACCCCGTCCTGACACGCAAGCCAGCGCCGGACGCCAACGAGTGGCACCACATGCTCTGGAAGCGGGCCGTGTGCGGCGGACTGAGTCAGCGACGTTGATGAGTGTCGAGGCCGGGCCTGACCCCAAGCAGTCGCTGGGGGCGGCGGGTTAGAAGTGGTCGGGCAGCCAGGGTTCGAGGTCGCTGGTGCTGCGGATAAGAGTCGCGAGTGCTTGCTCTGACTGTGCGCGGACGCCTGCCGCACGGGCTGAGGTGACGGTCCGGTAGCCGCCGGCGTACCAGACGGCGAGCTGCTGTCTGGTGAGGTGTACGTGGCCCTGGGTGTGGCTTGGGCTGATCTCGGCTGTTCCGTCGGTGATCCGGAGGAGGTACCGGTCCCAGCCGTCGCTCGCGGTTTCGATCTCGATGGGCACGGTGGCGTTGAGGTGTGCGGGCCAGCCGCGGAGGCGGATGGCCTGGGGGATGTCGAGGATGCGCAGCATCCAGGGATGCCACGCCTCGGCGGTGGGCCGGTGGTGATGGAGGCTGTGCAGGAGCAAGGGGGAGGGCGGGAGCGCGCCGCGGCGGAATTCGACGGTTTGGGCACGGGTGTTGTGGCGGCCGAGGAAGGCGAGCATGGCTACAGCGCAGCTGTAGCTGGCGGCCCAGAAGTCGTGGACGACGAGGTGCATGCCGTGGCGCTCGCGCCGTTTCGTGGCCAGGGACAGGACTCCGGCCGTGGGCTGCCCTCGCCGTTGGAAGCGGTAGGTGGTCAGAGAGCTTTTTCTTTGCTTCCAGGGGAACCACCACTCGGGCCGCTCCACGGGACCGTTCCACTGCCGGGCGAGGTCCCGCTGGAGGTCGTGGATATCCGGGGTGACGCCGTGCTCGATGTCGAAGTCCTCGCCGGTGAAAGACCGCTTCAACTCGTCGGTGGCTACAGTCCAGGCGAACACCGACGCGGGGGCTTCCCATCCGAGCCTGCGGGCGTAGCCGGTGGAGGAGGTCGAGATCGCGGAGATGACCGCGCCTTGTTCTTGCAGGGGGCGTAGCCGTTCGGCGGTCATGCGGGTGGCCAGGTGCTCGCCGCGTTCTTCGGGGGCGACGCAGCCGGCACCGAGACAGGCACTGGGGACGGGGGAGCCGCCGAAGAACTGGTTGACCAGCAGGCCCATGCCTCCGGCGACGACCCGGCCATTGCGGGTGGCCACGCGCAGGTCGGCGTTCCCTTTCAGGTCGGTGATGTCGCCGATGCGGTGGCCGTAGGCGCGGACGGCCAGCTCGTCGTACTCCTGCCACAGATCGTCTGTATTGGCCGCAGTGAAGGACAGCTGGTGGTTCATCGCTCACCTTCTAGTAGTCGGTGGCCGCTCGGACCGCTGAGGGATTGATGGGGATGAGGAAGGTCCTGGTGAACGTCAGCACGCGGGTGCCGGACTGGTTGTGGCCGGTGGTGCGGCACGTGACGATGCCGTAGCCGGGGCGGCTCTTGGAGAGTCTGCGGTTGAGGACTTTGGTTTCCGCGTAGAGCGTGTCGCCCACGAAAACCGGGGCTTTGAAGCGGATGTCGTCAAGCGCGAGGTTCGCGAGAGTCAGGCCGCTGGTGCTGCGCACGGTCATGGCTGCGACAAGGTTCAGCGTGACGCCCCCGCACACCAGGAGGCGGCCCCACTCGGTGTGGCTGGCGAAGTGGGCGTCGGTGTGGAGAGGTGCTGCGTTGCCGGTCAGGGCTGTCCCGAGCAGGTTGTCGGTTTCGGTGACCGTCCTCCCAGGCCGGTGCTCGATGATCAGGCCGTCGGTGAGGTCGTCGTATCCCAGGCCGACGTTCTCGCGGATGCGGCCCTCGGTGATGTGCCGGTAGCCGCGGGGGAGTTCCTTGCGCACGGGGGAGCCTCCTGTGTGTCCGTGGGCCCGGCCAGCTCAGCCGTCCACTTCGCGGATGAGTCGCTGGGCTGCGGTGAAGAACGGGGTGCCGACCATCTGGCCGTTCACGGAGGTGATGCCACGTGCGTTCTCCTGGCTGGCGTTGAGGATTGCCCGCGCTCGGGTGACCTCTTCTTCGGTGGGGGAGAAGGTGTCGTTGATGACGGCCGCCTGGCGGGGGTGGACGGCGCCTTTGCCGTAGAAGCCGAGGTCTTTGGCCTTCTCCGCTTCGCGCCGCAGCGCATCCAGGTCGTTCAGGTCGAAGACTGGGGCGTCGATGGCGGGGATACCGGCGGCCGTTGCGCTGTTGACCAGGGCGCAGCGGGCGTACAGCAGGGCTTCCCAGCCCAGTCCGCAGCGGACTGTTGCGGCGTAGTCGGCCGACCCGAAGACGAGGCCGCCGAGCCGGGGTGCTGTCGTGATCGAGGGAAGGGTGTCGAGGGCGCGGGGGGTTTCGATCAGCGCCCAGATGTCGGGTGTGTAGCCCTCGGTGTCCACAACACTGGCGACCAGTTCGATATCCCGGGCTGATTCGGTTTTCGGGACCAGGATGAGGTCGGGTTTGGCCGCATACCCAGCCAGGGCGACCAGGTCTCGGGTCCCCTCCAAGGTGGCCGGCGCGTTCATGCGAACGCCCAGGGTGCACGGCGGGTGCGGCTTTTGTGGACTGGCGAAGAACTGCTCCGCCCTGGTACGGGCGGCCTGTTTGTCCCGCATGGCCACGGAGTCTTCGAGGTCGACGACGGCCACTCCGGCGCCGGCGGTCTGCGCGGCCTCGAACCGGTCGGGGCGCAGTCCCGGTGTGATGATCCAGGCCCGGCCAGGGCGGGTGTGCTGCGGCATGGGGCTCACCTTTCGTCGCGCTTGCGCTGGATGAGGCGGTCGAGCTGGTCGAGGGTGGCCGCGTCCCTGATGTCGGCGTCGGTGACGTCGATGCCGAAGCGTTCGCCGAGCAGGACGGACAGCTCGACGATCGCCAGGGAGTCGAAGCCTGCGTCTTCGAGGCTGGCGTGCGGTTTCAGCTGGTGCGCGGGCAGTTTGAGGTCGGCCTGCAGAAGGACTTCGAGGTCACCGGTCACGGCAGCTCCTTGTTGTCGCAAGGGTCAGCAGGTCAGGTCGGGCCAGGTGAGGGTGGTGGCGCCCCAGGTCAGCCCGGCGCCGAACGCGGTCAGCACGAGGCGGTGTCCGGCCTTGAGGCGGCCGTCGCCGTCCGCTTGGGCCAAAAGCAGGGGAAGGGAGGCGGCGCCGGTGTTGCCCACCGTGTCGATGTTGTGCAGCTGCCGGTCGGTGGGAAGGGCGAGTTGCCGGGCGACGAAGGAGGTGATGCGGGCGTTCGCCTGGTGCGGGACCAGGCGGTCGATGTCCTCCATACGCCAGCCTGCGGCTGCGACCGCCTGGGTGGAGGCGGCGGACATGCGGGCGGTGGCATGACGGAAGACGTCCGCGCCCTGCATCCGCAAGGTTCCCGGGCGTGCGGCCTCGATAAGGTCGGCGTGCGTGCCATCGCTACCCAGCACCATGGGGCCCAGCGCCCCGTCCTCCCACGCTTGCCCGCGGCGCAGCACCATGGCCCCGGCGCCGTCGCCGAAGAGGGGCACGGTCCTGCGGTCGCTTGGGGCCGGGAGCGTCGAGAGCCGGTCGACGCCGATGACCAGGACGGCTTCTGCCACCCGGGCGGCGATGAAACCGGCTGCCGTGGCCAGGGCGTAGAGGAAGCCGGTGCAGCCCGCCGCAAGGTCGAACGCAGGAACACCCCCCAGACCCAGCCGGGAAGCCACGGTGGTCGCGATGGCCGGGCAGCACCGATCCGGCGTCGTCGTGGCCAGCACCAGCGCCTGCACGGGCGCGCAGCCCGTCACTTTCTCGGCGGCCTGTACCGCCAGATCCGCGGTGCCGCTGCCGATGTCGGCGATGTGCCGCTGGGCGATGCCGGTACGGGAGCGGATCCACTCGTCCGAGGTGTCCAGGTGGGCGCTCAGCTGCGTGTTGGAGACGATGGCCGGCGGCAGTGCCGCGCCGATGCCGCAGATGACCGCGGAGTCGGGTTCGTTGGAAGGCTGCATCATGCCTCCTTGAGCGTGTCGGCGACGTGGCCGATCAGGTCTTCCTGTCCTGCGACGACCTGGCGCTCGCCGAGCGCGAAGAACAGATCGAGTGGATCGACGCCCGCGCGGCGAGCGACATCCAGCACGGGCTTCTTGAACCCGGAGAACACCCCGGCCAGGCCGCTGACGAGGCTGACGGAGTCGACCACCGGCGGGCCCTTCATCAGCCGCTCCTGTGCGATGTCCGCCGCCGCCAGAAGCTTCCGCAGGTCGATGCCGGTGCGGTGGCCCATGCGCTCCAGGACGGCCACGAGAACTTCCAGCTGGGTGTTCCCAGCGCCTGCTCCAAAGCCGCGCGCGGTCGCGTCGATGACCTGGGCGCCGGCCTGCAGTGCGGCCACAGAGTTCGCGAGGGCCATCCCCAGGTTGTTGTGGCCGTGGAAGACCACCGGGACATCGACCGCCGCAGTGATGGCCGTGATCCGTTCGGTGACATCGGTGGGGAGGTAGTGGCCTGCGGAGTCGAAGATCCCGACTGCCTGCGCGCCGAACCCGGCCAGCAGGGCGCACTGTTCGGCCAGCTGGCCGGGGCTGGCCATGTGGCTCATGAGCAGAACACCCTGAGCCTCGGCGCCCAAATCCCGCACAACTCCGAGGTGGCGTTCGGTCACATCGGCCTCGGTGCAGTGCGCGGCGATCCTCACAACCTGCGCACCGAGCGCGACGGCACCGCGCAGATCCTCGGAGGTGCCCCAGCCCGGGGCCATGAAGACACCCAGCCGGGAGTGAGCAAGCGCGTCACGGACGACTTTCAGCATGTCCGCGTCGGCGAGGCGGGACCGGCCGATCTGCAAGGAGGAGGCGCCCAGCCCGTTGCCGTGGCCGACCTCCACCACCGGCACGCCGGCGGCGTCGGCGGCCGCGGCGTAGTCCCGCAGTTGGTCGGCGTCCAGCTGGTGGCGCACCGCGTGGTGGCCGTCCCTGAGCGTGGGATCGTGGATCAGCACCCGGGCACTCGCGGCCTTCGTGGCGTCGTCCATGAGGGCATTTCCCTTTCAGCAGGAACGGGCGGCCGCGTACTGCTCAGCCAGGAGCACGGCTGCCGCGTTGATGAGGTCGAGATTTCCTGCATAACGGGGGATACGGCCGCCGGCGGCGGTCACCTCCACCGCCACACAGATCCGGTCGTCGTCCACCGCCAGAGACGTGATGGCAAACCCCGGCGCGTACGCGCGCACCTTTGCGGCAGCGGCCGTGACGGCCGAGCGCACCAGCCTGGGCCGGAGGCCAGGTGCCAGGACAGTCATGGCAACGCGGAACGGCGGCGCCGGGCGGGCGGGGGTGAGGTTGACCATCACCTTCGCCTCCGGCACGCCGGTGAAGCAGCGGATGGCGGCCTGAGTCAGGGCGATGTACTGGTCCAGGTTGCGGCGGGTGGCCGGGCCCGCGCTTGCGCTCGCCCCGGTGGAGACCACCTCGATGTACTGCGGCACACAGTGCCGGGCCACAGCGTGCAGGACGGGGAGTGCTGCCTGGCCGCCGCAGCTGACGAGATTGATGTGGCGGTGCTCCAGTGCTGCCTGTCCGTTGACGGGCGGGACGACCATCGTTCCCAGCTGGGTGGGGGTGAGATCGATGAGTGTCGTGCCGGTGGAGCGCAGCCGGGCCCAGTGCTCGGCGTGGGCATCGGCACTCGACGCGTCGAAGACGATGCCGCACGGCTCGGACTCCAGCAGCGCCTCGATCCCGCCAGCGGATGTGGCACACCCCATGTCGGCCGCTCGTCGCAGGCCCAGGCTTGCGCGATCCCGGCCCACCACAAGACGGCAGTCCAGCGTCTTCGAGTGGTGCACCTTGCTGACGAGGTCCGTGCCGATCAGACCTGCTCCCAGGACCGCCACGTTCTTTTTGGCATCGGGCATGGCCGCTCCCTTTCGTGGGCGAGGACGGGGGCGCGGCCGGACATGGCCGCGGCTCGGGGAAGGAGGGGTAAGAGCAGGAGTCAGGCGATGCGCAGCTGCACAGGCGGCAGGTGCGGCGCCCTGGCCCGCACGGTGGCTCCCGCCTGCAGGGGGATGCTGGCGTGCACCGCCCCGGGCAGCATGAGGTCACCGGCCCGCAGCCCCCGTGATGCGGAGATGTGGCTCAACCGGTCTGCCAGCCACGCCAGGGAGCGGAACGGATCACCGAGGACGGCCCGGCCTTCCCCGGTGGCGACGGCCTGGCCGTTGACACTGACGACCAGCTGCTCGGCAGCCAGGTCCCACGTCGGTTCGAGCGGAACCATGGGCCCGGTGACAATCCGCGCGCAGGAGGCGTTGTCCGCGATGCTGTCCGCCACGCAGATGCGCCAGCTGGCGAACCGGGTATCGATCACCTCCAGGGCGAGGAACACGTGGGAGACCGCGTGCCTGGCGGCCTCCAACGTGACGCCAGAGCCTTTAAGATCGCGGCCGAGCCGGAAGGCGATCTCCGCCTCCACCCGCGGGGCCAGAAACTCCCCCAGCGGCAGCTCGCCGCCGCTGGGCAGCACCATGTCATCCAGCAGGACACCCGAGTCCGGCTCATCGACACCCATCTGCTCCTGCATGGCCCGCGAGGTCACCCCGGCCTTGTGCCCGACCACGCGGGCCCCGGCGGCAACCCGGCGCTCGACGGAGACGGCCTGAATCCGATACGCGTCTTCAAGGGCCAGGCCGCCTCCCTGTCCGGTCAGCGGAGCCACCGGCACCCGGGAACGCTCTGCCGCCAGCAGCGCCGCTGACACACAACTCCATTGGCTTCTCCGCTCGTCCATGGATTCCCTCCCAGGCTCGTGGGTGGCCAGATCGGGCACGTGCACTGTTGTCGAGCCGGTCGCCCGCACGTTGGTCTGCGCGCAGAACGGAGCCCACGGGCTTTGAACGCTCCGGGCCTCTTCTTTCTGGCCTGATGCTGAGTCAACCCCGGGCAGCCCGGCGGCGGTACGGTGGCGGGGAGGGCAAGCGGTATATCGCGTATATCGGGCAGGTGCACATGACCACGCGCACGCTGAACCACCGGCTCCGTGACCTCGTCGCCGAATCCGGACTGACCTATGAGGCCCTGGCCAAAGCCGTCCGCGCGGTGGCCGCGGAATGCGGCACCTGCTTACGGACCAACAAATCCACCATCGAGCACTGGATCGCCGGCGCCACACCCCGCGGGGAGACCAGCCGCTACCTGGCCGTCGCCCTCTCCCGGCGTCTCGGCCGCCTCCTGACCACCGCCGACCTCGGCCTTGACACCGAACAGGAGGCAGCAAGTGACACCATCGGACTGTCCCTCGGGGCCGACCCGCTGGATGCCCTGCTGCCGATGTGGAGGTACGAGTTGGACCGGCGCAGCTTCCTGACACCCCTCGCCTACTCCGTGGCCGCCGCCTCCCTGCCCCTCTCCCACGTCCAGGAAATCGCCGCCCGCACCGCCGCCGCCCGCACCGGCCACACCGTCGGCATGCCCGAGGTGGCCGCCGTACGCGACATGATCACCGCGTTCTCCGAGATGGACGAGCGCCACGGCGGACAACACGGCCGCAGTGCCCTGGTCACCTACCTACGCGACGACGTCGCCCCTTTGTGCCGGGCCCGCTTCCGCACCGACGAGGCCCGGCGGCAGATGCTCTCGGCCGCCAGCCGCGGCGTCCACCTCCTGGGCTGGAAGAGCTACGACGCCGGCCAGCAAGGACTCGCCCAGCGCTACTACGTCCAGTCCTACGCGCTCGCCGCCGAGTCCGGCCTCACCGGACACGACGGGTTCGTGATGCGCACGATGGCCATGCAGGGCCTCAAAATCCAGCGCCCCGAGCACTGCCAGGACCTTGCCGAGACGGGTCTCAACCGCGCCAGAGGGCACGTGGACGCCCAGACCGAATCCCTCTTCCGCATCGTCAACGCCCATACCCTGGCCAAGGCCGGGAGACGCCGGGCCGCCCTTGCTGAAGCCCATCAAGCCCGGCTCCTCCTGACCACGGCCCCCGGCGACGACCTACCGTTCTGGGCCCTGACCTGGGGACCGCCAGCAGCCTCGGTCTACTCCCGCACCGCCAAGGTCCACGAGACCCTCGGCGACCACCGGGCCGCCGCCGAACAGTACAAACTGGCCGCCGCCTCCCGCCCGGCCACAACCTACGCCCGGATCGTCGCCCTCGACCTGGTGGCCAGCGCCGAGACACACCTCAAACGCGGCAGCATCGAGCAAGCATGCGTCACCTGGCACCAGGCCCTCGACCACATGACCGGAGTACGCTCCGTCCGTACCCGAAAAGCCGTCCGCCGCATGCGAACAGACCTCGCCCGCTTCCGCGCCCGCGGCCTGCGCTGCGCAACCGAACTGGACGAAAGAGCCCGCGACCTCCTGGCCAGCACCTGACCGAGGCGCTGATACCTCTCAGCTCCCGGCCCCATGCCCAGCGTCGGTGTAGCGGCTCACGACCGGTTCCAGGTAGTCCGCATGCGGGCCACTCAGGCCGGCAAGCTCCCGCGAGGAGCCCACGAAAGCGATCCGGTCCAGCTCCGGCTCCCGCCCCTCGGCCCGCTCAGCGGCCGACGCGGCCTCGAAGCGCTCACGCAACACCTCCGCAGGCTGGGCAGGCGCGAGGAAGACCAGACCGATGCTGCGGTTCTCCCCACGGGTAACAGCCCAGTGCCGCAGCTCGTCCGCCCCAAGGTGAACGCCCGTCTCCTCGATCAGCTCCCGCGCGGCATGGCCACGCACAGCAGCTTCATCGAGCAGCTGCCCCTCCTCGGGAGGCTCAAGGGAGCCTCCCGGAAGCTGCCAGCGCCCGGAAGCCGCCGTCGAGGTCGACATCCGCGCCACCAGCACCCGCCCGTCACCGGTCGGCTGCACCACATTCACGAACAGTGAAGGCAGCCACGACGTGTTGCCCGGAACACGGCGCAGGGCGTAGTGCCGGTAGGTCACCCGCGCCCAGGAGAGAAGGAGAGTCTGCGTTCCCTCCCATTCCACTCCTGCGCACGCCACCACCGGACCGTCGAACAGGCTGGGGTTCGCCCGCACCGCCTTCTCCCAGGCACGATCCCGAGCCATCTCCTCCTTCCGCGACAACGAGGGCGCCGCGACCTCTCTCAGCCGCAGATGTTCGGCCACGAAGAGATCAGCACGCACAGGAGGCAACGTCTCAGTCACGCGAACATCGTAGAGGCGACCTCAGCACCGAGACGGGATCTGCTGCACGACACCCCTGGGACTGCGGGACACCAAACCCGCCAACCACCGGCTTCCGGCAGGACCGTTGAAGAGGGCATCGTCCATACCCGGGAGTTCACCACGCTCGTCCGCGAGCGGGGGTGACGTGGTGACGCGGACCGCTCGCCGGCGTTGGGGCCAGGGCATCCATGCCGATCTGAGGTGACGGCGCCCGCATCAGCTGAGTCAACGAGCATCGTCCGGGCAATCGGCGGTCATTCGCGGAAATCGGCCTTTGAGGGGAAGGCGTCAAGAGTGCAGCCTCGGCGGTGCGCGATGTCGGTGACGTAGGCGTGGAAGGCGGCGCGCTCACGTGTCGGCGCGAACTCGTTGTACGGGTGCGGCATGCTCACCACGTGTACGGCCGGGCGGCCGCCACAGGTGGTGGAAGCCCACCAGGCGCCGTCTGCTGCTCCCGCGCTGCCCGTCGCGATGAGCTTCTCGTCTCCGTCGTGCTTCACGCGTACGTAGCGCGCGCGGTCCCCGAAGAAGCTGTCGAAGCGCATCCACCAGGGGGCGAGCCGCAAGGTGTAATCAAGCTCCACATCCACATGCTCTGTCTGCCGGGGGAAGCGCTGGGATAGCTGAGCGGCTTGTGAGGGGCTCACCCCCAGTACACAGCTTTCCTGCCAGGACCCCTTGCTGGTTTGGGTGCCGAGTGTGCGGTCAGGCAGTGTGCCGCGTCCCTTGCCGCGGACCAGCCTGGCGTACCAGCCGCAGGTGCCGCGGGCATCCTCGGCCGCGTGCAGCCGCATCGAGGTGGCCGGTATCCGGCGTGGCGGGTTGGTCGCGTGCGCGCGGCAGCCGAGTTCGTGCGCTGCCCGGCGGGTGGCCTGCGCGGCGAGACCGTCTGCGCGTACCGGCCATGCCGCGGTGTGCGAGCGCTGGCTTACTGGCTGTCGAGTTGCTCGCGGGCGCGTGCCAGGTATCGGCGTGCCGAGTCGACGTGAACTGCATAGCGCTGGGCCACCTCGTCGGCGTTCGGCTTGGCACCGTCCCGCAGCTGCTCGACGATCTCGTTGACGCGTTCCTCGGCGGTCTCATGGATGGGGTGATGGTGCAGGGCACGTGGGGCGGAGTCGGTGGAGCCTTTGGGTCGGCCGGCCTTCTTCGGGGTGAGGATGTGCCGCGGCCACCAGCGGATGCCAGCGATCTCGAGGTACCGGTGAACTGGCCGGTTTGTACGCCGGTCCGCAAGGTCTTGACGTTGATGCCCCGGGCGTCGGCAGCCTCGTGGTCGGACAGCAGGTCCTCGGGATGCTTCTCCTCTTCTTCGAGGTCCTCATCGCGGGTGATCACGGTGGGCATCTCAGCACCAGAGGCGAAAAAGGCGTCGACCTGCTTGGGGTCGTAGGCATCAAGCCGGTCCCTGTCAGTGGTCAGCGAGGGGACGCGGGCCTTGAACTTGGCGCGTTCGGACTTCTTGGAGGTGCGCCAGGTGTCCCATGCGTAGCCGGCGGCGCGGGCAACGTCGTGTTCGGTCACGGCGCCGAGGTGGACTCGGTCGTGGCGGATCATAAGGATGCTCCTGGGCAAGCTCGTTGGTAAGGCGGACGGGTAGTTATGCTGGATTCCTTCCTCGCGTTCCTGCGGAATGCCGTCACCCCCTTGGGGGTGTCCCGCGGGAGTCAACGTGAGGTGTTGGGAGAGCGGGCCCCTTCGGGGCCCGCTCGTTTTTTCTGGTCAGACGTGCCCACTCCCGCGTCGAATTCGCTCTCGCCGCTCATCCCCACCCTCCGACATCGGGCAGGCGTCCATGCCTTCGCACAGGCGAGACGTTGCTGGAGGACACCCTGATCGTCCGCGTCACCGGGGACACGGCTGCCCACGCGGCCTGGCTGTCGACTTGGTGGGACTAGTCCGTCCGGTCGATCAGGTGCCCGGTACTGTCAGGTGGTCTTGAGAGCGAACGAGGAAGGCAGGGGCGGGGTTTGATGACTGACGGAGGGTCAGCGGAGGTCTTCACCGCACTTGCGGAGGATGATCCCACCTCGGTCGCCGGGTACCGGCTCGCGGCCCGCCTCGGCGCGGGCGGCATGGGCAAGGTCTACCTGTCCTACACCCCGGGCGGACGTCCCGTTGCCATCAAGGTGATCCGTCCTGAGTTCGGTGAGGCTCCGGAGTTCCGGCGCCGTTTCCAGCAGGAGGTGCGGGCCGCGGAGCGGGTGCAGGGCCTCTATACCGCGCCGGTGATCGACAGCGACACGGAGGGTCCGCATCCCTGGCTGGCCACTGCCTACGTGCCCGGGTCCCTCGGTCGCCGAGGCGGTGGCTGTGAACGGGCGGTTGCCGGTGGAGACGGTGCTGTTCCTGTTCGCCGGGATCGCGGAGGCGCTTGAGGTCATTCACAAGGCGGGCATCGTCCACCGGGATCTGAAGCCCTCCAATGTGCTGCTCGCGGAGGACGGGCCGCGTGTCATCGACTTCGGTATCGCGCGTGCCGCTGATGCTACTTCGCTGACCAGCAGCGGGGTCACCGTCGGCACCCCCTCGTTCATGGCGCCGGAACAGGCGGAGGGGCAGCGGGTGAGCGGGGCCACCGACATCTTCGCGCTGGGGCAGATCGCGGCGTACGCCGCGATGGGCACCCCGGCGTTCGGTGAGGGAACCTCGCACGGTGTGCTCTACCGCATCGTCCACGCCGAGCCCGGGCTGGACGGTCTCCCGGACGAGCTGCGGGAGCTGGTCACCCGCTGTCTGGCCAAGGCGCCGGAGGACCGGCCGGGGCTCGATGAGATCCTGCGGATGTGCCAGACCGCCTCCGGCGACAGCCAGCTGCGGCGGCCCGGCGACTGGCTGCCCGGCGCGGTGGTGGCCGACATCACCCGGCGGGCTGTAGCCCCCGCACCCGTGAAGGACCTGCTCCCGACGCAGACCGCCACTCCGGGCGCTGCCGCCCTGCCGGCGGGGACGGCACCGGTAACCGTGCAGGAGACGCCCCAGCCTTCCGGGCCGCCGACACCGCCCCCGCCGCCGACGCCCCTGGCTGCCGCCCCGACTATGGCCGCACGCCCAGTCGGCCCCTTCCAGCCCGCGCCGCACCCCGGCGGCCCGTACCCTCCGGTGGCCGGTTACGCCCCGCGCCCCGGTAGCCCGCACCCGCCCGCGTACCCACGGCCGCTGCCGCCCCGCCGGAGGTGGGACCGGGGGAAGACGATCGCGGCGGTGATCGGGGGCGTCTGCGTGCTGTTCTACGGCGGGCTTTTCGCGGTGGGCAACATGGACTACAGCTCCGAAAGTTCCGACAGCTCCAGCTCCGAAAGTTCCGACAGCTCCAGCTCCGAAAGTTCCGACAGCTCCGGCGGCTCGGCCGAGGGGAAGGCGAAGCCGAGGCCGAATCCCAAGCCCGCGACGTACAAGGGCATCAATGTGCCTTCCAACCATGATCTCGTCTTCTCTGACGACCCTCTGAAGCCTCGACAGCTGGATGACGGCGGACTGAGCTCAGCGCTGAACTACAACCACTGGACGTCGGACCCGTCACTGAATATGAACGGGCCCAACGACAAGCTCGTCCTGCTCAACAACTCCCAGAAGGGTTCGCTGCAGACCTGCAGCAACGAGACCCGCTTCACCGACAGTGTTGGGCTGGACCAGCTCTCGCCCGGCTCCCAGATTTGCGTCCAGACCAGCTCGGGCCACGTCGCCCTCGTCACCTACCGAGGGCGCTCCTCCGAGGCGGACCCGAGCGACTACGTCAAGCTCGACGTCACGGTCTGGCGCAACGCCATCGAGGCGAAGGACGAGTAGGCCGGCGACGCCCTTCCCGCGAAGGCGGCCCCCGTGCTGTTCGCCAAGAGCAACACGCTGGACATGCACCGACCTCGGTCGGCAACACGTTTCGGGCGCCACGCAGATGAGTTCGGACCGGCGCTGGCTCGGCCACGTCGTCGCAGAACGTACTCAACGGTAGGCCACTCGATGCCAGCCGATGAATGTCACCGATCGGGCAGCTTGCGACGGAGGTTGTCCATCGACTTCGTCACGTCTTCGAGCTGGTCACCGAGCACGCGCATACGCCACTGCATGTGCTCCATTCGCGCAGCGACCGCCATCGACCGGTGGCTATCCGGCGGCTCGGACCGCCTTGAGGGGTGTGGGCTGGCGTTTGGGCGGTGCGGTCTCGTACATCGGGGCGGTGATCTCGGGCAGTTCCCCGTCCTCGATGCGCTCAGCGGCGTCCTGGACGGCCTCCTCTTCGGTCAACGTCTCGACTGGCGCAAGCTCCTTGGCATCGCTGCCGTCATCGCCGGAGTCGTCGGCCTCCAACTCAGCGGAGCAGCGTGATACCTCAGGACGCCAACCCCGCGCCACGCCACCTTGCCGAAATCGTTCACGAGGAAGGAACTCACATGTCCAGCGACACCGCCACCACCCACAAGAACGTCACCGCCCGCAGCGACCGAGCACGAGCATGGCTCGTCCTCCTCCTCGCCGGAGCCTTCGAGGTCGGCTACGCCCTCTCCGTGCCTCTTGGCAGCTACCCAGACGGAACTTCCACCGGCAGGCGACAACGAGCTTACGAAGATCAATTACGTCATCAAGACCTCCGAGTCTGCTGGGCGCACGAAAGCGCGAGGCTAAGCTGGCACGGCTTGAGTGACCTCCAACGGCGGGGATGAGAATGTCTGAATCTGGCGGGGACGGCATCGATGACGGTGACATCGGTCTGGCCGAGTGGATCGCCGCACTGCGCGCTGAACTCCAGGCTTGTCAGAGCCGGGTGCGGGAGGCTGGTGACGATCTACGGTTCGCGGTGGGGCCGGTTGAGCTTGAGCTGGAGGTGACCTCGGGCCGGGAAGCCGAAGGACGGGGTGAGGTGAAGTTCTGGGTGGTCGGCACGGGTGGGTCGGCTCGGCGGAATGAGCAGATCCGGCAGCGGATCGCGCTGACCCTCACTCCCGAGTCGTCAGACGGGCAACCCGTGCGGGTCAGTGACCGCCTCGGCGAGCGCCCACGGTAGCCGGGCCCCTCGATGCCGCATCCCGACCTGGACCAGGTAGTCGAGGTGATCGTTGCCGGGCGCTCGGGGGCATACGACTACGGCTCGGGCTACCGGCTGGGGCGCACGCTCATCGTCACCTCCCGGCATCTGCTGACCGACACGGCGAACGGGGTGGAGGTGCGGCTCGGAGCGGCGGGGGAGTGGCTGCCCGCCGAGGTCGTATGGCGTGCCCATTCGCCCGGACTCGATGTCGCCCTGCTGGCCTTACGGGCCGATCTGGCTCCCAGCCCCCTGCTGAACCCGCCACGCCTTGGCCTGCTGCACCCCGAACCCGCCCGCACCGTTGCGGTGACCGCGACCGGCTTCCCGCGCTTCACCGCCACCTCCGACGCGGCCGGCCAACCGGTACGGGACAGCTACCAGCTCACCGGCCACATCGCCAGCCACTCCCACCGCAAGACGGGGCACCTGGAACTCAACCGGGACGGGCGCCCGCTGACTCGCGGCGAGAAGTGGGCGGGCATGTCCGGCGGGTCGGTCTTCGCACACGGCATGCTGATCGGCGTGGTGGTCTCGGCCCAGCGCGAAGATGTGCCGCTGACCGCCTGCTCGCTGGCGCCGCTCGGCGCGGAGCCCGAGGCCGGGACCCTGGATCCGGAAACGGCGGCGAGCGCCGACGCGTTCTGGGGGCTGCTGGCAGCCGACGGCGTCGACGCCCGGTGCCACCCCGCGCTGCGCCGCCCCTCGTATGCCGACCACATCCGTCAACGGGCCGACCGCGTCGGCACCTTGCGGGACCGGGAGGCCGAGTTGGCCGCCATCTACGCCTTCGCCCGCTCCGGTGAGCCGTACTGCTGGATCGTGGGGCCACCCTGGGCAGGCAAGTCGGCGCTCGCCGCGTGCGCCGCCTCCCGTCCGCCCGCTGATATAGACGTGGTGGCCTTCTTTGTTTCCCGGGGCAGTGGTGCACAGACCGGCGAGTTCCGGCAGGAGATCTGCGACCAGCTCTCCGCGCTGCTGGACGAGGAGAGGCAGATCATGTACACCCAGGCCGACCTGGAGAGCCTGTGGTACCGCGCCTGTGGGCGGGCGGAGCGGCTTGGCCGGCACCTGCTGCTGCTCGTCGACGGGCTTGACGAGAACGATGAACATCCGCCGATCGCCGCGTTGCTTCCCACGCGGACCGGCGCACGAGGACATGTCCTGCTACTCAGCCGCCGTCTCCCGCCCGTACCAGTGGAGGTGGCCCCCGACCATCCGCTCCGGGATGAGGCGAGATGCCCACGGGTCGAGCTGACGCCGAGCCCGTACGCCGGGCGGCTGAGGGACCGCGCCACCGCCGATGTGGCGGGCCTGCTGCGCGACGGCGGCGCCCGGCAGGCGCTCGGCCTGCTGGCCATCGCTGGGCCGATGACCGTCGACGAACTGGCCGGGGTTCTCGACGTCGACCGCTGTGAGGTGGCCGACATCACCCGGAGCGCACCGGCCAGGGTGCTGGTCGCGGGAGGGGCGAGCGGTGAGGAGCGCTTCGCATACGGACATGAGGAGCTGCGCCGCACGGTACTGGGCCAACTCGGCGAAGCTGCCGCCCATCGCTACCGCGCTGCCCTCCACACATGGGCGGGCCGCTACGCGAAGGAGGGCTGGCCGGACAGCACCCCGGCGTATCTCCTGGACCACTACCCGGCCCTGTTGACCGCTTCCCGGGAAACCGGCCGCCTGGCCGTGCTGCCGAGCCCGGAGCGGCTGGCCCTGTGGCAGCGCCGGGTGGGCCATGACGCCTTCGCCGTCGCCGAGTTGAGCATGGTTCTCCATGCCCTCGCCGCCGAGGAGGCCCCGGACCTTGCGGCGGTGTGCGTCCTGGCGTGGCGCCGGTATCAGATGGTCGACAGGCTCGGCAGCAGCCGTTGTCCCTTTCCCGCGGAGATCCCGGTTGCCTGGGCTCGGCAGGGGCAGTGGAGGCGGGCGGAGTATCTCGCCGCTCATATCTGGCGGCGTACCGAGGCGTTCGTCGGCATGGCCGAGATCGCGGCTCAGGCCGAGGACACCGAGCGTTTCAGGAAGTGCGCGGACCAATCCGAGAAACCGAGCTCGTGGGGGTCGCGCCTTCCCGGCGCCGAGGCTGCGCTGCTGGCCCGGCTGGCGGCTGCGTCGTGGAAAAAAGGAGACCAGACTTCCGCTCGGACGCTGCTCGGAGAGGTCGAAAGTCGTGTCAGGGATCCCAAGTGCCACGCTCAGCCGATGGATCTTGCCCGTATCGCGCTCTGTGCCGCACGGGCCGGTCATCGGGATATGGCGGAGAGACTTCTGGGTGAGGCGGCGGGGCATGCGGGCCAGAAAGCACAGGATCCGGAATGGGCGGCGCTTGTCGTGACCGCTCTTGTGGAGATCCGAGGTCACCAGGCGGTTTTGGCGGGCCCGTCGGCGGCATTTCGCGAGATGGGAGTTGAGTACCTTGTGACGAAGGCGGTGACGCTCGCCCTCATCGTCCGGGGTGCGGCAGGCGCCGATGAGCCGATTGATGCGGCGGCGTTGCTGACCGAGGCGGAGCGTGCCCTGGTCGACAGGGCCGGGGCGCTCGCACCCGCCGGGGAGGGGGAACGCGCCGACCGCGATGACCTCGCGCGCGCCGCCGCCTATGTGGCGGTGGCCGCCGCCGACGTGGGTGAGGCCGCTCTGGCCTCCCGGCTGACCGGCCTCGCGTTGTCGCACGTCGGCGATGGTGACCCGGCCGAGAGCGATGAGACCCGCGGCCACGTGGCCCGTGCGTGCGAGAGCGTCGGGGATGTCCGAAGCGCGGATGACCTGCTCGGCGCCATGGAACGCGGTGAACGCGGCCCAGCGCTTCTTACGGCGCTGGTCGGATGTGTGGACGCCGCCCGCGACTGCGCCCGGGTCCTGTCACTTCTGGAGAGCGCTGAGCGCGCGCTTCCGTCTCCCGCGCGCCGGACCGAACCCGACAACGCGCACGAATATCTCGCGGCGGCAGCGGCCCGCAACGGCCACCCCGCCATCGCCGAACGGATCATGGCGCGGGCCGATCCCCTCAAGGGCATGCGCGACTGGGACCGGTGGAACCTCAACGCCGTGCTGAGCGACATCGGATATGCGCGCCCTTGGCGCGGGGCATTTGAGGCATTCATCTGGTCACTCAGCTCTGCGTTCAAAGACACGGTCAAGGGCCCACAGGAAGATCCCTCCGCCCTGACACATGGCGCTGAGGAGCCACATGCCGGAACGACCGACGCTGACGATCTCGGCCCCGTCTACCCCGAACCGATGCGGGTATGGCGTGCCCTGCGTTCGGCGCGTCGTGCTGCAAGACGGGGAAATCCCGGCAGGGCACGGAACAAGCTCGAGAGAGCCGTACAAGGAATTGACGCCCGGGAAGCGGCAGACCCCGAGACGGATCGTGCGTTCTCGGACATCGCGGCAGCCGCGGCGGACATCGGTGACTTGACGCTGGCGGAAGACCTGCTCAAGCGCATCGGCGATGCGAGTTTCCGTACGCCGGTGATGGCCGCCATCGCCGGCGCGTTGGAGAGGGCCGGTGACCATGACGGCGCGCTGGCGCGGGTGACCGAGGCGTTTCACTACTGGCTGCGGTCAACCGGCGGGCCACGCCAGGTCCAATTTGAAGCGATCTACGCGCTGTTCAAGGTTGCCGTCTCTATTGACCCCTTGACCGCGCGTCGCATGTCGGCCGAGGCGCTCGCCACGGACCTGGACACCCCCAAGTACCTCGCTCATGCCGTGCGCGTCGATCCTGGCCTGGCGGAGCGGATCCATGGCCTGCTTGTCGAGTGATGTCAACCGGCCGGCGGCCCGTCCGGCTGTGCTGGCTGACCGGACGCGTGCCGGAACAGTTCACCGGCAAGACGTAACGCCGTGGCGCCCCGTGTTGTCAATGTCCGAAGTCGCCACGGGTGAGCTGGGGTTCATCGCGCTGCTGCCTGGCCACCGGCTCATCGTCACGCGGCCAGGCAGCAGGAAAGCCTTGAGACACTCCCGGTCTGGAACAGGTTGACAGACCGCATAACCGCTTCGGAGGTCCCCGCGCGCCGCGGCTTACCCGCCAGCGGCACGGCCAACAATGTGGGAAGGCGGAGTATCGAAGGAGGCAGATATGCCACGAGGCAGCTACGGCACCCCCATGACCACCTTCCGCGTCCCCCGGCGCAAACCCGACCCCCGTCGGCAGGGGACGTGCCCGAAGTGCTACGCGATGCAGGGTGAACCCTGCCGCGCCCGTCCCGGGCTCCGACCGCGCAACGGCGTGCACACCGAGAGGCTCAAGGCCAACGGAATCGATCCGAAAACCCTGCCTGTCTACCAAGGCGGTGTCGCAGGCAAGCAGCGCCGTGGCAAGAAGGGCCAGCACACTCAAAGGCAGCCCGAGCCTGCCAAGGCCGTGCCCCGCACCACGGACCGCAACGGCGGCTTGCCCGTGGTGCGGGCGTCCCGCCAGGCGAAGCGGCCCGACTGACCCCTGTCCGGGCCCTGCTTCCCAGGGTGTCCTCAGCGCCCGCGCCGGAATGCCGAGGGGCGGCCGGGTCAGATCGTGGCTGTCACCAGCTGGGTATCGGCAGTACGTGGCCCGTCGGTGGTGGAGCGCAGTGTGTCGATGCTGATTTGGGCGAAACCTGCCTGGTCGAGGATCTTGGTCCATACGTGCTCTTGGAGTACCCAGCGGCGCATCGTGGCGGTCTCGCCCTCGGGTGTCTTCGCAGGGATATCGGCGTGCTGGACGTCGGGCTGGGCGGGGGCGCCGGTCAGGTAGTGGGCGAGGGTGGAGAACACCAGCCGCCCGCGGGGCCGCAACGCGTAGGCTGCGGCTGGCAGAAGCTCGTGCGGATCGGTGAAGTCGACTGCTCCGAAGACGCTGTAGAGCACGTCATAGGTGCTGGCAGCGGCGCTCAGGTGGTACGTCACATCGGCGTGCACGAGGCGCAGGCGGGGGGAAAGATGGCTGTACAGGTCGGTGGCCATGGTGTGCTGGGCGGGTGAGGCGTCGATGGCATCGACCCGGGCCGGCTGGTGGTGGACGGCCAGGTGGGCGGCGTGCCGGGCGGCTCCGGCGCCCAGGTCGCCGAGGACCCGGCCGTCCAGGTCGCCCAGGACCTCGGTGCCGGGTCCGCTGTCCTGTCGCCAGGTCCAGGAGAAGGTGTCGGGGACTGCGCGGTCGGTGGCGTGGCGGGTGCGGCCGTAGTGGTGCCAGAGGTCTGCGGTGGCGGTCACGCGGCCCATCCTGGCGGGCCCGGACGGGCGGCGGGCCGATTCCGGTCACTCTCACCCGGGCGTGCCGAAGGGCCCCGGCCGCAGACGGCCAGGGCCCAGGGAGGGAGCGGTGTGCGGGGGTGGTCAGTGGGAGTCGTTGCCGTGGTGGCACGGGCCGCACTCGGCGGCGTCCACGCAGGTCAGGGGGCATCCTGATCGGCGCCTTGTGCCATCGCTACGACTTGCGCGTAGGCGGCGGCCATTCGTTCGGACGCGGGAGGCCCGGAGCCCTCGGGCCGGGGGATGCCCAGATGCCGTTCGCGCAACTCGGCCATGAAGTCGTCCCAGAACTCCGGCCCGGCGGCCAGTAGCCACTCGGCTCCCGCTCGTCGGTCGGGGGTGGTGGGGCGGTGCCGCACGCTCCACGCGCCCAGATGCGCGAGGGTGGGCACCAGTTGGATGGCTGGCTCGGTGAGGCTGTAGGTGGCGCGTCGGCCGGGGCCCGGATCGTCGCGGGTGAGCATGCCTGCCTCCAGCAGCTTGGCGAGTCGGTCCGACAGGATGTTGGAGGCGATGCCCTCCTCCGAGCCTGCTTGGAGCTGCCTGAAGTGCCGCCGGTCTCCGAAGATCATGTCGCGCAGGACGAGGAGCGTCCAACGGTCCCCGAACACCTCGACGGCGGCGTTGAGGGGGCATTCGGAGCGCAGCCTGGAGCGGGCCGCGGTGTGTGGCGTCGCTGTCATGAGTTCCTCCCGGAGAGACCGCTTGCATTTTACCAGCACCGCCGTTTAGAGTCCTAAGCGCTTGCAAAACACAACCGGCATCAGAGTGGAAGCAGGGAACCATGTCCAAGAACAAGCAGACCGTCGAGACCTACCTGGACGGCTTCCGCAAGAACGACCACGCGCAGATCCTCAGTTGCCTCACCGACGACATCGAGTGGACCGTCTACGGCGCCTTCAACCTCACCGGCAAGGAGGCATACGACGCCGCGATCGAAGGCCCGGGGTTCGTCACACCGCCGAACCTGGAGGTCGTGCGCATGGTCGAGGAGGATGACGTGGTGATGGCGGAGATCAACGGAAGCGTGGCCGTCGGCGACGAGGACACGGTGATGCGCATGTCGATGGCGGAGGTGTTCCGGATGCGGGACGGGCTGATCTGCGAGCGCCGCGCCTGGGTGATCCCGCTGAAGGAGAACGACTACCGCTGACCAACACAACATCCGCCGGCCGAGCGTCAGCGCCAGCGATCCCGTCCTCGCGGCGCTCGACGTACCAGGCGTTGTCCCATAAATGATCTACGGCATGCTGGCCGGTTGGCCTTGTTCCCCGGTCATCCGGGGGCTTCCGGCGAGGGTGAGGACGCGCAGGCGGGCGATGCCGGGCACGGTGCGGCGGACGCCGTCGCCCTTGAGGCGGCAATCCGGAGGATCTTCCCGGTCTTCATGCGGGCGAAGGCGTATTCCGGGCAGGCGTGGACCTCGCGGTAGGAAGCATCGTGTTCCGCTTTCCAGGGCAGGCAGCTCGCTCCGGCCGCGTTCGCGGCGGTGCGGGATGACCAAGCGGTGCCGCGCGGTTCGTGGGATTCCACGCGCTTGAAGTCGTCGCTCACGCCTCAGATCGTTTCCTGTGGAATCGCTGTTGGCCAGCACGTCGGCGGCCTGGCAGATGCGCCACTCGGCGAGGTAGGCCATCGGTGGGCTGCCGACGAGATGGCTGAAGCGCTGGGCGAAAGCGTGTGATCTAGGTGTTGCGGGTCGTGACGTTGTTGACGGTGGGGCTGCTATGTAAGGGGCGGGTCCTTGGGCGGCAGGATGAGAACTGCCAAGTCACCCATCCGCCAGCGAAAGGACCCGCCTGGTGTCCCACCGTAATGCCCCGTTGTCCGTCGAAGGCCGTCGTCGTCTGGTGCGCAGGTGTCGGGACCGTCCGATCGCCCACGTCGCCGCGGAAATGGGCATCTCGCGGGCCTGCGCGAGCAAGTGGGTCAACCGGCACCGCCGCCACGGCGACCTCGGCCTGCACGACCGGCCCAGCACACCCCGGCACCAGCCCACACGGACACCCGGCGAGACCGTGACCCGCATCGAGTCGATGCGCCGCCAGCACAGATGGTCCGCAGCCCGCATCACCTTCGAGTTGCAAGCTGACGGCACGGTCATCAGCCGCCGCACGGTCACCCGCCATCTGCACCAACTCGGGCTGAACCGCCGCCGCTTCATCGACCCCGACGGCGGCACAAACCGCACACCCCGCACCATCACCGCCCGCCGGCCAGGCCACATGGTCCACCTCGACGTGAAGAAGACCGGCCGGATCCCCGACGGCGGCGGCTGGCGTGTCCACGGCCGCGGCAGCGACCAGGCCAAGCGTGTCGCACGCACCAAGACCCGCAGCACCCGCCCCGGCTACCTCTACCTCCACTCGGCCATCGACGGCTTCTCCCGCCTGGCCTACACCGAAGCACTACCCGACGAGAAGGCCGCCACAGCGATCAGCTTTCTCCACCGGGCCCGGGCCTTCTTCGCCGCTCACGGCATCAACTACATCCAGCGGATCGTCACCGACAACGGCGCCTGCTACCGCGCAGGCGACTTCGCCCGAGCCCTCCACGGCTCCCGCCACCAGCGGATCACGCCCTACACGCCACGGCACAACGGCAAAGTCGAGCGCTACCAACGCATCCTCGCCGAAGAGTTCCTCTACAACCGCGTATGGACCTCAGACGACCAGCGAACCCAAGCCCTGACCACCTGGAACATCCACTACAACTACCATCGCCCTCACACTGCCGCCAGAAACCAGCCCCAGCCTCCCGACTCCACGCAGGCGTCACCAACCTCATGGCCTCATACAACTAGCCGTGGGTATTACCGCTGGCGGATCGACTCTCAGGGACTTGAAGCAGGGTCAAAAGTCGGGCTGGAAGTCGTAGGTGTAGGGGCCGCTCTGGTAGCTGTCTGTGGAGATAAGTTCGGCGGTGTCTGTGCTGTCGGGCGATACATCGTTCAGGGAGCCATTGAGCGTGGCGATGTCCTTCTTGCCTTTGAAAACGGTGATCGTAAACGTGTTGACGCCACCGGCCTCATCGCTGCCGGTGTACGTGATACGCGCGCGTCCGCCGAAGCTACCCAACCCGTCGTCCTTCAGCGCAATTGATTCTAGCCGCCAGTCGCCACTTTTGATCGGCGGCTTTCGCCCCCCGGTTTCAGGGGAAGGGCTGCTGGTCTGCGTCGGCGAAGTCTTGGTCTCGGTCGGCGTCGGCGAGGTCTTGGTCTCGGTCGGCGTGGGCGATGATGTCTCGCCGTTGTCTCCTGTTCCGCCGCACGCGAGCTGAGCAGTCAGCAGCGGCGCCAGGAGAATCACCAATCTCTTCATCTCAGCCTCCAAGCCCTACAACACGTAACACCCCCAATTCCGGAAGTAGACCACTTACCAAGATTGACGATCTGTATAGACACGCCTGCTGTCCACAACCCGCAGCTTGATGGGCGTCGTTGTTTTGTCGTTGGGCTGTGTCATGGGTTGTCCTTGGTTGCTGGCTGGTTGACCTGTGGTCTTTGTGTCCGGGCCTGTCGTTTGGGTGTGACAGGGGCTGTCGAGTTTGCCGGGTCAATACGTGTCGTGTGTGTAGGCGGGCCCGCTGCCGGGGCCCGGCGACAGCGCGGGCTTCAGCGGGTCTGCGCACTGGTGTCAGCGGGCCTGTGCGGTGGTGTCAGTACCGGGTGGGACGCTGTCGCGTATGAGTCAGCCGCGCCGGCGGGTGTACGGGAGCGACCACGACGACCCGTACCCCTACGCCCGTCCTGGCCGCTCCTACCGGGAGTTGGTGGGCGGTCCGGCTCGATGGCCTGCTGCTCGATGTCACCGGCCAGAGTGAGGTCGAGCGGGCCGACGGCTCGGCCCTGATAACCGAGATCGGCCGGTTCGGACCCCGCCGGCCGAGCCCTCTACAGCCCCACCAATTCCCTCGTGGAACTGGGAAGGCGACACCCCCCCTGAAAATCCCACGCCTGACAGCACATTTCCTGAGCCGGAATCTGATGTTTGGCGTTTGGTTTTCAGTGGTTCGGCGTGAGGGTTTCAGTGCGGCTTGTGGCCGCGCGGCCTGGGGGGTTGCTGATGGGCGGCTGCGCGCACTGAAGATCAGATGCCGAGTTGACGCTGAAGGCTGCCGTCGAATCTCGATGAAGACCAGGCGCTGAGCGTGTAGGCGCCCTTCCGAAGCTAGTGGCATCGATGTTGCTGATGTCATTCGTCGAGGTGATCGAGGTCGGCGTGTCTGCTTGCGTGGTGGTTGGGCTGGAGAGCCTGCCTCCGGACGGCGAGGGACGTCGGAGGGCAGGCGGGTGGGTAGGCAGGAGGGCTCCGGCTCCTGGGATGCCGGGGAGTGCTCGGTCGGCGTGGACCGGCCAAGCGCTGTTGCTCGGCTGCTGGCCCTGGATGAGCGGGGAGAGCTTCGTACGGCTCATGTGCGGCTGGTGGCCTCCGCAGTGGGCGTTGCGGAGCGCACCGTGTGGAACTGGTTGTCCGCGGCGCGACAGGAGGGGCGCACAAGGCCACGGCCCCGTCCGCGGTTCACGGTGACGCAGGAGGTTAGGGAACTGCTCGCGTTGTGGGGCGGGAACGTCTCTGCGGTTCACCGTGAGCTTGCCGCTCGGGCAGCGAAAGACCCTTCATCGAAACCGGTCCCTTCTCTCTCGGTGCTTCACCGCGCGATTGCCCGGGATCTGTCGGCGGGGGAGCGGGCCGGGTTGCGGGAGGGTGAGGCGGGCCGGCGTCGGTTCGATGTGTACGGAAAGCGTCCGCCCACCCACCGGAATGCGTGTTGGGAGGGTGATCACAAGCGGGTCCCGGTCCGGGTGATGGTCGAGGGGGAGGCGGTGTGTCCGTGGGTGACGTGGTTCGTCGATGTCGCGACGAAGGTGATCACTGGTGTGGCGGTCACTCCGCATGCCCCGGCCCGGGATGCGGTGCTGGCAGCCTTGCGTACGGGTATCAGCCGCACCGGCCCGTATGGTCCGGCCGGTGGTCTTCCCGCAGCGGTCAGGGTGGACCGGGGCAAGGAGTTCTTGTGCCGGACGGTCTCCCAGGCGCTGGGCGGTTTCGCGGTCCCGGTCGAGGACCTGCCCGCCTACACGCCGTACCGCAAGGGCACGATCGAGGCCCTGAACAGCGCGGTGGAGGAGATGTTCCTCGTCTCTCTGCCCGGCTACACCCGCCGTGCCCGTCCCGCCGGCGCTCACCGCCCCGACCAGGCTGAAGACCTGATGTCCTTCGCGGACTTCGTTACGGACCTGCTGGGCTGGGTGCGGTGGTGGAACACCGAGCACCACCCCTCCGGACTACCGACAGGGCAGACTCCGATTGCGGCCTGGGAGGCGGACCCGACACCCGTCGAGGACGTGGACGAGGAGCAGCTGGCCTTCTTCGCCCTTCAGGACGACGGCCGGCTGCGGAAGATCTCAACCAGCGGTATCAGGTGGCGGCGCCGCTTCTACATCGCCCCGTGGATGGTCGGGCATGTCGGCACCCAGGTGAGGCTGCGCTATCTGCCGCACTACGACGGGCAGATCGAGGTCTTCCAGGCCGAGCAGCCCGGCCGCCATCTGGGGACCGCCTACCTGGCCGAACAGGCAACCCCCGAACAGCGCAGGGCGCTCAGCGCGGTCAGGGAGAAGAAGGCCCGCGCACTCAAGGCCGACCTGAAGGCCGCGGAGAAGCTGCGCCGTACCCGCTACACCGCCACCACCACACCGGGCACTCCCCGCCCGCGGCGCACGGTCACCGGCAAGCAGGCCCAGGAGGAGATCGCCCGCGCCCAGGCCACGGATCTGGCCGCCCGCGCGCTGCCGGACCTGATCCCGCCCCGGGAGCCGCCCGCCGGCTGGGCCCGCCCCCGCCCAGCACCCACCACCCCGCCACGCCCAGGACCATCCCGTAACACCCCTGCGGCAGAGGACACCCCAGATACCGAGGCCCCTTCAGACAGCAAGGAGTGAGAAACGAAGATGGCTACCGGCGAACGCAGGGGACGCCTGCCAAGCCAGCGAGAGGACCACTTCATGCGCCTGCCCGGCGCCCAGGTCGTCTCCACACAGGCCCTCCTCACAGCCCGGGAGAACATCCGCGCCGCGATCGAGGCGAAAGCGATGATCTGTATCTACGGGCAGGCCGGCAACGGCAAGTCTTTCGCGGTCAACGCCTCCCTGCGGGAGCTGGCGCCCACTCTGACCCGCCGGATCCAGTTCCGGGCCCGCCCCACCACACGCGATCTGCGGCATGAGCTCTTCCACGCCCTGGGCCTGCACGGCCGCCCGCCCTCCCACGCGATCGAGTTCGACCGCATGCTGCGCGGCGCACTGGAAGAACCCCGGGTACTGGTGTGCGACGAGGCCCAGTGGCTCTCGAAGCTGTGTTTCGAGTACCTGCGCTATTTGTGGGATGACACCGACTCCGACCTGACGATCGTCTTCACCGGCGGCAACGGCTGCTTCGAGATGCTGCAGAGCGAGCCGATGCTCGAATCCCGGGTCTATGCCTGGCAGGAGATCGGCGGCATGCCCCTGGATGAAGTCCTCACCGTCATCCCCGCCTTCCACCCCATGTGGGCCGACGCAGACCCCGACCTGATCGCGCTGTGCGACCAGGAAGCCGCCCACGGGAACTTCCGCGCCTGGGCGAAAATCACCCACCACCTCACCATCGGCCTGCAGGAGACCGGCCGCGAAACGGTGGACGAGGACCTCCTGCGCTGGGCCTACAGCAAACTCCGCACCCGCCAGGCCGCCTGATGCTCACCTGCCCCCACCCACCGCCCATCACCCTGATCACCGACCCCCACGACAACGTCACCCACACCCGGGCAGCACTGACCGCCCACGACCCCGCAGAGGGCCGCACCACCGTCCACCCGACCCCGGGAACCCGCTCCACCCTCGCCCTCGCCCACGACATCCTCGCCACCCTGGGCAAACCCGTCCCCCTGACCGGCTACCGCCCACTCGACCCCCGCCCGGCCTGGATGCTGTGCGCCGCCTGGATCCTCGCCCTCCCCCTCACCCACCTCACCCTCCTGCGCGCCCACCTCCTCGACCCCCACGCCCTGGACGACCTGCTGACCCTCCGCGCCAGGACAGGGCTGCGCCTCGCCTTGGTGTGCCACCAACGAAAGGTCCCCACGAGCCTGGAGAGGGCACTGAGCCGAACGGACCACTACCTCGCGGACGCGGAAGCACTCCTGCCCGCCGAGGAAACCGCCACAACCGCCACCCGGCCCAGGACCAGTGCTCCAGCCAAGCCCTCACGCCGCTGGATCACCCTGCCGGCACTGACCACCCTGCGCTCCCTCGACGAGACCGACCACTGCACCTGCCAGCCACCGCCAGCCGACGAACGCGGCTTCACCCCACCCTCCATCTCCGCCGCCGACCGCAGCCTGATCGCCTCCCGCCTCCAAGCGGCCACCGCCCACCCGCACCTGGCAGCCCAACTGGCCACGGCTTGCCACACCGCCGCCTCGATGCCCCAGCTGCTCACTGCCCGTGTCACCGACGCCGCTTTGGACGCCCGCACCCTCACCCTCCACGATCCGGCGAACGCCCGTCAGGGCTGTATGACCCACCACGTGCCCCACTGGGCGCGCCCCTTCCTCCGCGCCACCGTGTTCCTCCACCTGCTGATCACCGACAGCAAGGATTCCCGTCTCTTCGCTGATCCGCTTCGAGCAGCTCGGCTGCCGCGTCTGACCGACTTCGCGGAGCAGTGCAAACTCCGCCCGCCTCAGCCGCTCCTGTCAAAGAACACCCGCCGGAAGACGCCGCCACCCACCGTGTGGCCCCTGAGCACTGCTCACCACAGCACACTCCGCGAGAAGGACACGGCCGGCTTCCCTCAACTCCTCGGCCACAGACAGCCGGTGGGCCGTCGACGGCGCCACGTGTGAGCAGCTTGGCAGGCCGACAGCCGGGCTTCCCCGGCCGGGCCACGTGGGCCCGGAGCTGGTCGGTGCTCCCTGGAAGATGGGCCGCGTGTTTGTGGTGGGGTTGCGTCAAGGGCCGTCCTTGACTGCCGGTTGGTTGGCCTGGGGGTTTTTGTGTCCGGGCCTGTCGTTTGGGTGTGACAGGTGGTGTCGTTTGCCGGGTCAATGCCGTGTCGTGTTGCACCCCGCTCACCACCGAGTTGACAGCCCATTCGGAATTTCCTCTACTCCATCACCGGTCAGGTATTGAGGGGAATTCACTTCCGAATCCTGCGCGGTGTCAGATGCTGCGGGGCGGTGTAGTGTGACCTCAATTTCGACCCCATCGTGCATACTTGATCCGGAGTCAGGGGATTTCCCTGGAAGGTGCGGGGGAGTGGTTGAGAAACCCAAAATCGACCCCGACGTGCATACCGGGGGAGGTCGAGTGAGGACCGAACCCCTTCTCTGTAGCCCGCGAGTGGGTGGCCCCGGAGGGGACACGCACTCACACAGGAGCAAGAGAGGCCAGCAGTCCGGTGACAAGGCAATGCCACTCCTCACAGGATCGGTTGGCACCGGCCGGAGGCCGGTGCCCCGGCCCCGGAGGGGACGGCTGGACCCCGGAGGGGGCCAGGTTGTCCGCCGCGTAGCGGCGGCGCGTCGTGTCTGCGGAGCAGACCG
>NZ_JBQQBV010000023.1:0-120455 GCF_052246355.1 Streptomyces sp. 3N207 | reverse complement strand
CAATTCGGCATGCCGAACAGACCCCTGCGAAGGGAGATGGTGCTGAGTAGAGGTTTCTGCCGGAGCGGCAGGAGTGGTCGACAGAAGCCACGACAGGCCGCTGACAACCCGAGGAACCTTACGGATCACCGGTCGTACTGTCAACCGGGATCAGGGGCGGCTCAACTCGCCCTGACCGGGCCTCGGTCGGGGCTTCAGTCGAGGTCGGTCAGGCGGCCGCCGGCGTCGGGTTGGGCATGTTCGACGCGGCGTAGGAGGCGGGTGAGGAGCTCGCCGAGTTGTACGCGCTCGTCGGTGGAGAGGTCTTGGAGGAGGTCTTCCTCGAAGGCCGACGCCATGCGCATGACCTCGAGCCACTTCTCGCGGCCGGTGTCGGTGAGGCCGATGATCACGCGGACCCGGTTGTCGGGGTCGCGCTCGCGGGTGACCAGATCCTGGGTGAGCATCCGGTCGATGCGGTGGGTCATCGCCGCAGGGGTGAGGCCGAGCCGCTTGGCGATGGTGCCGGGCCAGAGCTGGTAGGGGCTGCCGGCCATGACGAGCTCCTTGAGGACCTCCCACTCCGGGCTGCTGAGGCCGAGCGTTGCGAGTTGGCGCCCGTAAGCCACGCTCATCCGGCGGTCCAGCCTGCTCAGAGCGTTGACCACCTTCTCCACCTGGGGGTCGAGGTCGCGGTACTCCCGCTGGTAGATGGCGATCTGCTCGTCGAGCGTCGGCTGTCGGTCCGGCATGTGCGCAGTATCGCACGATGACTCGTTCGCTCTAAACGCTTGCTGTGTGTATTCTTTAGCATCGAACTTTAGCTTCGAAGTCTTCGTAGCTGTATCCCTTGTACATCTCTCGACTCAGGCAGGTGAGTGTGACCACGGCGACGGCCGCCGCTCTGCGGCGGATCCAGCTCGGTAACGCGCTGGCAGCTTTCGGCAACGGCTTCACGGTGCCGTTCCTCTTCGTGTACGTGGCGCGGGTGCGGGAGCTCGGCGACGGCACCGCAGGTGCGGTGCTCGCGGCGTTCGCCGCCGCCGCGCTGCTCGTGCTGCCCTTCACGGGGCGCGTGATCGACCGGAGCGGACCGTTGGTGGTGGTTGTCGTCGGTGCGGTTTCGGCCGCGCTGGGTGCGCTGGGGTTCGGGCTGGCGACCAGCGGGCCCGCCGTACTGGCCGCATCCGCCGTGATGGGCGCCGGTATCGCCGTGCTCCAGCCCGCGCTCGCGACGATGATCGTGTGGTGCTCGACGGCGGGATCGAGGTCGCGTGCCTTCGCCACTCAGTTCTTCCTGAACAACCTGGGGCTGGGTGTCGGCGGGCTGCTGGGCGGAATGCTCGTCGACGAGCACGAGCCGGCCAGCTTCACCCTGCTGTTCGTCATCGAGGCGACGATGTTCCTCGTGCTGCTCGCCGTGCTGGTGACGGTGCGGGTGGGGCGCCCTGTGGCGACTGCCGGGGCGGAGAGTGGCGCGCGCGACTCCGGTTGGGGCGTGCTGCTGCGGGACCGGTCGATGGTGCTGCTGTGTGTGCTGGGGTTCGTGATCTTCTTCGCCTGCTACGGCCAGTTCGAGTCGGGGCTGTCGGCGTACGCGGTCGACGTCACGCGGATCTCTACCTCCACGCTGGGGATCGCGCTGGCCGCCAACACAGCGGTGATCGTGCTGGCGCAGTTCGTGGTGCTGCGGCTGGTGGAGGGGCGGCGGCGTAGCAGGGTCGTCGCGCTGGTGGGACTGATCTGGACCGTCGCGTGGTTGGCTGCGGGAGCTTCCGGGTTTGTGCACGGGGCGCAGGCTGTGGCTACTGCGCTGCTCATTGGTACGTACGCGCTGTTCGGACTCGGCGAGACGATGCTCTCGCCGACGGTGGCGCCGCTGGTCGCCGACCTGGCTCCGGCACGTCTGGTCGGGCAGTACAACTCGGCTTTCGCGCTGGTCAAGCAGTTGGCGCTGGCCGTGGGTCCTGCGGTGGGCGGTGCGCTCGCCGCGGCCGGGGCCTGGTCGGCGTACATCGTGCTGCTGGTCGTGTGCTGCTTGGGCGTGACGGGGCTCGCGTTGGTGCTGGGGCGACGGCTGTCCGAGCGTCAGGACCGGCCCGGGTCGGTCATCGTGGCGCGCGGCGATGCGGTCCGTCCGGCTCCTGAGGACAGCCTCGTCGGCGCGGGTCGGTGACGAGCGGCAGGGACCGATCCGGATCGGGATCGCCCCTGCCGCACCGTACGTCGGCTACCTGCCCGGGAGGGCGAACTCGCACCAGACCGACTTGCCGCCGCCCGGGGTGCGGCGGCTCCCCCAAGCCGAGGCGATCGTGGCGATGATCGAGATGCCGCGTCCGGCTTCGTCGCCAGGCTCGGCGCGGCAGCGGCGGGGGAGGCGCTCGTCGCCGTCGGTGACCTCGATGATCAGTCGGCGGTCGGTACGGCGTAGCAGCAGCCGCATCGGCGGGGTGCCGTGCTGGAGGGAGTTGGCGACCAGTTCGCTGGCGGCCAGCACCCCGAGGTCGCGGAGTTCGGTGGGGAAGCGCCAGGAGGCCAGGACGCCGGAGGCGAAGGCGCGGGCGCGCGGGGCCGCTTCGGTGCCGCCGAGCAGGTCGAGCGCCGCGTCGTGGAACAGCTCGGCGTCGGGGCCGGTGCGTACCGGGCGCTGGAAGACGAGGAGCGCCACGTCGTCGTCGTGGTCCTCGCTGATGCCCAGGGCGCGCAGCAGCCGGTCGCAGATGATGTCGGGGGAGCCGGTGGCGCCCGCGAAGGCGTTCTCCAGCGCGTCCACACCCTCGTCGATGTCGGCGTCCCGGCGTTCGATCAGGCCGTCGGTGTAGAGGACGGCAGTGGCGCCCTCGGGCAGCGGCAGGCTCCCGGAAGTGTGCAGCCAGCCGCCGGTGCCCAGCGGCGGGCCGGTGTGCTCGGTGGCGCGGTGGACGGTGCCGTCGTGGTCGCGTACGAGGATGGGCACATGCCCGGCGGAGGCGTAGCTGAGGCGGCCCTCGTTGGGGTCGTGCACGGCGTAGACGCAGGTGGCGATCTGGGAGGCGTCGATCTCGGCGGCGAGGCCGTCGAGGAGTTGCAGGACCTCGTGCGGCGGCAGATCGAGCCGGGCGTAGGCGCGGACGGCTGTGCGGAGCTGGCCCATGACGGCGGCGGCGCGCACGCCGCGGCCCATGACGTCGCCGATGACCAGTGCTGTGCGGCCCGCGCCGAGGGTGATGACGTCGTACCAGTCGCCGCCGACGGCCGCGTCCGTGCCGCCCGGCTGGTAGGTGGCGGCGACGCGCAGGTCGTCGGGCTGCTCCAACTCCTGGGGCAGCAGGCTGCGCTGAAGAGTGACGGCGGCCTCGCGCTGGCGGCGTTCGCTGGCGCGCAGCCGTTCCACCGCCTCCACCTGGTCGGTGACGTCGGCGGCGAAGATCAGCACGCCGCTGTCACCCGATGTGGTGATGGGGGTGCATGTGAAGGTGTAGTACCCGGGGCGGCGTCTGCTGCCCGTCGCGCCCGGCTGCGGGGGTACGCGGCGGGACTTGACCGTACGGGGCCGACCGCTGCGCCGGACCTGGTCCATCAGCGGGAGCAGGCCGAGCTCGACCAGCTCGGGCAGGGCCTCCCGGGCCGCTGCGCCCGTGGGGCGGGGGCCGAAGACCTGGGTGTAGACCTCGTTGACGAACGCGATGCGGTGCTCGGGCCCGTATACGACAGCGGCCAGCGCGGGGACCTGGCCGAGCAGCGCACGGACGGGGAGCGCATCGATGGCACGTCTGCGCTGCGCCGCTCTTTCGGGTTCGAGTCCGGAGTCGGCCTCGGTGTTCGGCCCCGGGTCGGCCTCCGCGTGCGGACGGCTGCGGGCAGCGGGCACGGTGGGGGTGTCCGAAGCGTCCTCGTCCGGGTGCACCTGCTGACCCGGCACCGCTTGGTCGGGCACGGGCCGGCCGGGTACACGCTGGTCGGACGCTGTGGGATCGGCTGTCGCTCCGCCGTCGGCTTCCCCCGGCGCGGCGGGGGTTGGGCCGCTGTCCTCGGTGCCGCTGTCGGTGCCGTCGCTGCCCGTGCCGGTGCTGCCGGGGCGCTCGCCGCCGGTGCTTTCGGCGGCGTCGTCCGTGCTGCCGCCGTCCGTGCTGCCGGCGGAGGTCTCGGTCGACTGCGCTCGCGCCTTTATCGCGGCCTGGGCGGCAGCGGTGCGCCGCTGTGTGCCGGGCAGTCGGGCGCTCCAGCGCGTGAAGTTCACGTCGTCCGATTCCTTGTGTGGTTCGCTGTGTTCGCTCGGGTCGCTCGGGGCCGCTTGGGGTCACGCTTCGCAGACGCGGGCCCACCCATGGTCACATGCCCAGTGTGGCCCACCGTGCCGGTGGAACCCTCAGTTCTCGTCGGGGCGCCGTTCGGTGCCCGCCGCGAGTTCGAACTCGGCACGGGGGTGCTCCAGCGAGCCGAGAGAGACGATCTCCCTCTTGAACAGGCCGGAGAGCACCCATTCCGCCAGCACGCGTGCCTTCCGGTTGAAGGTCGGCACCCGGCTGAGGTGATAGGCGCGGTGCATGAACCAGGCAGGGTAGCCCTTGAGTTTCCGTCCGTACACGTGCGCGACCCCCTTGTGCAGTCCGAGGGAGGCGACCGAGCCCGCGTAGGAGTGCCGGTAGGGGGTGGGTTCCTGGCCTTCGCACACCGCCGCGAGATTGTCGGCAAGGCGGCGTGCTTGGCGTACTGCATGCTGCGCGTTGGGGGCGCACAACGGCGGTTCCGCGCCGTTGTGCGCCGCTGGGCCGGACGCCTTGGCCGGGTCCGCCGCCGAGCTCGCCGCCGGGTCCGCCGTGAGGTCGGGGACGGCCGCAGCGTCGCCCGCTGACCAGGCGTGTTCCGTGCCCTCGACGCGCAGCGTGGCCTCGCACTTGAGCTTGCCGCGAGCGGTGAGGGGCAGTCCGGTGCGGGCCAGCAGGGGGTGGGGTTTGACGCCTGCCGTCCACACCAGGGTGCGGCTGGGATGCCGGGAGCCGTCGCTGAGGACGGCGACCCTTTTCTCGCACGAGTCGAGGCGCGTCCCGAGGCGTACGTCGATGTTGCGGGCGCGCAGCTCACGCAGGGCGTAGCCGCCCATCTCCTCGCCGACCTCGGGCAGGATCCGGTCGCTGGCCTCCACGAGCAGGAAACGCAGATCGTCCGCGGAGATGTTGTGGTAGTAGCGGCAGGCGTAGCGCGCCATGTCCTCCAGTTCGGCCAGCGCTTCGACGCCTGCGTAGCCGCCGCCGACGAAGACGAAGGTGAGCGCTGCGTCGCGGATCGCGGGGTCGCGGGTGGAGGAGGCGATGTCGAGCTGTTCGAGCACATGGTTGCGGAGCCCGATGGCCTCCTCGACGGTCTTGAAGCCGATGCCGTGCTCGGCCAGGCCGGGGACGGGGAGGGTGCGGGAGACGGAACCGGGCGCCAGCACGAGTTCCGTGTAGGGCAGTTCAAGGGTCTGCGGCTCGGGCCGTTCCCCGGGTGCCGCCTGGGCCGCGCGGGCCGCGTCGGCCTCCGAAGTGACGAGGGTGCTGATGTGCGCGACACGGCGGTCGGGGTCGATGCTGCGGGCCTCACCCACGATGACCTGGCAGTGCGACAGCACCCGGCGCAGCGGTACGACGACATGGCGCGGAGAGATCGAGCCGGCGGCAGCCTCGGGCAGGAACGGCTGGTACGTCATGTACGGATCGGGGTCCAGGATCGTGATGATGACCCCGTCGGCGGACTCGAGCGATGCGGCGACCGGCCCACCCGGCGCATCCGGCGTGCTCGGCACAGCGGGCATGTTCGCCGCATCCTTCGGCGCTCCGGGCGTACCGGGCACGGCCGAGGCATCCGGAGCGAGGGCCTCGCCGGGGCGGGCGGCCTGCCGGAGTCGGTGCTTGAGTCTGCGTTGGAGGCGCAGCGCTGTGTACATCCCGACGTAGCCGCCGCCGACGACGAGGATGCGCGCGGGTTTCGCAGGTTCTTTCGTGGCCTTCGTCACCTGACCATGACGCACCCTCGGCCCCTCGTTTGTCCACAGGACACGTCAATCATGTGACCGGTGTGCGCCGGGCGCTCTCCGTATCACCGATGTCGTACGGAGAGTGGTCGTTGCAGGTCACGGCTGGGGCGCAGGGGGCGCAAGGGGCGCAAGGGCGGGGTGCGGCCGGTTCGGGCGGGTCAGGGCCAAACGGCCGTGCCGGGACGCCCTCTTCTCTCTCAGGGTGGGCTCAACTATGTTCGTATCCCAGCGGGTGCGGCCTATGGACCAGTGCGCCGCATTCCGACCCCGCGGACGCGGGGGTCTCCGGGGGGAGACATGGATTTTCCGGGGGAACAACGATGCACATTCAGGGTATTCACGGCTCTCATGCTGGGGCGGCGCCGACCGCTGTCTCCGCTGTTCCGGAGGGCCAGACCACCGCGCACGCCACGGCTGCCACGGCTGCTGCGCGGACGACGCCGCTGCGGGTGGACGCGCAGCGGAATCTCGAGCATGTACTGCGCGCCGCACGCGAGGTCTTCGGCGAGCTGGGCTACGGCGCGCCGATGGAGGACGTCGCGCGTCGGGCACGGGTGGGGGTCGGGACGGTCTACCGCCGCTTCCCGAGCAAGGACGTGCTGGTCAGGCGGATAGCCGAGGAAGAAACCGCGCGGCTGACGGAGCAGGCGCGGGCCGCGCTGGGCCAGGAGGAGGAGCCCTGGTCGGCGCTCTCCCGTTTCCTGCGTACCTCTGTCGCCTCGGGAGCGGGGCGACTGCTGCCGCCGCGGATACTCCGCGCTGAGACCCGGCCCGACAGCGCCTTGCGGGTGCCGCAGCAGCGCACCTCCGTGCTGAGCGGTTACACCGAGGCTCCGACGCCTGCCGAGGGGACGCATCCGGACCTGCGGCTGGTGGAACGTCCCAGCGCGGCGAGCGAGTCCTCGGCCGCGTACGACCTGGGAGATGACCCGGGAGCGGCGGAACTGCTGGAGGTCGTCGGGCAGTTGGTCGAGCGGGCGCGGGAAGCGGGCGAGCTGCGCCCGGACGTGACGGTGGGCGATGTGCTGCTGGTGATAGCGACCGCCGCTCCCTCGCTGCCGGACGCTGCGCAGCAGGCCGCCGCCTCGACGCGGCTGCTGGACATCCTGCTGGAGGGGCTGCGCTCCCGTAGTGCGCGCTGAGCAGCCTTCCGCAGCGGCGCACTGAGGGCTGAGCACCAGGTCAGCAGGGGAGCATGCCCTCGGCATTCGCAGAGCCGGGTGTCTGTACCCGAACGGGTGGTTGGTCTGCTTGTCCGGTTCCCGCCCTGCGGCGCTGTGCCACGCTGACGCGATGGTCAGCGCGCGGGGCGGGTACGGAAGTCGCGGCTATGGGCGGTGACAAGGAGCGGGGGCCGGGAGAGCCCCGTCCGGATCCCTCCCCCAGCCTTCGGCCTGGCAGTGCCCCCAGGGGGGTGCCCGAGCAGTCGGTATCGCGCCAGGTGCCCGAGCAGCGCAGGCGGCAGGACACTTCAGGGGCGCCTGGCCGGCACGGCGGGCGTGGCAGCAGGCGCGGCAGGCATGGTGGCGGACCCGGCAGGCATGGTGCCTCCGACATGGAGCTGCTCTCCCGGATGCGGGAGGGCGACAACGAGGCGTACGAGGAGCTGTACAGGCGGCACGCCGAGCCGGTGCGCCGCTATGCCCGTACGTGCTGCCGGGACGCGGACACGGCGGACGACCTGACGGGCGAGGTCTTCGCCCGCACCTTGCAGGCCGTACGCGGCGGCAAGGGCCCCGAGGCGTCGGTGCGGGCCTATCTGCTCGCCTCCGTACGGCATGTGGGGGCGAACTGGGCGCGGACCCGGCGGCGGGAGCGGCTGGTGGACGACTTCGCCGCCTTCGCACAGTCGGCCTCCGCGGCCTCCGCGGCGCGCGACGAGGACACCCTCGAGCTGGGCGCCGAGGTGCGGGCGATGCGGGAGGCCGAACAGAAGCTGGTGGTACGGGCGTTCCGCAGCCTGTCCGAGTACGACCGGATACTGCTGTGGCACACCGCCGTCGAGGGCGTACCGCCGCAGGAGGTGGCGCCGCTGCTGGGCAAGTCCCGCGGGGGGGGCCACGGCGACGGCGGCGCACCGGGCGCGGGAGCATCTCAAGCAGGCGTACCTCCAGGCGCATGTGAACCAGGCACTGACGGAAGGCGGCGAGTGCGCGCGGTACGCCGACCGGCTCGGGGCCTATGCGCGCGGCGGGCTGCGGATGCGTGCCGAACGCGGGCTGGCCCGGCATCTGGAGGAGTGCCCGGCATGTCGGCAGGCGGCGTCGGAGGTCAAGGACCTCAACGAGCACCTCAGGCTGCTGGTCCCATTGGCCCTGGTCGGCTGGTTCGGGACGGCGGGCGGCGCCAAAGCCTTCGCGGCGCTGATCGGCGGCGGTGCGACGACGGCGGCCACGGGCGGCGCGGCAGCGGGAAGCACGGCAGCGGGAAGCCCGGGGGGCGCAGGAAGCGCAGCCGGGGGCGGTGCAGGTGGCGCTGCGGTCGGTGGCGCCGGAAGCGGAGGTGCGGGTGCCGGGGCCGGAGCCGGGGCGGGCGGTGCGGCGTCGGAAGGGCTCGGCGCCCCCGCGAAGGCCGGTATGGGGTTCGGTGTGGCGGCGGCGGCCGGTGCGGCGCTCGCATACGCGCTGTCCGGAGGCGACGGCGAGCCTCCCAAGAAGCCTGAGGCACGGCACCCGGCGCCGCCTGCCGCGCCCGGACAGCCGCCCGAGAAGCCGGACCCCGCGCCCCGGACCGAGCCCCGGCCCCCAGAGCCGAAGCCCGAGCCGCCCGCACCCGATCCGATGACGCCGCAGGCCGAACCGCGGCCCGCACCGGAGCCGGAGCAACCGGAACCGGTCGATCCGGCCGAGCCCCCGCGCAGTCCGGACCGCCGCAGTCCGGACCGGCGCCGCCCGAGCCACCGGCGCCCGGGCCGCTGCCCCCGCCCCCGAGGCACCGCCCCGCACCGCCGCCGCCTCCGCCGGCCGAGCACCACCTCGTCAGGGTGACGGGGGACACCGTGACGCTCAGCTCCAGCACCGGCGAACGCCAGGTACGGCTGGTGGTGGAACGTCAGCCCTCGGCAGCGGGCGGGGCGCCCTCGGTGGAGCTGTCGGCGGCGAGCTGGGCACACAGCTCGTCCAGGCGCTCGACGGCCTCGACGGCGGTGAGCGGCGGTCGCCCGTCGGCCCCCTCCGTCCCATCAGCCCTCTCCGTCCCCTCGGCCCCGCCCGCCCCCTCGGTCCCGTCCGCCCCGGCGTCGGCGGCAGCGGAGGGGTAGGCGCGGATCGTGCCGTCGATGCGGAGTTCGGGGACGCTCGCGGGCAGCTCGCCCCGGAGTCGCTGGGCCGCGTCGGCGAACTGGACGGCCAACGGGTGGCGGCCGTTCAGGTGCAGGATGTAGCCGGCGGTGAGCAGCGCCTGACCGACGAGGCTTTCCGGGATGCCGATCTCCAGCCCGATGCGAATCGCGGTACGTATCTTGCGGACGGCGTCGGGAAGCAGATCCGGCCCCTCGGAGGCGGTGATGCGGGCGTCCAGCATCCGCAACATGACCTCGAACATCGCGGGCGGTGTGCCGACGGACGCGTTCTTCCGGCTCTGGCTGTGGAGGTCGCGGGCCCGTTCGATGTCACCCGCCTCGGTCGCCGCGACCGCGCGGACGAAGACCGCGATGGTCAGTGCGTCCCGGATGCCGAGGCGTTCGGCGTCCTCGATGGCCCGGCGGGCGAGCTGGTCGGCCTGTTCCGTATCGCCGCGGCGGAACCAGATGTCGGCGATACGGGCGAGCAGCACCGGCATCTCGGTGAGGGCGCCGAGCTGCTGGGCGTAGCGCAGGGCGGTCTCGCACTCGGCGCGTGCGTCGTCGTAACGCCCCTCCTGGAGGGCGACCTCCGCGCGCAGTCCGCACAGCTGGCTCAGCAGCCAGCGGTCGCCGGTGCTGTCGGCGAGGGCGCTGATCTCGGGCAGGTCGTCCTTGGTGGCGGCCACTCCGCCGGGGAGGTCCATCCGCACATGGGCGCGGAAGAGCAGCGCCACGGCCAGCCCCCACGGCTCGGCGTAGCGGCGGCAGTTGGCGACGGACAGGTCCATCAGGGCCGCGACGCCCTTGCTGCCCTCGATCAGATAGCCGGTGAAGGGCCAGAGCATGCCCGGGAAGCGGGCGGCAGCAGGGCCGGGTTGCCGGAAGGCCGCGACCAGTTCTTTGGCGACGGTCTGGTGGTGCGGGTCGGTGAGCAGCTCCTGGGTGTAGTGCTCGGACAGCAGGAAGTAGTCCAGCAGCTGGAACTCCCGGAAGAGCAGCTCCTCCTCCGGGTCGCGCTCCTCCGCGGTGGGGGGAAACATCGACAGGACGGTCTCGACCCAGTGCGCTCCCTCGTCGCGGTAGTTGCGCAGCCACCAGAACCAGCCGGCCACGCGGACGAGCGCGACGACCGTCTCGCGGTCCTCGTTGCGCAGCGAGCGGTGCAGGGCGGCGCGGATGTTGTCCAGGTCGGCCTCGACTCTCGGCAGCCAGGAGAGCTGTTCGGCGGAGCGGAGCCGGGGTTCGGCGGCGTTGGCGAAGCGGAGGATCTGGGCGGTGTGCCGTTCCTCGGCCGCCTCCCGGTCGGCCGGGTGTTCGGCGGCGCGCTCGCGGGCGTAGTCGTGGATCGTCTCCAGCATCCGGTAGCGCACGCCGGTGCCGGTGAGGGCGGGCGGCTGGTCGGCGACCAGGATGGACTTGTCCACGAGTGCCGAGAGCAGGTCGAGTACGTCGTCAGGGTGGATCTGTTCCGGGTGGGTGTCCGGCGCGGGTGACCGCCCGGCGTCCTCCGGGGCCCCGTCCGCGCACACATGTTCGGCAGCGGAGAGGGTGCAGCCGCCGGCGAAGACGGACAGCCTGCGTACGACGGTACGTTCGCGCTCGTCCAACAGGTCCCAGGACCAGTCCACGACGGCCCGCAGGGTCTGCTGGCGCGGCAGTACGGTGCGGCTGCCGCTGGTCAGCAGGCGGAAGCGGTCGTCGAGGCGGTCGGCGATCTGCCGCGGGGTGAGCGACCGCAGCCGCGCTGCCGCCAGCTCGATCGCGAGGGGCAGTCCGTCGAGGCGGCGGCAGATCTCGGCGACGGCCTCCGGGTCCTCGCTCGTACGGAACCCGGGGCGGGCCGCGGCGGCGCGGTCGGCGAACAGGCGGTGTGCCGGTGCGGGCGGCAGCGGCTCGACCGGGCGCACCGTCTCCCCCGGTATGCCGAGCCGTTCGCGGCTGGTGGCCAGCACGGTGAGTCCGGGACAGTGCGCCAGCAGCGTCTCGGCGAGGGTGGCGGCGGCGTGGACGACGTGCTCACAGTTGTCGAGCACCAGCAGCAGACCGCGCTGCTCCAGGTGTTCGACCAGCAGCGCAGTCGGGTCCGCCTCGCCGCCCAGCGAACGGGTGCCCTCGGTGGCGGCCGTGGACAGCGACGTCACCCGGCGGCCGAGGGCGCTGAGCACGGCGCCCGGCACGGCTGCGGGGTGGTCGAGCGGTGCGAGCTCCACCAGCCAGGTGCCGTCGGGATACGGCGCGGGGTCGGCGGCGGCCGATGTCGCGGCAACCTGCTCGGCCAGCCGGGTCTTGCCCGAGCCGCCCGGCCCGATCAGGGTGACCAGCCGGGAGGCGGCGAGATCGGCGCCGATGGCGGCGATGTCCGCCTCACGACCGACGAAACTGGTCAGCCGTGCGCGGAGGTTGCCGAGTCGAGGCCGGGCACTCTCGTCGGCACACTGCGGCCTGAGGGATGTGGGGGATTCGGCGGAGTCGCGTGAGTCGGGGGATCCGACGGGCTCAGGGGGCTCAGGGGAGCTGAGTGCTCCGGAGGATCCGAGGGAGCTGTGCTCGCCCTGGGAGTGCGGAGGTGCGGAGCGCGATCCCGGGGTCGAGGTGCCGGAACCCGGCGGCGTTGGGCGCGACTCCGGTGGCGCAGAAGGGGACTCCGGCGGCGCGGCGCTGGAGGACCCTGGCGGCGCAGAACGGGAGGACCCTGGCGGCGCGGCGCCGGAGCGGGGCACGGCAGTGCCGGTCGAGGTGCCGGTTCTGTCGGGCGAGGTGCCGGTCGGCGTACCGGCGGCCAGCAGTTCGGCGTGCAGGGCGCGCAGTTCGGGGCCGGGGTCGGCGCCCAGGCGGGCCGCTATGCCGCGGCGTACGGACTCGTAGCCGGCCAGTGCCTCCGCCGTACGGCCGCTCTCGTGCAGGGCGCGCAGATACAGCGTCTGCAACGGCTCGTCGAGGGGATGTTCGGGCGCCAGCTCGCGCAGCTCCGGCAGCACCCGGGCGGCGCGGCCGAGGGCGAGGTCGGCCGTGAGACGGCGTTGCAGCGCGGTGTGCCGCAGCGCTTCGGCGCGGGCCGCGACGCGGGTGCGGCCGGGCAGGTCGGCGAGGGCGGGGCCGCGCCAGAGTGCGAGACCCTCGCGGAGCGCGGCGGCGGCCTGTTCGGCGTCCCCGGCCTCAAGTGCGCGCTCGCCCTCGGCGGCCAGGCGTTCGAAGCGGATCAGATCGACCTCGTCGTGCTGCGGGTCGACCCGCAGCCGGTAGCCGCCGGCCAGCGATTCGACGGCGTCCTTGCCGAGAACCCGGCGCAGCCTGCCCACGAGCGCCTGCAGCGCGGCAGGCGCGTTCTCCGGCATCGTGCCGGGCTCCCCGTCCGCCCACACCTCGTCGATCAGTGTGTCCGGAGAGGTGGGAGCGCGGCTGTGGGAGCGCAGTGCGAGGGCGGCGAGCAGCGCACGCAGCCGCTGCCCGCCCAGCGGGAGCGGCCGGCCGGCCTCGTCGTGGGCCTCGCTCGCCCCCAGGATCAGATACCGCACGGGCCCATTGTCCCCGCAGCCGCACACACCGCCGCCACATTTTCCGGCAGGCGCCCCCGGACTCCCCCACCGAGCGCCGCCTTCCCCAGGCGAGCGCCTCTTCGGGATCACCCGGCAGTGGGCGGAAGAATTCGTTCGTAGCGGGCGTCCGGGTGGACGCCCGCCGCAGCGGCGCGGTGGCGGGGCGCTGCAGAACCGGTCCAGCAGGTGCCGCGCCGCGCCAGCAGACGGCCCAGCCACAGTTCCATGGAGACCAGGTCGGCGATGCCCTCCACGGGCAACTGTTCGCCCCTGGCCACCCGCTGGACGGCCTGGCGTACGACGCGGGCCTCCACCAGTCCGGCCTCGGCCAGCAGCGGCGCACGGAAGAGTTCCAGCAACTGTTCGGCGGCCAGCCGCACACCGGCGCGGAGGGCGGCGTGGTGGGTGGCGTGGGTAGGGGCGCCCCAGCCGGGAGGGAGTCCGTGCACGCCCGCACCGGCGAGGGCGGCACGCAGTATGGAGGCGCGCGCTCCCGGGCGTACGCGGAGTGCTTCGGGCAACTCCCTCGCCGAACGGACAACCTGGTTGTCGAAGAACGGAGCGTGCAGCCGCTGGTTGCGGATCTCCGCGGCCTGTTCCAGCACCCGGTGGTCGGCGGCGGCGCGGGCCAGCGCTGCCCGGGCCCGCCGTTCACCGGGGCGCTCGACGGAGGGCCGGGCCTGCGCGGCGGCCTCCAGCCGCAGTGAGACCTCCGCCAGTGCCTCCCCCGTCAGCCAGCGCGCCGCAGGCCCGGGGCGGCACCAGGTGAGCGCGGCGACCGAGGCGTCCACAGCGCTCTCGCCACCCTCCGGGTACGGCGCGAAGGCGGCAGCCGTGAACGAGCTGTCGCGCAGCTGCGCCGCGGTCTCCACGACCCCGTCGCGGTAGGGCGTACGGGCCAGCCTGCGCGCCGCCCGGTAGATGGTCACGGGCACCAGCAGTGAGCGGCCCGAGACCTGCCCGCCCGACTGTCCCTCGGCGCGGGCCAACGCGGCGACGGGCCGCACCAGATGGCGGCGGCGCCGGTCCAACAACAGATCGGCCAGGCGGGCGGGGTGCGCGTCGAGGACCTGGCGGGCGCCCGAACCGAGGAAGTGGTCGGCGCTGCCTGCGGAGAGGCGGTGCCGGTGGCGTTCCGCGGTCACCAGGGAGGGGCCGGGCTCGTCGGTGAGGGGGCCGTTCTCCAGATCCGCGTAGGGCAGCGTCTCCTCGCTGCCGGTCACCACGACATGGCGCAGCCGCGGGTTCTCCGCGATGGCGTGCGCCCGTTCCAGCTCGGCGAGATGGCTGTCGGCGCTCGCGGTGCCGGGCGGGTCGGCCGTGGTGCCGGCCAGGTTCGCGGCGCTGCTCAGGGTGAGGTCGTTGAAGGTGACCGCCAGCAGCCGCTCGCCCGCGCTCGCCGCGCCGGAGCCGAAGACGGTGCCGGGCGTACCTGGCAGCCCGGCGGCGAGCAGCGCGAGGGTGCCGGACGCGGGCCCGCCGGACAGGTCGGCGCCGACGCCGGGTGCCGGGCCGCCCCGCGCACGTTGCCGGTCGGCGGGGCCCATGCCGGGCACCGGCCCCGGATCGCGTACGGCCCCTACGTCAACGTCCTGTTCGGCCGCGTGGCGGGGCGCGGTGAGCCGGGCCCGTACGGCGTCCACGAGCGCGTCCCGCACGCCCGCGACCGCTGCCTCCGGATCGACGGGCGGGGCGCCGACGACGAGTGAGGCGGACGACTCGTAGCTGGCGACCTCGCGGCTGCCGCCGTCCCGCACGATCAGCGCGTGCCCCGGCGGCACCCGCCGCACCCCGCGGTAGGGGGTGCCCTCGCCGAGCGCTTCGGCCGCCTCGGGGCAGGCCAGCAGAGCGGCCAGGTGCCCGAAGTCCAGTTCGGCCTCGACGAGATCGGCGAGCGGCAGCGCGGCGGTCGCATAGGCGGTGCCGCCCGCCCAGGGCGTGTGGAAGACGGGCCGGGCGCCCGCGAGGTCGGCCGCGATGGTGATCCGGCGGCCCACGCAGGCGACCGCGGTATAGCTGCCGGGCCAGGCGGTCAGGTGACGAAACGCTCCGCCGCGCGCGGCGACCAGGCCGAGGCGCAGCTCGTCGTCGCTGGCGCCGCAGCAGCCGAACACCGCGAGCCGGTTGCCCGGTTGGGCTTCGACGACGCGGATCTCGTCCGGCCGCCAGTCGCCGACGGCCCACAGCGGGTCGGGTCCGCTCCACAGCACCTGTGCGCCGACGGGCTGGAGGACTCCGTCACTCCCGTCGGGGATGTGCGCGGTGTGCGGGGCGTGCCCGTAGGGGCCGTAGGAGTCGTACGGGTCACGGGAGTTGTACGGGTGGTGGGAGTTGTGCTGGTCATGAGAGTCGTACGGGCGGTACGACTCACGAGGATCGCGGCCGGTGTGGCGATCGGCGTAGGCGTCGGCGGAACCGGTTGCCGAGCGGCCGGAGTTGGCGGTGCTGCGGGCGGATCCGCGACGGCGGTCGGGCGATGCCGCGGCGCTGCTCCACCCCACCAACCAACGCATCGCCGCCTGCCTTCGCGTCACTCCACCGCTGTCTGCGCACCGCGCGGGCGCCTGGAGCGGCGGGTGTCTGCCGTCCGGGAAACCTGCTGCCGTTGCGGCTATGGTGCCACGAGAGTGGCGCGCAGGAGGCGTGTAAGGGGCGCATACCTCAGCTCAGTACGCCGCCCCTCGCGCACCGCCCAGCGCCCCCGAGCGGCCGTTGCCGGGCCGTCGAGTTGCCGAATCGGCAGCGGCATATACCAGTGGCGTCCGCACCCGGCACGGCACACGCGACCGATGTCATTCGGCCAAATATGAACGGCCTCCGCGACGCCGTAACAGCCGTCTTGCCCCCTCGCTACGCAACAGCGAACGGGCGGCGTACCGAAGGCAACCGGGGCGAGCGGGACAGCCGGGCACGATCCGCACGGACCGTACGCGCGGGGCGCGCGGGCCCGTCGCATGCGCGGGGCACAGAAGCATGGGAGGGAGCACACGGCAAGCAGCGTTCCGGACGTGGCCGCTTCCGGGCGCCGGCCGCACGCTCCGGGCGGGGGCGCCACAGAAGTGGACACCCCGGGCGAAGGCAGCGGGCGGCGCCGGGACGGTGACGCCGAGGCGCGGCAGACACCGTGCTGCGCCGCGCGTTGCGGCGAGGCAGCGGTCACCCGGAGACGCCCATGACGACGGCGCCTCCGAGCGATCTCCGTACCCACCTCTGTTACCGACGGAAAGGCCACGTCCGCCCCGGTGCCGCGGCCCTTCCGCGCTCTTCCGCGCGGGCTCTTCGAGGGGACGGCCGCGGCCTGTCCGCGTTGCTCGTCCGCCGGCGAGACCCGCGCCTCGAACTTCGTTCCCGCCCCGTCCCGTTGCCGGGCCGGGAGGGGCATTGCGCACCTCCCGGCCCGGACCGCCGTCCGCGGGGAATGAGACGGCGGTGTCCCCCAGCCCACTGATCCTGTGCAGCGGGCCGACCCACGCGACTCCCATCGAACCGCTCCCCCCTTCGGGTCCGGCAGGCGCATGAGTGGGCGCACGGCCACACGCCAGGGGCACGGCGACCGGCGCCGGAGAAGTCGTACGTCCCGCGGACGGCGCGCATGATTCCAGCCGCTTCGCGCGGGGCAGCATGGGGGTGGCACGTGACCCCCGCACGTACACGCGTACGGACATAGATCTCGCCATCCGGCATGACGCCTCTTAACGGTCGGGATGCGGCGAACTACGCTGTGTTCGCAGTGCTTTCCGCGCCGCGCAGTGCGCAGTGACGGGAGGGGGCCCCGCGCTACAGCCGCGGGGCGGTCGTCGGTGTGGTCAGGGGTGCGCATGTCCAGGGAGTCACGCGGGCCGAATGAGAAGCTCGGCACCGTCCTCGCCCTCGCAGGAATCAGCAACGCCGGACTCGCCCGACGGGTCAACGATCTGGGGGCCCAACGCGGCCTCACTCTTCGGTACGACAAGACGTCGGTGGCCCGCTGGGTGTCGAAGGGGATGGTGCCGCAAGGAGCGGCGCCCCACCTCATCGCGGCTGCCATCGGCAGCAAGCTCGGCCGTCCGGTGCCGCTGCACGAGATCGGTCTCGCGGACGCCGATCCGACCCCCGAGGTCGGGCTGGCCTTCCCGCGCGATGTCGGCGCCGCCGTCAAGTCGGCCACCGACCTCTACCGGCTCGATCTCGCCGGGCGGCGCGGCGGCGGCAGCATCTGGCAGTCCCTCGCCGGCTCGTTCGCCGTGAGCGCATATGCCACCCCGGCCTCGCGCTGGCTCATAACCCCGGCCGACAGTTCGGTCGCCCGCCACGTCGAATATCTGGAGGGGGCGCACCCGTCCGGCGACGGGGCCAGAGCGGACTCCGCCGCGAACGGCGGGCTCCTGGCCATGGCCGAAGGGCGGCTGCGGGAGGGCCGGGACGGACGGGACGGCGACGTGGACGGGGCCAGCACCCCGCTGCGCGTCGGGCACACCGACGTCTCCAAGCTGCGTGAAGCGGCGGACGAGGCGCGCCGCTGGGACTCGAAGTACGGCGGTGGTGACTGGCGTTCGTCCATGGTCCCCGAGTGCCTTCGGGTGGACGCCGCACCGCTGCTGCTGGGCGCCTACACCGACGAGGTGGGACGCTCCCTCTTCGGCGCGACAGCCGAACTGACGCGGCTCGCCGGTTGGATGGCGTTCGACACCGGACAGCAGGAGGCCGCGCAGCGGTACTACATCCAGGCGCTGCGGCTGGCCCGCGCCGCCGCCGATGTGCCCCTGGGCGGCTATGTGCTGGCCTCCATGTCGCTGCAGGCGACCTACCGGGGCTTCGCCGACGAGGGCGTCGACCTCGCGCAGGCCGCGCTGGAGCGCAACCGGGGGCTGGCGACTGCCCGGACGATGAGCTTCTTCCAGCTCGTCGAGGCCCGTGCCCATGCCAAGGCGAACGACGCCCAGGCGTGCGCCGCAGCGCTGTCGGCGGCCGAGAGCTGGCTGGAGCGCTCCCGCGAGGGGGATCCCGACCCCTCCTGGCTCGACTTCTACTCCTACGACCGGCTCGCGGCCGACGCCGCCGAGTGCTACCGCGATCTGAAGGCACCCCGCCAGGTGCGCAGGTTCACCGAGAAGGCGCTCTCCCAGCCGAAGGAGGAGTTCGTCCGCTCGCACGGGCTGCGGCTGGTCGTCTCCGCCGTCGCCGAACTGGAGTCGGGCAACCTGGACGCGGCCTGCGCCGCCGGGGTCCGCGCCGTGGAAGTCGCCGGCCGCATCTCCTCGGCGCGCACCACGGAGTACGTCCGCGATCTGCTGCACCGCCTGGAGCCGTACGGGGACGAGCCCCGGGTCGCCGAGCTGCGCGAGCGCGCCCGGCCACTGCTGGTGGCTCCGGCGTGAGGGCTGATGGCTCCGGCGTAAGGACTGGTGTTTCCGGCGTGAGGGCTGATGGCTTCGGCGTGACGGCTGGTGTCCCCCGTGAGAGATGGTCGCTCCCGTGAGCGGGGGACGATATGGGCTGGAGAGGCGCGTGAGGTGGGGAGGCAGCTGAGTCGGGAAGGCGGAGGCAGTTCATGATGGGGGACGTGTCCTCGACGTCCGGAAGACTCGACTGCGACGTGCTCGTGATCGGTGCGGGCATCGTCGGCCTGTCCACCGCCCATGCCCTCACCCGCAGGGCACCCGGCACCCGGGTCACCGTCCTGGAGAAGGAGCCCGGCCCGGCGCGCCATCAGACCGGGCGGAACAGCGGCGTGATCCACAGCGGCATCTACTATCCGCCCGGCTCCCTCAAAGCCCGGTTCGCGCTCCAGGGCGCGGCCGAGATGGTGAAGTTCTGCGCGGAATACGGGATTCCGCACCAAGTCACCGGCAAGCTGATCGTCGCCACCGAGCACCGGGAACTGCCCCGGCTGCACGCCCTCATCCAGCGCGGCAGACAGCACGGCATCCCGGTACGGGAGCTGGGCCCCGCGCAGATCGCGGAGCACGAGCCGCATGTACGGGGCCTCGCGGCCATCCACGTCGGGACGACGGGCGTGGCCGACTTCGTCGCCGTCGCCGATCAGCTCGCCCGGCTGGCACAGGACGCGGGCGCCGAGGTGCAGTACGGCGCCGCCGGTCAGGTCACCGCGATCGACCGCCGCCCGGGCCGCGGAGTCGCCGTCCGCACGGCGGACGGGACGGTGGTGCGGGCACGCGCCCTGGTCAACTGCGCCGGACTGCACTGCGACAGCATCGCCCGACTTGCCGGAGATGCCCCGCAGGCCCGCATTTTCCCGTTCCGCGGCGAGTACGCGGAGCTGGCGCCCGAGCGGGAACATCTGGTGCGGGGGCTGGTCTATCCCGTACCCGACCCGGCGTTCCCCTTCCTGGGCGTCCATCTGACCCGCGGCGTGCACGGCGGCGTACACGTCGGCCCGAACGCCGTCCCGGCACTCGCCCGGGAGGGATACGCGTGGCCGACCGTACGCCCCGCCGAGCTGGCCCGGCTCCTCACCCACCCGGGCACCTGGCGGACAGCCCGCCGCCATTGGCGCTACGGAGCCGGTGAGGTGCGGCGCTCGCTCTCCCGCCCGGCGTTCACCGCCGCCGTACGACGGCTGCTGCCCGAGGTGACGGCGGAGGACCTGCGCCCCGCGCCCGCCGGGGTACGGGCCCAGGCGGTGCTGCGGGACGGGACGCTCGTCGACGACTTCCTCTTCGCCGAGGGCCCGCACACCATCCACGTCCTCAACGCGCCCTCGCCGGCGGCAACCGCGTCCCTGCCCATCGGGAGGGAGATCGCGCGGAGGGTGGCCCGGGCGCTGGGAGAGGGCTGACGGGTCCCTCCGCCGCCGCAGCCGCCCCCGTAAAATTGAAACATCGTGTCCGAAAGCAAAGACTTCCCTCAGAGTGACGATCCCACCCGCGACGCGGTCGGCCTGGCAGGACCCGGCGACGACCAGAAGGACGCTGATGACGGTCCGCAGCGAGTTGATGACGCCCGTGTCGGACAAGCGCCGGCTCCGCGGGTGATGGCCCGGATGTTCCCGCCGGGGGCCGGGCCCTCACCCGATCCGGCCGGGTCGCACCACGAGCGCCGGATCCGCAGCTTCCAGCCCCGCCGCAGCCGGGTCACCAAGGGCCAGCGGGCGGCGCTGGAGCGGCTGTGGCCGCAGTGGGGGTTCGACGTGGACGGACTGCGGAAGATCGACCTCGGCGAGCTCTTCGGGGACCCGCAGCTGCCCGTCGTGCTGGAGATCGGCTTCGGAATGGGCGAGGCCACGGTGCAGATGGCGGCCGGCGACCCGGCCACCGGCGTACTCGCCGTGGACGTCCACACCCCCGGCCAGGGCAATCTGCTGCGCCTCGCCGACGAGCAGGGCCTCACCAACGTACGGGTGGGCAACGGTGACGCGATCATCCTGCTGCGGGAGATGCTGGCCCCCGACTCGCTCTCCGGACTGCGGATCTACTTCCCCGACCCGTGGCCGAAGGCCCGCCACCACAAGCGGCGGCTGCTCCAGCCCGAGTTCCTGGATCTGGCGGCCGGGCCGCTGCGGCCGGGCGCCCTCGTGCACTGCGCGACGGACTGGGAGGACTACGCGGAGCAGATGCTCGAAGTGCTCAGCGCGCACCCGGAGTACGAGAACACCCAGCCGGACGGCGGTTTCGCACCCCGTCCCGAGAACCGTCCGCTGACCCGGTTCGAGGGACAGGGGCTGGACAAGGGGCACAAGGTGCGGGACCTGCTCTTCAGGCGGCGCTGAGACCGCACCCTGCTCGGTGGCCGAGGGGCGACGGCGCCCGACGGTCGTTGTGGCGGTGCCGCAGCATGCGTCACCCACACTGGTTACTGTCGATGGGTGCATGACGAGGCAACCGGCGCCCCCGGCGCGCCACCGAACCCGACGACGCCCGGGCCTTCCGACGGCCCCGCGCCTGTCCCGCCCGCACGTCCTGGTCGGCCGGAGAGCCCCCAGGACCGGGTACCGGAGACGGAGCGGGGTGGTCCGCGTCCCCAGGACGGCACGCATTCGGCAGCACATCCCGAGCCCGGCCGGACGCCCCCGCCCGCGCAGGGGTCCGCGTACGCGGATGACCCGGCGCCGGCGAACCCGTACGCCCCCGTGAACCCGTACGCACCCGCGAATCCGGAAGCGCCGCCGCACCAGGGCGCTCCCGCGGACCCGCCCCCGTACGCCGCCACACCGCCGTCTCCGCCCTCGCCGCAGGCTCCGTACGGTTCGGCTTCTCCATACGGGGGGTCTCCGTACTACGGCGCGACGCCTCCGTACGCTCCCGCAGCGCCGCCCCCGCAACCCCCCGGGCCGGGCGCCGTCCCCTCGGCGGCCCCGCACTACCCGGAGGTGGCCGCTCCGTCGGACCGGGCGCCGTACCCCACCAACCCGTCCCCGGTGGGTGGCATGTACGCCCCCATGGACGACGCCGGGCAGGGCGGATCCGGGCATCCCATGCAGACGCATCCGGTGCCGTCCTGGTGGCAGCGGAACCAGCGCACCCTGCGCGCCACAGCGGTGATCGTGCTGCTCGCCCTGTGCGGGCTGATGATCCTGGCACTGGTACGTGAACAGACGGGTACGCAGGGCCTGCTGGTCGGGTTCGGACTGGCACTCTTTCCGGTACCGCTGCTGCTGGCCGCGTTCCGCTGGCTGAGCGCGCCGCTGCCCGCTCCGTGGCGTACCCATCTCTTCGCCTTCGCGTGGGGCGCGTGCGCCGCGACGCTGGTGGCGATCCTCGCCAACGGCTTCGCGACCGACTGGCTGGCCTCCTCCGTCGTCGTCGACTCGCCGCACCAGGCGGACACGCTGGGTGCCACCGTCATCGCCCCCGTCGTCGAGGAGACGACCAAGGCGGGGGCCATCCTGCTGCTCTTCCTCTTCCGCCGCCGCCATCTCGACAGCGTCGTCGCCGGCATAGCCGCTGCCGGCATCACCGCTGCCGGCTTCGCGTTCACGGAGAACATCCTCTATCTCGGCACCGCGTACGGGGAGGACACGGTGCTGGACCCCGACAGCCTCTCCGGCTCGGCAACGGCCGGTACGTTCTTCATCCGCATCATCTTCGCGCCCTTCGCGCATCCGCTGTTCACGTCGATGACGGGCATAGCCTTCGGCATGGTCGCGGCCCTGCCACGCCGTCGGCGCACCCTGCGCTGGGTACTGCCGCTGCTGGGCTGGTTCACGGCGGTGCTGCTGCACGCGATATGGAACGGCTCGGCATCCTTCGCCAACTACACCTTCCTCGCCGTGTACGGCCTCTTCATGATCCCGGTGTTCGGCGCGCTGACGTGGCTGGCCATCTGGTCACGGCTGTACGAGCTGCGCGTCGTACGGGACACCCTGCCCGCGTACGCCGCCGCGGGCTGGTTCAGCGAGCCGGAGCCGTGGTCCCTCTCCTCGATGCGGGCCCGCTCCATGGCCCGCGCGATGGCCCGCCGCAGCCACGGCCCGGAGGCGGCCCGCACCGTGGCCGCCTACCAGCACGACGCCACCGCCCTGGCCCTCCTCCGCGCCCGCGCCGACAACGGCGCCACCGCCCCCGACTTCGCCGCCCGCGAGCACGAACTCCTCCAACGCCTCTGGACCAACCGCCCCCTGGCCGGCCCCCCAACCACCAGCGCCGCCCTGGCCCTGAGCCGGCCGGTGGGGGCGGGGTGGGTGGGGTATCCGTCACCGCGATGAGGGGCCTGCTGAGTCGCCAATCTTGAGACGTGAACTTGCAGCACTCTCGCCTGCGTTGGTGCGGCCTCACGGTCTGCTGGCCACGCTGGACGTCGAGTTGACGTGATCAGGCCCCTCTTGTCATAGCCCGCTGGTACAACGTTCAGCAGAACGTACGGTCCAGAGGGGGGACATGTCCGACTCACATAGCCATGACCAGCCGATCGCAGGTCTCTATGAGCAGCTGATCACCCAACAGCTCCAGGCTCGGCTGGAGAAGTTGCGGAAGGAGGGCTGGGCAGCTGATGAAGCACACGTCGCCCCAGGCTCGTCTCCACGCATACTGGCGCGCCATGTTTCCGACGTCATAGAGGAGAAGCTCGCTGGGCTCTCCCCTCTTGAAAGAGGCATCTACACCAATCTGGTACTGAAGCGTCTGGATGACGTCGTACCTCCAGGGGCATTGCTCGCAGATGGGCCCCGACAGTTGCTCGGGCTGAGCAAAGGCGCCGACAGTTCGCCTATACCGCGCCCAAGTACCCCCATGTCAGAAGCGACGCTCATTACCAACAGGCGAGACGTCACAATGGGCGAAGAGCTGCAAAACGAGATCTACTCAGCAGACGCGATTGATCTTCTTTGCTCTTTCATCAAGTGGCCGGGCCTTTACCACATGCGGCCCGCACTGCGCGATGCTAAGGAACGTGGCATCCCCATTCGCATTCTGACCACGACCTACATGGGGGCAACCGAACCGCGAGCCATCAATCGATTGGTCCACGATTTTGGGGCGGAGGTGCGCATCAATTATGAATCCTCCGGCTCCCACGTTCATGCAAAGGCTTGGCTCTTTCATCGGAATACGGGTTTCCACACCGCCTATATCGGCAGCTCAAACATCTCAAAATCAGCACTTAGTACGGGACTCGAGTGGAACGTCCGGGTTTCCCCTGTGTCCGCTCCGGGAGTTCTCGACACATTTAAGGATGCTTTCGCAGGGTATTGGGAATCTGGGGCGTTTGAACCCTATGACCCAGACATCGACGGTGATCGCCTTGCGGCAGCAATCCAGAAGCGCAAGTGGATCCCCGTCGGAAAGATCAAGGAGCCGTCAGAGAGCATAACGCCGCAGCCACACCAGATGGACATGCTCGAGCGCCTCCGGGCGGAACGTGAGGTTCATAAAAAGCCGGGCGCTTTGCTAGTCGCCCCAACGGGCACCGGGAAAACCGTCATGGCGGCCCTTGACTACAAGTCGCTGTGCGAGAAGAAGGCAGAAAAGCCGCGACTACTGTTCGTAGCGCACACGAAGGAAATCCTGGAGCAATCACTAGAGACGTACCGAAAGGCCCTCGGAGACAGCACTTTCGGGGAACTCCACGTAGGCGGCCTCCAAGGTGTTGAGCGGAAGCACCTGTTCGCCAGTATCCAATCCTTCAGCAACGCGAGCTTCCTCGAATCATTCGAAAACGGACACTTCGACGTACTCGTCATTGACGAATTTCACCACTCGGCGGCAAATACCTACAAGAAGGTGATCGATCGCTTTCATTCAGAGGATCGCCTCTTGCTGGGCCTCACAGCAACGCCCGAACGGCATGACGGCGAAAATGTGCACGACCTGCATTTTGAGGGTCGAATTGCAGCTGAAATGCGCCTCTGGGAAGCGCTTGACAGCAACCTCCTCAGCCCTTTCCACTATTACGGAATCGCCGACGATTCCGCGCAGTTTGAGCACCTGCGCTGGCGGGGCAGCGGCTACGACAGCAAAGAACTGACGCAGATTCTTCTCGCGACGGACGAGCACGCGCGTCTGGTCTTTACGGAGCTCTACGACAAAATAGTTGACCCCACGTCAATGCGAGCACTCGGGTTCTGCGTATCCGTAGAGCACGCTAGATTCATGGCCGACTACTTCCAGCAGCGCGGTATAAACGCTAAGGCACTCGATGGAAGCACGCCCCCGGCAGAGCGAGAGTCAGCATTCGCTGGGCTGCGGAAGGGGACGATCCAAGCACTCTTCGCCGTCAACTTGTTCAACGAAGGACTGGACATCCCAGACGTCGACACCCTGCTCTTCCTTCGCCCAACTGAAAGCGTTACCGTCTACCTTCAACAGTTCGGAAGAGGACTGCGGCGCACGTCCGACAAGGAGTTTCTTACTGTTCTTGATTTCGTGGGGCGTCATGGACGCAACTACGACTTCGAGGCGCGTCTTGCCGCGGTGACCGGGCTGCACAAAGGCCGACTCATTAAGAGTATCGAGAACGACTCTTACGGACTTCCTGACGGTTGCGAGATCATCCTAGATCGCAAATCCAAAGAATTGATCATCCGCAACATTAAGGCGCGGCTACACTTCCCGCAAATCGTCAAGGAGGTGAAGGCAGATAAACCGGAATCCCTTGCCCAATATCTCGAAAGTAGCATGCGAGATATCACAGATATCTACCGCAACGGCAACTCGTGGACCAAAGCACGGCGGGATTCCAAGCTCCTCACGGAGCCTGCGCCGGACCGCGAGGACAAGCTCCTTAACCGCATGGGCAAGCTCCTCCACGTGGACGATCCCGAGCGAGCTGATGCATACCACTCTCTCTTGAGCCTTGATTCACCTCGCTACGAGGACCTCTCCCCGGCACAGCAGCTTTATGCTCGAATGCTGATCCTCAACCTGTGGGACGGAGGCTCACGGGATTCGGGATTCTCCTCATACCAAGAAGCCCTTGACCATCTCGCACATCAGCCCTTTGCCCGATCAGAAGCGTGTGAGATTCTTGAGTACAGCAAGGCTCGGATCGAACATCCACCTATTCGGCTGGACCCTCCCCGTGATCAGCTGCCCCTCCGAGTACACTCCACGTACACGAGAGCGGAAGCACTCACAGCAATTGGCCATACCGCATTTACGGGCCCCTATCCCTCACAATCCCAGACTGGTGCTGAGTGGTGCGAAGGAGCCAACGCAGACGTTCTGTTCGTTACCTTGGTGAAGAAGGAAAAGGACTTCAAAGAGGACGTCCGCTATAAGGACTACGCGATCGACACTCGCCATTTCCATTGGGAGTCGCAGAGGGAGACTGCACCGCATACTAAGAGCGGGATGCGCTACCAGACTCACAAGGAGTCCGGATCAGATGTGTTCCTGTTCGTGAGGAAGTACCTCAACGACGAGGTTGGTGCAGCCCCGTATACATTCCTTGGGTCGGTTGAATATGTGAGTCACTCCGGCAAGAAGCCCATGCAGATCATCTGGAAACTGCAACATGATGTGCCAGGGGAGATCCTGTCTTACTCCCCTGCAATTACTTAGGGAAATGGCACCTCAGTAGCCGAGAGTCACGCCGTTACTGCCAAGCGGCGCACAACCTCTTCCACGAACGGCAGGTCTTGCTCAAGCCAGTCCACGTCAAACGCCTGCTCAGGGGTGAGCCAACGCAGTTCATCATGGTCCTGCAAAGGCTGAGGCTCACCCTTGAGCAGTGGCGCCCACCACGCGTGCAAGACAAGGTCCGCCTTAAGTTCCCACTCACCGGGAAGACGATCCATGGCCTCGACTTCGACCCCCAGCTCTTCCCGCAACTCACGTACGAGAGCTTCCTGAGCTGACTCTCCCGGCTCCACCTTCCCTCCCGGGAGCTCCCACCGACCCGCGAATTCCGGTGGGGCAGTCCGACGCGCAGCAAGAAACCGCCCCTCGTCGATCACTGCTCCTGCCACGACTACACGCTTTGCGACGCAATCACTCATGTCTGCCAGCCTATGGGGTCTCTACGTCTGCCTGCTTCGATCTACGACGACTGAGGCAGCTGATCCACGCGGGCGTACCTGCTAAGACTTCGGCAACTCAAAGGTTGCTGAGGTGCCATCGCTTGCGCCTCAGGCGGGGAGGCCAGGGGCCACACACGCGGGTGCGCAACGTTGCCAACGTGGCTGCTCAGTACGCACGTTGGTCTACCAATGCTGCCCGACAGGCTTACGCTGGGTGGTGAGGGGACGGTGATCTCATGTCCACAGGCTTGGCAGACAACATCAGGAAGTACCGCCGCGCAACGGGACTGAGTCAGGAACAACTCGCCCATGAGGCAGGGCTGTCTGTGGGCGTCGTTCGCAAGTTGGAGCAGGGCGGAGACGCCCGGGTTGAGACGTTGCATTCTCTCGCCCGCGCGCTGGGCGTATCCACGTCCGCTCTCTTCGCAACGGAAGCGCCGAAGTCTGTACTCGGCCTGCAAGATGAGGCAAACCGCCGCTATCTCGCTGAGCTACGAAAAGCTCTGATGCCTGCTGTCGGCCTGGCCGCGCCGCTGGCTGAGCCCGCCGAAGATGCGGAGCTGTCAGCCGTTCACAGGGGGATTCGTGAGGGGCACGCTCTCTACTGGGCTGACCAGTATGGAGCTGTGGCAAAACTACTTCCGGCGCTTCTGCGAAGTTCCGATGCGGCGATTTCCTCTCTGGAAGGAGAGGAACAACAGCGGGCTGTGATCGCCCGTTGTCACGCCCTCCTGCTGACGGGGAAATACCTCACTCAAGTGCGGCAGTACGACATGGCGTATTACGCACTCAGTGAAGCGATTCGGCTTGCTCGGGAGACTGGCCAAATTCTCACTGCGGCCACCGGTGTTGTGGGACTGTGCTGGCTGCTGCTGAGGCAAGATCGGTTTGATGAAAGCGAAGAGCTCGCCGCTCTGACAGTCGAGGAGATCGAACCGCGAGTGTCAGAGGCTTCGTCTGCGCAATTGGCAGTGTGGGGCGAGCTCTGGCTGCGAGTGGCGGCGGCGTCCGTACGGAACAACCGGCCCGACGTGGCACGGGAAGCACGGCGTATGGCGGCTACGGCAGCTAGTGCGCTAAGTACCGAGGACTCGACCTTTCCGGACCACTGGGGCGGCTTCGGCCCTGTGACGGTCGAAGTAAAGGCAGTAGAGGACCTCTCCCTCGTAGGCGACTCACACGGGGTGCTCCGGCGCGCTGACGACGGCCTGCTGGGTGCGAAGGCAGTGCGCAACATCGGCAAGCCGACTGCACCGAATTGGGGCCGCCATCGGCTGGACGTTGCACGAGCCCACCTCGATCTCGGCTCGCATCAAGACGCCATGGACGAGTTGCTGCAACTACGTCAGACATCGGGGGCGTGGCTAGCGCACCAACCGATGGCTCGATACGTCATGTCGGACCTTCTCAAGACCCGTAAGCGGACTCTCACACAAGATATGCGGAGCATGGCCACTTATCTGGGAGTCACGGAGTAGCTACCACGGAGCATAGTATTTAGCGGTCTAAGTACACGGAACTACCGTGCTGTGTACGTCGCTTGAACGCCTACATCCCTTTTACGCTCCTTCCACCTAAGAACTGGAAGGGGGCTTCAGTGGAGCGTAGAACGGAAGACGAACGGCAGCGGCACCGAGGCCGGGCGGACGTACCAACGGACTCTCCGCTCCGTCTACTACCGTGGGATGAAGACGGAAAACCGTGCTATTTAAGCTCGGACGGTGACGGCATCCTTTCTCGTGTGGCTGACGACATAGAGGCCGTGCAGCTCGACATGGCGCGAGAAGTCGTCAAGGCAGCTCTTCCAATTCTGCACAATCCTCTGTCGCCGCACGGTGAGATCCGGTATGCCGGTCTCCGGCTCTCGGAATGCCTTGTCGATGCGATCAGGGTCGCGGAAAGTCGAGGCGGGCGCATTCCCGGGCTTCTCGAAGGGCAGCCCGGAGATGACGGCGAGACGAACTAGTCCTTCCCCGGAAGGTGATCAACCGGAAGACATAGCTGGTCGTAGTGAGACGGGAAGCGTCTGCATCTTGTGTAGCCCTGCCCGGCAAGGGAAAGGCAACTGCCGGCGAGGCTCCCTGGAAGCGGCGTGGTGTATCGCAGGTGGCCACATCCTCAAGCGGCGTCATGGAGCATTGGGTTGCCAGTGTCTCTGAAGACTGACAACCCCAGGAGGACCCTATGGCCAAGACCACCGGTGCCGAGGATGCGTTGCTCGGGCTGTTGAGGGAGTACGACCGGGGGGTGCTTGCCACGTTGCGGCGGGATGGGAGGCCGCAGTTGTCGAACGTCAACCACACGTTTGACCCGGGCAAGCGGCTGGTGCGTATCTCCATCACTGCGAATCGTGCCAAGTCGCGGAATCTGGCGCGTGATCCGCGGGCCAGTTATCACGTGACGAGCAGCGACGGGTGGGCGTGGACGGTGGTGGACGGGACGGCCGAGCTGACGCCTGTCGCGCGGGATCCGCACGATGCGACCGTCGAGGAGCTGATCGAGGTCTACCGGGCCATCCGGGGCGAGCATCCGGACTGGGACGAGTACCGGGCGGCCATGGTGGCGGAGCAGCGGCAGGTGGTGCGGCTCGGCGTCACGCATGTGTCCGGGCAGCAACCCGGATGACGCGCTGACGCCGAGCCGCAGGGCCACGACCACGGCCACGGCCACGCCGAACCCGCCCGACGAGGGCTACGCCGAGCCGCACGGCCGGCCAGCCACTCCGAGCCGCCCGGCCACGGCCACTCCGAGCCGCCCGGCCACGGCTACGCCGAGGCGTCCGTCAGAAGGCGGAGTTCGTCGTTGGTGAGGCGGAGGTCGGCGAGGGCCAGCAGGGCGGGGAGCTGTTCCACCGTGCGGGCGCTGGCGATGGGAGCGGTGATGGTCGGCTGGGCGGCGAGCCAGGCGAGGGCGACGGTGGCCTCGGAGACCTGGTGGGCGTTGGCCACAGTGGTCAGCGCGGCGAGGACGCGCTGGCCGCGCTCGGTGGCGAGGTACTGGGCCGCCTTGCCGGTACGTGCCCCCTCGGGCGCGGTCTCGCCCGGCCGGTACTTGCCGGTCAGGAAGCCGGACGCCAGCGCGTAGTACGGCAGCACGGCGAGGGATTCACGCCGGGCGAGTTCGGCCGGCTCTCCCTCGTATGTGTCGCGTGAGACGAGGTTGTAGTGCGGCTGGAGCGCCACGTACCGGGCGAGGCCCTCCCGGTCGCTGAACGCGAGCGACTCGGCGAGGCGGGACGGCGAGATGTTCGACGCGGCGATCTCGCGGACCTTGCCCTCCCTGACGAGGTCGTCGAGGGCGCCGATGATGTCGGAGACCTCGACCGACTCGTCGTCGAAGTGCGTGTAGTACAGGTCGATGCGGTCCGTCCGCAGGCGGCGCAGCGAGTCCTCGCAGGCGGCCTTGATGGTGGCCGGGGAGAGGCCCATGTGGTCGGGGTGGCGGGCGACCTTGGTGGCGATGACGACGTTGTCACGTACGGACGAGCCGCGAGCGGCGAGCCATTCGCCGATGACGGTCTCTGACTCGCCGCCCTTGTTGCCCTCGACCCAGGCCGAGTACGCGTCGGCCGTGTCGATGGCGTTGCCTCCGCCGTCGGTGTACGCGTCGAGGACGGCGAAGGACGTGGGTGTGTCGGCCGTCCAGCCGAAGACGTTGCCGCCGAGCACGAGCGGCGAGACGGACAGCTGACCGATCTTGTTGTCGGCATTCATCTGCATGCCGCGACCGTAACTCGGGGGCGGGCGGTGGCGCATGACCTCACTCGCCGGGCCGCCCCGTCAGCGCCGTCAGCCCTCTCGCCAGGCCGCCTTCCCCCAGCATCCCCGTCAGCCCTCTCGCCGGCCCTACCGCCTGCCGTCGACCCACAGCCCGTCAGCCGCGTCGGCGCTGCCGGTCTCCCGGGCCGGGACCGGGTCTCAGACGTCGACGCCCTTGGCGCGGAGCCACGGCAGCGGGTCCACCGGGTCGCCGCCGTCGGGGCGGACCTCGACGTGCAGGTGCGGTCCCGAGGAGTTGCCGGTGGAGCCGACGCGGCCGATGACATCGCCCGTGCCGACCTTGTCGCCCGCCGACTTGGTCATGGACGAGAGGTGGCAGAACGAGAGTTCGGTTCCGTCCTCCAGTTGCAGCACGATGCGGTAGCCGTACGAACCGGCCCAGCCCGCTTCCTTGACGGTGCCGCTGTGGATGGCCTTGACGGGCGTGCCGTTGGGGGCTGCGAAGTCCTGGCCGGTGTGGTCGTTCTGCCACATGCCGCCGGCCTGGCCGAACCCGGCGGTGAGCTGGTAGGAGGCCAGCGGCGCGGTGTAGCTGCGGGCGAGCTTGGCGCGGCGTTCGGCCTCTGCCTTGCGCTTCCGCTCGGCCTCCGCCTTGCGCTTCTCCTCGGCGGCCTCGCGCGCGCGTTCGGCCTTGGCCTGCTTCTCGGCTGCTGCGGCCCGCTTCGCGGCTTCTTCCGCTGCCGCGTTCGCCGCCTGCCTGGCGGCCTCCTCGCGGGCTTCCGCGTCCTCCGCCGAGCGGTGCTGTTCGGCCTGCGCGAGGATGCGGGCGCGCAGTGCCTCGCCGGCGTTGGTGCCGGCCGCCGCGTCCCCCTTGCCCGTACCGGAGACGTCCGCACCGGCTGCGCCGTCCGGGTCGGCGGATCCGGCTGAGTCGGCGGAGTCGTCCGAGCCGTCCGAGAGGAGGGAGCCGATGCCGGGCAGGTCCTCGGCGTCGGGCAGGTGGTCGGGGAGGTCCCGTACGGTGTCGGCCGCGGTGTCCAGGTCCGGTACGGATATCGCGCCGGGGTCCTTGTCCTGGGCGGTCGCCATGCCGCCGGCGCCGACCGCCGCGATCATGCCGACGCCGAGTACGGCACCGCCGCGCGCCACGCCGCCGGCACGCTGTTTGGCGACCCGGTGCTTGCCGCGGGGCGGGCGGGTGGACTCCTCGGTGGGGTTCCACTCGTCCCACGGTTCGGCACCGGACGGCTCGCTGGGGACACCGTAGGGAACGGAGGAGCCGGCCTGGTCGGCGTGCGGGTCGTAGGCGACGGTCTGGGGCGCATGACCGGTAAAGCCCTGGGTTCTGGACGCCACGGGGGCGCTCTCCTTTCCTTCCTCTCGCCTACCGGGTTAGCTGACGGGTTCGGAGCAGGAAGGTCTCCTACGGGCGTCCTCTCGCGAGGGCGTCCGATTCACCCCGTCCTCCTCGTCTGGCTGACGAGAAGGGGTGGTTCCCCGGTTCCCACGGTGCGGTCCAGTCAGTTGGGCGCTGCTGGTGCCCCGTATGCGGGATTCGGCGATGGCGCACGGTGCCGTCTTCCGTGACGACAGTGACGACCGTGCTGCGTTATCGGACGGTAATAGAACAGGGGCCGTGATTCCAAGCTGTTCCCCGTAATTGGTGGCTGAGCTCAGGAGCGGCTGTGCGACTCGTGGGCGACGGCGAGCAGCGCCATGTCGTCCACCGACCGGCCACCGGTGTGCGCCGCGACATCGATCAGGACCGCTTCCAAGAGCTCCTCTGGGTGGGCGAAATAGCTGCGGGCGAGTCGTTCGGCCGGGTCGTAGAAGACACCGTCGGAGTTGCGTGCCTCTGACAGACCATCGGTGTAGAGGAGCAACCGGGCTCCCGGCGGGAAGGGAACCTCCTCCTCGTGGTCCGGCCATCCGCCCAGGTCGGACATGCCGAACGGAAGCGCCGGCAGGTGTGGCTCCAGAAGGGACGCCCTGCCGCGGTGGAGAAGGACCGGTGCGGGGTGGCCCCGGTTGACGATCCGCACAACTGTGGGGCTGTCGCTGTCGGCGCTGCCGTCCCCGGCGCGTTGCGGCGGACTCTTGCCGGGGGCGGAGGCGTGGGCAGCGGGGTTCTCGGGGGCAGAGGCGTGGGAAGGCGGGTCCTCGCGGGCAGAGGCGTGGGAAGGCGGGTTCGGGACCTCCACCAGCACCGCCGTGCTGAAGCCCTCCAGCTGTGCCGTGCCGAGTTGCCGCCGTCCCTCCCGGTCGAGGGCCCGGTCGAGGCGGGCCGCAACGCCGGAGAGTGATTCCTCCTGCTCGGCGGCCTCACGGAACGTCCCGACGAGGAGTACGACGGCCGACACCGCGTCGAGCCCCTTGCCGCGTACGTCGCCGAGCAGCAGCCGTACGCCGTGCGGGGTCTCCTCCGCGGCGTAGAAGTCACCGCCGATCCGGGCTTCGGCCTGCGCGGCACGGTAGCGGGCAGCCACCGCCAGGCCGCCGATCCGGGACGGCGGGGTGGGCAGCACGGCGAGCTGCACCGCCTCGGCGATACCGCGCGCCGAGGCCAGCCGGCTGCCGCTGCGGAGCAGCACATAGTTGACGCCCACGGCGAGGGCGGAGACCGTCAGGCTGGTGACGGCTCTGGCTTCGGCCTCGATGGCGCTGCCGGTGTCGTGGAAGACGGCGAACAGGATGGTCGCGGCGGAGGAGACGATTCCGGTGACCACCGTGCCCCGGAGGGACAGGAAGGCCGCGGCGGCCAGCGGGGCGGCGGCGAACGGCGCCGATACGGTCACGTCCCGGGGCGTCGCCATCTCCAGGACGACGCCCAGGACGAAGAGCACGGCGGGAAGCTGCCGCGCCAGGCTCCACAGCCGTCCCACGTCGTCCTCGTACCCGTTCGCCGACTTCGTCCCGGCCTCCCTCTCCCGCACGGTCCCAATCTGACCTGAGAGCGGGCTCCGGGCCAGTCGGGAGCGTTCGGAGGGGTACGGGGTACGGGCCACTGGCCGCGGGCGCGGATGGAGGGCGGTGGTGGGCGTACGGAGCGGATACGGGCAGCAGGCGGTCGTCATCACATACGGGACCGCACCGCCTGCGGGCCTGCGCCGATCGGGGCCAGGGGGAGGGGGGAGGGGAAGGGGTGGTGGGGGAATCGGGCCGGGGCTCAGCCGCCGGTGCCGGGGGCCAGCGGGCCGATCTTGGGAACGGATGCCTTGCCGGTGTTGGTGACCGGTCCGCCGGACCAGGGCGTCCGGAGAGAGGCCCGTTCGTCGGGCGGGGTGATCCGCACGCCGCTCGGCGTGACCGTGGTGACGTTCGTCACCTCCGGGTTGGTGTACGAGAGCGGCGCCCAGGCGCTCTTGCCCGGCGCAAGCGTGACGGTCCGGATCTGACCAGCCGTCCGGTGGGGGTCGAAGGACACCTGCTCGCCGCTGCTGTTGACGAAGGCGAGCCCGGGATAGCCGCGTACGGTGCACGTGCTGTCCGACCGGTTGGTCAGGACCAGGGCGAAGTTCTCCTGCCCGGCGCCCGGGTGGTTCGGGCCGAACGACGCCTTCAGGTCGGCCGTGTGGCACCGCGAGCCGGAACCGGAACCCGGTCCCGACCCGCTGCTGCCGGTGTCCGAGCCGCCTCCGCTGGACGAGGAGCCCGCCGAGGAGTCCCCACCGTCCGAACCGGAAGAGTCCGAGCCGCCCGTACCGCCGCTCTGCGAGCCGTTCCCGCCGGTTCCGTTCTCACCGCTGCTGCCGTCCTTGCCGCCGCTCTTGGAGCCACCGTCGGAGTTGCCTGCGGCGGGCGCGGGCTCGCCGTCGACCTTGTCCGGGGACGCCTCCGGGTCCTTGTTGCAGCCGATCAGCAGTGCGCCCGCCGCCAGCACCGCTGTTGTGGCGGCCGCGATGCGGGCCACCCGGCGACGGGGGCGGTACGGGGTGGCCGGGCGGCCGGTCGCGGGGGCCTCGGTGTCGTACAGGGCCTGTGAGAGGTGGGGGGTTGTCGTCGGGTCCTGACGCTTCGTCATGGCTGCCGTCCCTGGTCGTCCTGTCTGCGGTCGTCCGGCCTCCCGGCGGCTCGCGCGCTGGCTCGTCCTCGTCTCCAGCCTGCCCTCGGGCATCTGCGCCGTACACAGCCTTCGATGGGCGACTTCCCGGGAAAGTTCCCGGCCTCCCGGGAGTTTTTCCACAGCGCATCGAGGCGGCGAATTCTGCGCCGTGGCGGGCGGTTCGGAGGGGACGTGAGGGACGGGACAGGACGTGTGGGAGGGGGCCGGGCAGCGGTTTCCCGACGGCGGACAGTGGACGACGGATTCCGGGCGCCGGGGTCGTACGCCGGGCTCGTACGCGGAGGCCCAGGGCTCGTACGCGGGGGCCCGGGCTCCGGGGCCCGGGCTCCGAGGGCCGGGCTCCGAGGGCCGGGCTCCGAGGGCCGGGCTCCGAGGGCCGGGCTCCGAGGGCCGGGCTCCGGGGGCCGGGCTCCAGAACTAGGGCGTGCTGACGCGCAGGCTCTTCAGCACCTGGTCCGTTCGGTTCCCACAGTCCTCGCTGCAGCGGATCTGCACATACACCGAGGGCTTGCCCTTCTGCTGAGAGGTCAGGCCGATCTCTTGCAGCGAGAGACCGGGGCGGTCGCAGGCCGACCAGGTACGGATCCGCCCCTGCCATTCCCCGCCCTTGAAGTTGCGGCCACCTGTGTAGTGACAGCCCTGGTGCTTGAGTCCGGTCACCTTGTCGGGCAGTGGCGGCAGACCACCGGGGGTGCCCTGGGGGTTGGGCGTAGCTCGGGGGGTGGGTGCGGGCGAGGGGCTCTTGGTGGCCCCGTCCTTGTCCGGTGTGTAACCGAGCCCCACGAAGACCCCGCTCGTCGACGAGGTGAGGTCCTGCCAACGGCCCACGTCCTCCGCCACGAGCAGCCCGGGAGCGTGCTTGGCCGGCAGCCCCAGCGAAGAGGGGTTCCAGCCCGAGTCGGTCACCTCCTGCGCCCACACTCCCGGCACCTGCACACTGACCTGCCCGCTCGCGTCGTGCACCCGCACCGTGGAAGGCTCCCGCGTACGGTCCGGCAGCAGTACCGCACTGGCAACTCCCACCCCGGCCAACACCACCACGGCGGACCCGATGGCGACGGCACGCCGCCGACGGCGAGCACGCACCGGCCGAGCGGTCCCCCGGGACACCCCGGGCAGCTCGGCGGCGGCCGACTCGGGCGCGGGCGCCTGCGGAGCGGAGGCACCGAGGAGAGAGTTCTCGGACGCAGGGCTCCCGAGGACGGGCCCCTCGGGGGTGGGCCCCTCTGGCGTGGGCCCCTCCGGGGTGGAACTCCCGGCTGCGGAGGGCCCGGCCGTGGAGGGCCCATCCGCGGAGGTCCCGGTCACAGAGGTCTCGGACGAGGGCGGCTCCGTCGCGGCCGTCGGCGACTGACCGGGCACCTGGGACGCCGGTCGTAGGGCCAGGAAGGACAGTTGGGCCGCGGACGGTGCGAGGCTGTCACGTCCGTCCGCGCCTTGGCCCTGCTCCCCCGCCAACCCGCTCAACGGGTCGGACCCGTCCGACCCGCCCGACCCGGCCGCGTCTTGCTGCGGGCCCTCCTTCGGCCCGTCCGGCGCGTTCGGCCCGTCCGCGGGGGCCGCGTTCCGGTCGAGTTCCGTCGCGATCCGGTCAAGTTCGTCCGCGAACGCAGCAGCCGTCGGCCAGCGGCGCTCGCGGTCGGGCTCCATCGCACGCGCGACGGCCTCCGTCACCGCCCACGGCAGCCCCGGACGCAGCTCGTCCAGCGGCATCACCCGCCCCGGGCTCCCCGGCACCGCGCCCGTCACCAGGTGGTAGAACACGGCGCCCAGGCTGTAGATGTCCGCACGCGCGTCGATACCTTCGAACGGTTCGGCCTGCTCAGGCGCCATGTAGCCGACCGATCCGGCGACCACGGTCAGCCCCGACGCGTGTGCGAGGTTCTTGGCCAGGCCGAGGTCGGCGACCAGCACCCGCTCGCGGCCCTGCGCTCCGCCGCTCGCCAACAGCACGTTGGAGGGTTTGATGTCGCGGTGCACCACGCCTGATTCGTGCAGCGCCTCCGCTCCGTGCGCCGCCTCCGAGGTGAGCCGCAGCGCCTCGGTCACCGGCAGCGGCCCCGTCGTCATCCGGTCGGCGACCGTGCCCCGGTCCGCGTACTCCATGACGAAGTACGGCCGTTCGTCGTCCAGTTCACCCACGTCGAAGACCTGGACGACGCCGCCCGACGACGCCTTGCGCAGCAGCCGCGCCTCGGCCAGGAAGCGCTCCCGGATATCCATCCGGTGGGCCCAGTTGTCGGCCATCACCTTGACTGCGACAGGCGCTTCCAATCGGTCGTCGTGCGCGAGCCACACGACTGCGAAGGCGCCGGAGCCGAGACGACGGTCGACCCGGTAGCGGCCGATCTGATCAGGTGAAGGCATGCCCCTTATGATGCCTGGATGTGCCCACCGTCCTCCTCCCACACCGCGAACCAGCCATCCGGACGGCCTGAGTCGGCGGGCCCCGGCGATACGCCGTCGGCCACCGACACCGAAGCCCTCGCCACCCGGGCGGCGAGCGGCGACAGCGCGGCGCTCGACGCACTGCTGCGCGCCATCCGCCCCGACGTAGTACGACACTGTGGTCGGTTCCTCCTCTTCCGCGAGGATGCCGAGGAGGCCGCGCAGGACGTACTGCTCCAGGTGTCCCGGCACATCGAGCGTTTCCAGGGCCGTAGCCGCTTCAGCACCTGGTTGCACACGATCGTTGCCAATTGTTCACGTCAGAAGTACCGCGAGCTCAAGCGCCGGTCCGCCGAGCAGCCGGTGCTCCCGGACCAGCCGGGAGCACCGGAAAACCGCCCCGACCCGCGTACGACGAGCGTGATCGCGGGCTCCCGGGTGGACCTCCTCGAAGCGCTGGAGCGGCTGGAGCAGGAGAGCCCGCATCTGGTGGCGCCGCTGGTCTACCGGGACCTGTGCCAGATGGACTACGCCGAGATCGTCGACCGGCTCGACATCCCGCTGGGCACCGTCAAGTCGCGCCTGCACCACGCCCGTCGGCAGATCCGGCCCTGGCTCACCTCACAGGAGCCGTGAGCCTGTCGGCCGGGCGGAGGGCCACCGCGTCGGCCAGCTGACGGGAGGCCGCCGCGCCTTCCGGGACGGGAACGGCGGCGAAGATCCGGTGCTGTTCACGCCGGAGCGCCTCGGCGCGGGCGGGCGGTGTGCCGGGCAGCAGCCCGCACCTGCGGGCTGATCGAGCGCTCGGGCTTTACGGGCACGCTCGATGAAGGCGCCGGCGGCCCGGTTGTCAGCCGCGTTCAGGCTGAGGCCCTCGCCCTGCCAACCGGCCCCGGATGTCGCGGCAGTACGCGCTGCGAGGGCGGACGCCGGGCACGGCGTACTGCGTGATGCACTTGCCCCGTGGCGGACACGGCGGCGGCGGAGTTCGAGGCGCACAGGGCGCGGCTCTTCGGGATCGCCTACCGGATGCTGGGCTCGGCGTCCGAGGCGGAGGACATCGTCCAGGAGGCGTATCTACGCTGGGAGCGCGCCGAGGTGCTGGAGATCTCGGAGGCGAACTCGCGCCAGCTCTACCGACGGGCGAAGCAGGCGGTGCACGTCAGTGCGCCTGTTGCAACGGCCACCGATGCAACGACCACCAACGCAACGACGGCCGATGCAACGACCGCCAGTGCAACGACCGCCGCAGCCGGCGACGCCCCGGGCGACCCCGGCGATCAGGGCCGGGAGCGCTGGGTGGGGCTCGTGGAAACTTTTGTGACGGCCGCCCGTGAGGGCGATCTCGCCCGGCTGGAGCGGCTGCTGGCCGATGACGTGGTCTCGTACGCGGACGGTGGCGGGCAGATCAGCGCCGCACTCCGCCCGATCCTGGGCCCGGCGAAGGTGGCGCGCTATCTGGCCGGTGGGCCGGCCAGGTACGCGGCCGGGGTGGACCTGGTGCCGTACGAGGTGAACGGCGGGCCCGCACTGCTCGCTTGCACCGAGGGGCGGCTGCTCGGAGTGGTGTCGCTGGAGGTGGCCGACGGGCGGATAGCCGCGCTGCGGATCTCGGCGAGCCCGGAGAAGCTGGCGTACGCGGCACGGCAGTTCACCGCATACCGGCCGGTCAGTTGGTGAGTTGTCACATCCGGGGCCGCTGTCCAGTCCTCAAGGGGAGAGCGAAGAAAGACTCCTGAGAGCGCAGACAGACCCCTGGAGGAACGAGTTCCATGACCCCTTCGAACAACGCCACCGACCCCGCCGCGAACGCCGCTGCCGACCACGACGGGCCCGTACTGGTGACCGGCGGCACCGGGACCCTCGGCCGTCCCCTGGTGGACGAACTTCTGGTTGACGGCGTCGCTGTTCGCGTCATGAGCAGGCGGCCCCGCCGACCGGGCGACAGCAGGCCCTGCGAGTGGGCGGTCTGCGATCTCACCAAGGGCGTCGGACTGGCCGCCGCCGTGTCCGGTGTGCGGGCGATCGTGCACTGTGCCACCGACCAGTGGCGGGAGACGAAGGTGCTCTCCCGGGTGGTCGAGGCGGCGCGGGAGGCAGGCGTTCCGCACCTCGTCTACATCTCCATCGTCGGCGTCGACCGGATCCCCCTCCCGTACTACAAGGGCAAATTCCAGGCCGAACGGCTGCTGGAGACCTCGGGGCTGCCGTACACGATTCTGCGGGCCACGCAGTTCCACGATCTGGTCGCCGCGGTGACCACCGGGCAGCGGCGGCTGCCCTTTGTCGTCCTGCCCGCCGGTTTCCGCGTCCAGCCGGTGGAGGTCACCGAGGTCGCCCACCGCCTTGCTGAGCTGGTGCGCGGCGAGCCCGCGGGCCGGGTACCGGACATGGGAGGCCCCCAGGTGCACACCGCGCGCGAACTCGCCGAGCAGACCCTCCGGTCGACCGGGCTGTCCCGCCGCATCGTCGACGTGCGCTTCCCCGGCCGTACCGCCCGCGCCTTCCGCCGGGGCGGCAACCTGGCCCCGGACCACGCCACGGGAAAGGTCACCTACGGCGAGTTCCTGGCGGCACGGCGGACGGACCAGGACAAGGGCTTGCCCGGCCCGGCATGAGGGCTGCGCCCCGTAAGGGACGCGGGAACTGGGCGACCACAGCCCGCAACCGGCGGACAGGGGCCCCTCTCGGGAGGGGGAAGCACGCTCAGGCATCGGCGGGCGGCATACACCCGTTCCCCGCCCACATAGATCTCCAGCACCCCGCCTCGGCGATCTCCTCCGGGGGACGGTCGAAGATGTCGCGGTCCAGCACCGCGAGGTCGCCGAAGCCGCCCACCCGGAGGGAGCCGGTGGTCGAGGTGGTGCACATACGCGCTGCCCGCCGTGTACGCAGCCAGCGCGGCGCCCAGGTCGATGCGCTGCCCGGGCAGGAAGACGGGAGCGGCCAGGGGCGCGCCGGGAAGCCGCCTCCTGGAAGCCCTGACCGCCCGCGCGGCGAGCCTTCCCGACGCGGCGGGGCGGGACCGCGGCAAGGGCCCTCCCGGCAGTGCGGGGCCCGACGGCGATAGGGGTCCCGCCGCGTGAGAGCGTGACGGCATGCCCTTCGCTGTCGCGGCAGACGGTGCCGCTCTGTACTACGAGGTCCACGGCGCAGGTGGTCCGCCGCTGCTGTTGTTGAGCGGGCAGGCCAACAGTCACCGCTGGTGGGACTCCGTACGGGCCGGGTTCGAGGGCGACTTCACCTCCGTCGTCATGGACTACCGGGGCACCGGCGCGAGCGACCGGCCGGACACCGACTCCTACAGCACACCGGGCTTCGCCCGGGACGCGCTGGCGGTGCTCGACCACGCCGGGTTCGACCGGGCGCATGTCTACGGCACCTCGATGGGCGGCCGCGTCGCCCAGTGGCTGGCCGCCGACCACCCCGAGCGTGTCGACCGGCTCGTGCTGGGCTGCACATCGCCCGGTGCGCCGCACGGCATCGAGCGAGGGCCCGGGGTACGGCGCGCCCTCGCCGGGCCCGACCCCGAGGCGGCCCGTCAAGCGCTGCTCGACCTGATGTACACCCCTGCCTGGACCGCCCGGCACCCCGGCCCCTTCCACACGCTGGGCGATCCCTCGATGCCGGGCCACGCGCGCCGTCGCCATCTGCGGGCCAGCTCCGAGCACAACGCCTGGGAAGCGCTCCCCCGGATCTCGGCGCCCACCCTCGTGGTGCACGGCACGGACGACCGCTTCAACCCGACGGCCAACGCGCCGCTGCTCGCCCAGCGGGTGCCGGGCGCCCGGCTGGAGCTGATCCCGGGCGGCCGACACGCCTACTTCGAGGAGTTCGCCGACGTCGCCACCCCACTGGTGCTGGACTTCCTGCGGGGCGGCGAGGAGGTCACGCCGCCTGCGAGCCGGGCGGAGCAGGCTGGTTGAGGGTGACGGGCGGCGGGGTCAGCCGGGCGAAGCCCTCCTGTCGCTGGTACGGGAAGTAGGGGTAGGCCGCGTCCTTGGCACTGGCCTCGTCCAGCCTGGCGACCTGCTCGGGCGTGAGGCTCCAGCCGACCGCGCCGATGTTCTGCCGCAGTTGCTCCTCGTCGCGGGCGCCGACGATGACGGAGGAGACGCTCGGGCGGCGCAGCAGCCAGTTCAGCGCGACCTGCGGGATCGTGCGCCCCGTCTCCTCGGCGACGACATCGAGCGCGTCGACCACCCGGTGCAGGAGTTCGTCGTCGACGGGTGGGCCGAAGGCGGCGGTGCGGTGGAGGCGGCTGTGCTCGGGCAGCGGCTGCCCGCGCCGTATCCTGCCGGTCAGCCGGCCCCAGCCCAGTGGGCTCCACACGACCGCGCCGACCCCTTGGTCGAGCCCCAGGGGCATCAGCTCCCACTCGTAGTCGCGGCCGATCAGGGAGTAGTACACCTGGTGGGCCACATGCCGGGGGTAGCCGTGCTTGTCCGCTGTGGCCAGGGACTTCATCAGCTGCCAACCCGAGTGGTTGGAGACGCCGGTGTAGCGGATCTTCCCTTCGCGCACGAGCTGGTCGAGGGTGGCGAGGACCTCCTCCTGCGGGGTCGCGGCGTCGTGGGCGTGGAGCTGGAAGAGGTCGATGTAGTCGGTGCCGAGGCGGCGCAGCGCATCCTCCGTCGCCTTGACGAGGCGGGCCCGTGAAGTGCCGTACTCGGCCGGTCCGTCGCCCATGGGCAGGCCCGCCTTGGTGGAGATGAGCACCTGGTCGCGGCGGCCCTTGACGGCCTGGCCCAGCACTTCCTCGGAGGCTCCGGCCGAGTAGACGTCGGCGCTGTCGAACATCGTGATTCCGGCGTCAAGGGCGATGTCCACCAGACGGCGCGCGGCGCGGGCGTCGGTGTCGCCCCACTCGCCGAACAGCGGCCCCCGGCCGCCGAAGGCGCCGGTCCCCAGGCTCAGCTCCGGGACCCGTAGCCCGGAGGCACCCAACTGTCGATATTCCATGGCTCGTTCCCTCTTCCCTCTTTGCAGCCATCTCTGCATGTGCCTCTGCGCAACCTGGCGACTCTTAACGGTACTACAGTTCCGTTAAGTCCTGCCAGTACCGTAGCAGGTGCGAGCCGTTAAGGGAACTGGAGACCCGTTGTGAGATCAGGGCCGGGAAGCCGGCGGAAGACACCCGCGCCGGAGGCCGGCGCCGTACCCGGCACGGTGCGACCCGGGGGGCGCACTGCGCGGGTGCGCGAAGCAGTGCTGCAAGCCGCGGGCGACGCGCTCGCCGAACAAGGGTTCGCCCACCTCGACCTCGCCGAGGTCGCCCGCCGCGCCGGGGTCGGCAAGACGACCGTCTACCGGCGCTGGGGAACGGTCACCCCCCTGCTGGCGGACCTGCTCGACGACATGGCCGAGCAGTCGGAGCCCCGCACGGAGATGCCCTCTCTACTGGACAATCTGGAGGCGAACGCCACGCTGGTACGGCGCACCCTCACGGACCCCCGGCAAGGCGCGCTGTTCAAAGCCGTCATCGCCGCCGCGACATGCGAAGCCCTCGCCGCCGAAGCACTGCACCGGTTCTACGCGGCCCGCGTCGCGGAATGGGCACCATGTGTCCAGCAGGCAGCAGAACGGGGCGAGGTACCGGCGGACACAGACCCCGAACAGGTCATCCGCGCCGTCTCGGCGCCCCTGTACTACCAGCTGCTGACCACCGGGACGCCGCTCGACCAGGCCGCCGCCGAGCGCGCAGCCCGGTCCGCGTACGAAGCAGCCCGCGCGGGAGCCTTCCGCCGCGAGCGGTGACACCCACCCCCGAGCGGTGACCCCCCTGAGCGGTGACGCCCGCCCCGAACCGGGACCCCCAGAGCGGCGACGCCCACCCCGAACCGGGACCCCCAGAGCGGCGACGCCCACCGCGGACGGCAGGGCCCGACTACAACCACCCGTCAGACCGAGCCGTCTCCGTCATCGCCTCCGTGAACGCCTGGAGCTGCGGCGTGAGGGGGCCTCGGCGGCGCACCAGTCCGTACGCCAGTGACGCGGCCTCCGGGAGAGGGACGTAGCTGACGCCAGGGCGGGGGAAGTACGTCTTGGCGTGCGCGCCCGACAGCAGGGCGCCTTTGCCCGCCGCCACCAGGACGAGGGCTTCCTGCAGGCTGGTGACCGGCAGCCCTGGCGGGATCGAGCGCCCCGCCGGCGTGCGCGCGGGGGCCAACTGCTCGCGGCAGAGCACCGGCAGCTCCTCCCGAAGGGTCAGCAGAGGTGTCTCCCCCAGTTCGGCCAGGTCTTCCGGGGACGCCATCCCGCGCAGCGCCAGCGGATGCGCCGCCTGCACGGCCAGCACCCGCGGCTCGCTGAACAGCTCGGGCCCCTCCAGCAGGTCGGCCTCCCCGGCCGGGAGTTCCGCGAGCTGTACGTCGAAGGCGCCCGCCCGGAGCTTTCCGAACGGGTCGGCCAGCGGGACCTCGCAGGGCTCGACCGTGAGCCCGGGCCACCGTTCGGCCAGTACTTTCGCCGCCCGCATCACGACCTCCCCGGCCAGTGGTCCGGAGAAGCCCACGTGCAGCGCGCCTTTCAGCTCCCCGGCCGCCCGCCGTGCGGCGGTCGCCGCAGCGCGGGCCAACGCCTCGTCCATGGCCTGCTGGTGCGGCGCGAGGTCGTCGCGCAGCTGCCGCCCCAGCTCGGTGAGCGTCACGGTGCGGCTCGTACGGTGGAACAGCGGGGCGCCGACCCGCCGTTCGAGCCGCTGCACGAGCTGGCTGACGCGGGCGCGGGAGAGGTGCATGCGCTCCGCAGTGCGGCCGAAGTGCAGCTCATCGGCCAGGATCAGCAGGCACATCACCTCGTCGCGTTCCATACCGACGCCACACCCCCTGCATCGTTCAGTCCGGCTGAACGCAACGTTGCGTTGTTCGCCGTTGTTCCCCGCGCCCGCCCGACGGAGGGTGAGAGCGTGGCAACTCACCTGAATCCCCAGAATTCCGCCGCTCCCCCCATGTCTGCCCGTGAAAGGGGCATCCTGCTGGTCCTGTGTGGTGCCGTCTTCCTGGAGGGCATCGACATCGGCATGCTCAACGTGGCCCTGCCCGCCATCCGCGCCGATCTCGGCATGCCGGTGGGCGAGTTGCAGTGGGTCATGAGCTCCTACGTGCTCGGCTACGGCGGTTTCATGCTCCTGGGCGGCCGCGCGGCCGATCTGTACGGGCGGCGGCGGATGTTCGTGCTGTCGCTCGCCGTCTTCCTCGCCTTCTCCGGGCTGGCGGGGCTGGCCGGCGAGGGCTGGACGCTGATCGTGTCCCGCTTCGTCACCGGAGTCGCGGCAGCGTTCATGACCCCGGCCGGGCTGTCGCTGATCACCACGAGCTTCACGGAGGGCAGACAGCGGAACAAGGCGCTGCTCGTCTACTCCGGCACCGGTGCCGCGGGCTTCTCCACCGGGCTGGTCTTCGGCGGGCTGCTGACCGTACTCGGCTGGCGCTGGGTGTTCTTCGCCCCTGTCGCGCTCTCCGCGCTGATCCTGGCCGCCGCGCTCATGCTCGTACCGCGGGAACCCCGAGCCGAGCTCCGGGCCGAACCCGGCGCCGAAGCGGAACCGTGCCGCAGCTTCGACCTGGCGGGCGGAGTGACGATCACGGCAGCTCTCGTCCTGCTGGTCCTCGGCATCGAGCGGGCCACGCACAGCAGCTGGCCATGGACGCTGACCGTACTGGCTGCCGGTGCGGTCCTCCTCGGTGTCTTCTTGCTGATCGAACGTCGCACTGCGGCACCGTTGATACGGCTGGGCATGTTGCGTTCGGGCCCTCTCATACGCGCCAACGCGACGGCGCTGCTGTTCGCCGGTGCATTCTTCGGCTTCCAGTTCCTCGTCGTCCTGTACCTCCAGGAGCTGCGGGACTGGTCGACGCTGGAGACGAGCCTGGCGATGCTGGTGGCCGGTGTGGACGCGGTGCTCTCTCCGACGATCGTGCCGCGGCTGGTCAACCGCTTCGGGAGCGCGCGGGTGGTCTTCGCCGGAGTGCTGGCCGCCGCACTGGCCTACGCCCTGTTCCTGCCCGTCGGGGCCGAGTGGTCGTATCTGGCGATGCTGCCGAGCCTGACCCTGGTCGGGGTCGCCTTCGCGCTGGCCTACGGGCCGCTGACCATCATGGCGACCGACGGCGTCGCCGAGGAGGAGCAGGGTGTGGCGGGCGCGCTGCTGTTCGCCTCCGTCCAGTTCGGTGCCGCACTCGGCCTCTCCGGTGCGGCGGCCGCCAACATGGCGGCCACCCGGGCGGACACCCCCGCAGCGCTGCTGGACGGCTACCAGGCCGGGCTCCTGGTCCCCCTGGCCGCAGCGCTGCTGGCCGCAACCGTTGCAGCGTTCGGACTGCGCGGGCGGCGAGTGCAACGCACGGTGGCACAGCAGCCGGTGGCGGGCGGCGAGCCCGGCGGGGCCGAGCCTGCCGAACCCGTGGTTCTTACGGAGCGGTGACACGGGCGCCGCGTAGCGGTACGCGGCGCCCTGGCGCGCCTAGCGTGACCGTATGCGCGTTCTTGTCACCGGCGGTGCCGGGTTCATCGGTTCCCACATCGTGGAGGCCCTGACGGCCGCGGGCCACGAGGCGGTCGTCCTGGATGCCCTGCTGCCGTCGGCGCACGGGGAAGGTGCCGAATCTCCGGCCACCGCACCGGGGGTTCGGCACCTGCACGGTGACGTGCGCGACCAGGACGCCGTCGCCGACGCGCTGCGCGGTGTGGACGCGGTGTGCCACCAGGCGGCGATGGTCGGCCTGGGCAAGGACTTCTCCGACGCACCCGAGTACGTCAGCTGCAACGACCTGGGCACAGCAGTGCTGCTGAGCGCGATGGAGCGCGCCGGGGTGCGTGAACTGGTGCTGGCCGGTTCGATGGTCGTCTACGGCGAAGGGCGCTACGAGTGCCGGCGGCACGGGATCGTACGGCCGGGGCCGCGTACCGTGCCGGACCTGCGCGCCGGACAGTTCGAGCCGCCGTGCCCCGACTGCGGTGCCGCGCTGCGCCCCGGACTGGTCGGCGAGGACGCTCCGCCGGACCCGCGCAACACCTACGCGACCACCAAGCTCACCCAGGAACACCTGGCCGCGGCGTGGGCGCGGGCCGTCGACGGACGTGCCGTATCGCTGCGCTATCACAACGTCTACGGGCCCGGGATGCCCTGCGACACCCCCTACGCGGGCGTGGCCTCCTTCTTCCGCTCGGCGCTCGCCCGCGGTGCGGCCCCCACCGTCTACGAGGACGGTGCGCAGCGGCGGGACTTCGTCCACGTACGGGATGTCGCAGCAGCCAACCTCACCGCGCTGGAAGCCGTGCACACAGGAGCGGCAGGGCGCGGGCCCGGCTCCTTCGCGGCCTACAACACCGGCAGCGGCGACCCGCACACCGTCGGCGAGATGGCCGCCGCACTGGCCGAGTTCTACGGCGGCCCCGACCCGGTGGTGACGGGTGAGTACCGGCTGGGCGACGTACGGCACATCACCGCTTCCTCCCGGCGGGCAGCGCGCGAGCTCGGGTGGCGGGCACACATCGGCTTCGCGGAGGGCATGAAGGAGTTCGCGGCCTCGGAGATGAGGGCACCGTTGCAACGGGCGTAGCAACGGCGTTGCAAGGGCCAACGGCGTTGCAGCGTTGCACCGGCCTTGCACTGCGTTGCACTGGACGTAGCAACCACCTTGCAGTGGCGATGGCCCCGTCTGCTGCAACAAGCGGGGCCCAGCCCACCTCGCTCAACCCGCCTCCGCGCTCGCTCTCCGGCCCGGCAGTGCCCTCGGCAGGGTGAGCTCGAAGCAGCAGCCGCCGGTCACGTTGCGTACCGCCGCCGTGCCCTGGTGGGCCTCGACGATGCCGCGGACGATGGCCAGCCCCAGGCCCGCGCCCGGGGGCGTACGGGCGTGGGTCCCGCGCCAGCCGGTGTCGAAGACGCGCGGCAGGTCCTTCTCGGGGATGCCGCCGCAACCGTCGGTGACGGACAGTACGACCTTCTCGTCCTCCTCCGCACCGCGCACATGCACGGCCACGGTGCCGTCCGCCGGGGTGCGCCGGATGGCGTTGACGAGCAGATTGCCGAGCACTCTGGTCATCTCGCGCGGGTCCACCTCGACCGGCACGGAAGCCACCGCGTCGCCCACCAGGCGGACGCCGTTCTGCCGGGCGAGCGGGTCGGCGCCCGCCAGTGCCTCTTCGACAAGCTGGGACAGCGGCACCTGGTGCGTGGTCAGGGCCAGCGTGCCCGCATGGATACGGGAGAGCTCGAACAGGTCGCCGACCATCGAGTTGAGCCGTTCGACCTCGGTACGGATCTGCCGCAGAGTGCGCCCGGTGTCCTCCACCATGCCGTCCTCCAGCGCCTCGGACATGGCACGCAGTCCGGCCAGCGGGGTGCGCAGATCGTGCGAGATCCAGGCGACCAGTTCGCGCCGTGAGCTCTCCAGTGCCCGCTCGCGGTCCCGGGAGGCGGCCAGTTTCCCGCTGGTGGCGGCGAGTTCGCGGGTGAGCGCCGCGAACTCGGCCGGATCGCCCGCCTCCGCCTCGCCGGGCGCCGGAAAGCTGCCGCCGTCCCCGAAGGACCGCGCGGCCTGGGTGAGGGCGTTGCTGCGGGCCGCCACCCAGCGGCCCAGCAACAGCGCGGTCGCCAGCGAGACGACGGCCGCCATGGCGACGACCGTGGTGACGACGAACAGGTCGTGCCGGGAGAGGAACATGGCCCAGGCGACGGCGAGCGTCCCGGTGAACATGGCCGTCACGGCGACTGTCGAGACAACCATCAGCGAGACGACGAGCGAACGGTGCCGCAGTGCCCGCAGCGCCAGTGCGCCCAGCAGTCCGGCCGCGGCGGCGCCGAGGAAGGCGAACAGGGCGATCAGCAGCATGTCGTACACGGCGGTTCAGCCCTCCTGCACGGTGGCGTCCGGGTCGAGCCGGTAGCCGACGCCCCATACCGTCTGGATCAGCCGCGGGTGCGCGGGATCGTCCTCGATCTTGGCGCGCAGGCGGCGTACATGGACGGTCACCGTCGAGAGATCGCCGAAGTCCCAGCCCCACACCTCCCGCATCAGCTCCTCGCGCGAGAACGCTCTCGCCGGGTGCCGCAGCAGATGGGCCAGCAGGTCGAACTCCCGTACGGTGAGGGAGAGCTCGGCCCCGTTCCTGGTGGCGAGCCGGGCGCGCGGGTCGACGGTCAGCCCTGCGGCGCGCAGCGGCGGTGCCGGCCGCGGCACGTCCTCCGCGCGGCGGCTGCGGCGCAGTACGGACTCGACGCGCAGCACCAGTTCACGCGGGCTGAACGGCTTGGTGACGTAGTCGTCGGCGCCGACCTCCAGGCCCAGCACCCGGTCGCCCTCGTCCCCGAGCGCGGTCAGCATGATGACGGGCACGGGCCCCCTCTCGCGCAGCCGGCGGCAGACTTCCAGGCCGTCCAGCTCGGGCAGCATCAGATCGAGCACCACGAGGTCGGGCCAGTGCGCCGCAGCGCGCTCCAGGGCGCGGGGTCCCGTCTCCGCACGGTCGACGGCGTACCCGGCGCGGTGCAGGTACCCGGTGACGACTTCGGCGACGGTGGGATCGTCGTCGACGACCAGGACGCGCCCGGTGGCTGGTGGCTGCATGGCTTCAGAGTGGCACCCCGCAGGTGGTGGCGGGAGGCCGGTCCGCGACAGCACCGGGCGATGTCCGTGTTTCGTAAGAACGCGAAGTCCGGAATGCCCGTTTTGCTTTCGTAGGGTGTGCGGCGTGATCGAACCTCGCCCGAAGGAGGCCGCGCCCGTGCCCGGTGTCGATGTCGTACTCCCCTGCCTCGACGAGGAGCAGGCGCTGCCCTGGGTGCTGGAACGGATCCCACCGGGCTGGCGGGCGATCGTGGTGGACAACGGCTCGACGGACGGCTCCGCTGCGACGGCACGCGAACTGGGCGCGACCGTCGTGTCCGAGCCCCGGCGCGGCTTCGGCGCCGCCTGCCACGCCGGGCTGACGGCCGCCGAGGCGGACATCGTCTGCTTCTGCGACTGCGACGCCTCCCTCGACCCGTCCCTCCTGGTGCCGTTCGCCGAGGCTGTACGCGAGGGCCGCAGCGACCTCGTACTGGGCCGCAGGCGCCCGCAGACGCGCGGCGCCTGGCCCGCGCACGCCCGTGCGGGCAATCTCGCGCTCTCCCGCATGCTGCACGCGCGTACCGGCGTACGGCTGCACGACCTGGGCCCGCTGCGGGCCGCCCGCCGCGAGGGACTGCTGGCGCTCGGGCTGACCGACCGGCGCAGCGGATACCCGCTCCAGATGGTCGTACGGGCCGCCGACGCCGGCTGGCGGATCGAGGAGCGCGACGTGCCCTATCTCCCCCGCACCGGCAAGTCCAAGGTCACCGGCACCTGGCTGGGCACCTGGCATGCGGTACGCGACATGCGCGCGGTGCTCCAGGAGCCGCCCGCCACCGGACAGGAGGCTGCCCGATGACGGACCGCTCCCACCGCCAGGAAGGTCCCCCGGAAGGGACCACCACACTGCTCGTCATCGCCAAGGAGCCGGTGCCCGGCCGGGTCAAGACGCGGCTGTGCCCGCCGTGCTCCCCGCACCAGGCCGCGCTGCTGGCAGCCGCCGCGCTGCACGACACCCTGGAAGCCGTACGGGCCACGCCCGCACGGCGCCGCGTGCTGGTGCTGTCCGGACGGCCCGGTGAGTGGCTGCCGCCCGGTTTCGACGTCGTCCCGCAGTGTGCCGGAGGGCTGGACGAACGGCTCGCCGCAGCCTTCGCCGCAGCGGGCAGCGGGCCGGCGCTGCTGGTCGGGATGGACACCCCGCAACTGACCCCCGCACTGCTGGCTCCCGCGCTCGGCCCGGACAGCTGGCGGGATTGCGACGCCTGGTTCGGACCGGCCCTGGACGGCGGTTTCTGGACGCTGGGGCTGGCCTGCCCCGACCCCGCACTGCTGCGCGGAGTTCCCATGTCCACCCCGACGACCGGACAGGCGCAGCTCGCCCGGCTGGCACGGGAGGGCCTGCGGGTGCGCCACCTCCCGGCGCTGCGCGACGTGGACACCGCCGAGGACGCCGTACGGGTCGCCGCCGAGGCACCCGGCGGCCGGTTCGCGGCGACCGTCGCCACGCTCCCGGAACTGCGGCCCGAACGCTTCCCGGCCGTACTCACCGTCCCCACCGTCCCCAGGAACCGGGTACGCCCGGACGGTCTCGACGTACGCTGGACGGCCCTTCCATGACGACCACCACACCCACCACGGCAGCCTCAGCGTCGACGGCAACCCCGGCGGCCACGGCAGCGGTGACGCAGTGGAGTGCCGACCCGTACGCCGACGCGCTGCGCAGCGGCTGCGGGCCGCTGTTCCTTCGCCGTAGCGACGGCTGGCTGCTGCCGCTGGAGGTGGAGCGCTGGTGCGCGAGCGCGGACGCGGCCGACATGTCGGTGCTGCGCCGCTGCGAGGGAGCCGTGCTCGACATCGGCTGCGGCCCCGGCAGGCTGGTGGCAGCACTGTCCTCGCTCGGCCACCGGGCCCTGGGCATCGACGTGAGCCCGGCGGCTGTCGCGCGCACCGTCGGCCTCGGCGGTACGGCACTGTGCCGCTCGGTCTTCGACCCGCTGCCCGGGGAAGGCCGGTGGGGAAGCGTGCTGCTGCTGGACGGCAACATCGGTATAGGCGGCGCCCCCGAGGCCCTGCTGAAGCGGTGCGCCCGGCTCCTCGGCCCGCGCGGGCTGCTGCTGGCCGAGACCTCGCCCCTGGACATCGACGAGCGGGCCGAGGTGCACATCGACGACGGGCGCAGCGCGCACACCCGCCCCGGCAGTGGGCAGTTGTTCCCCTGGGCCCGGCTGGGTACCCGCGCACTGTTGCGGTACGCGCTGCCCGCCGACTGGTCGGCCGCCGGTCAGTGGGAGTCCGGCGGACGCTTCTTCGTCGCACTGCGGCGGATCTGAGACGCACTGCGGCGCGCCTGAGACACACTCCGGCGCAGTTGACGCGCTCTGTGCAGGGGCCGCCTGCCGCGCACTGTCCGTACGGCCAGCCAGAGCCCCGAAACGGCGAACAGTCCGACCGTCAGCCACAGCCAGTGCAGCGCATAACCGTTGTTCCCCTCCGGCCGCCCGGTGAGCTTCGGGTACCGGTCGGCCGGACCGACGATCAGTGGGAGCCAGACCAACAGCAGCAGAAGGGACAACAGGGCGGGGATCCGAAGGTGGTTCACATACCGACCGGCCAGTCTGGGGATCCGGTCCGCGAGCGAGTACAGCGGCAGCAGCACCAGATCGTGCAGCAGCGCTGCCCCCACGAACCACACGGCGACGCCCAGCCAGTCGTCCGCGAGCAGCCGCACACCCGCGTAGCCGGTCAGCACGAAAGAGGCCAGCAGCAGGACGATCTGGAGCGGGCTGCCCACCGAGCGGCGCAACCGCCCGGCGCCCCCTGCCGGACCGGCCTCCATCCGGCCGCCTGCCGCCGGCCCCCGGGACCGGCCCGGTCGGCCCCTCATCGGTCCGCTCCGAACGCCAGCCGGGTGACCCACTTGGTGTTGTGCACCCCGGGTGCCGCCGGAACGATGACGCGGGCCGGATAGCCGTGGTCGAGGGAGAGATCCTCGCCGCCCACCCGGAGTGCCAACAGGGACCGCGAATCGCGTACCTGGTTGTCCCGCAGCGACGCATGCCGGAAGACACCGACACGCTGGAGCGACGCCACGAAGACGCCGGGCAGCCCCTCCCTCGGGTCGAACCCGGCCAGCTCCGCCAGATCGCGCAGCCGTACGCCGCTCCAGTGCTGGTCCGAGGTCGACCAGCCCTCCACACAAGCGATCGGCAGCTCCGCGGAGTGCTGCGGCATCTTCAGCAACTCGGCCCGGGAGAACCGCAGCTTCCGCCCGCGCGGACCCTCGATCGTCAGCCTCCAGCGGTCACCGGCCTCCTCCTCGGTGACGCCGACGGCGGCGGCCGTCTTGTTGATCTGGAAGGCGTTCGCCCCGGTGCCGGGGTCGGTGCCGCCGTGCGGTGCCAGCAGCGCGGTGCGGCGCAGCGGCCCGTCGAAGTTCTGGCCGATCGTCACGCCCAGCAGCAGTACCGATCCGCCGCCCACCGCGCCGAGCGCTCCGCGCCGCGTCAGCGTGGGCGCGGCCGGACGGGGCGCGACCAGCCCGGTGTCGAGATCCGGCTCGCGCGCCCCCTCACTCGCGGGCTCCGCTCGGCTGCGTTCCTCGCTCTGTGCCCCGCGTTCCCGGCGTTTTCGGCGCCCCGAAGCGAAGTCGTCCGGCGGACCCTCCCGCAGCACCCGTACCGCCTTGGGCAGCCGCAGTGCGATGTGCACCAGGAACGCGGCGATGAAGACCCACGCTCCGTAGAAGTGCAGCGTGTAGAACGAGCCGGGGAACAGGTAGTCGAGCTGGATGTTCAGCAGCCCCGTCACGAACTCGAACAGCACACCGCCGACGAGCAGCAGCAGCGAGACCCGCTCCAGCGCGTGCGCGGCAGAGCGAGCAGGCGGCATGGTGAACAGTTTCGGGATGACCGACCAGAGCTTCGCCAGCAGCACCGGTACCAGCACCACACCGAGCGTGGTGTGCAGTCCCTGGGTGAGCCGGTAGAGCCAGTACGGATCGGTCGGCCAGGCGAACAGAGAGAAACCGAGCAGCCCATGGTCCGGTGTCCGGTCGTTGGACCGCAGATCCGGGTTGTACGCCGCGTAGGACAGCAGGCCGGTGACGAACAGCACGGTGATACCGGCCAGCAGTACGGCACCGAGCAGCGCCGTCAGCCACGGGCCGCGCAACGGACTGCGCCAGAAGCCGGGATCCGACGGAAGCCGGGAGGGACGGGGAAGGGTGCGGTGGTCGCCCATGCGGTGACCGTAAGCGCCGGTACGGCCCGGAAGAGGGCTGCGACCCATGACGAAACGCTGACGTCCTCCGCCGGTGGCCCCTGTGCAGCCCCCGCGCGGCCTAACGTGCCCCTGTGCCCCCCAATCCGAACCCCCCACCCGCCCCGAAGGAGCCCGAGGAACCACGCGCCCCGAAGGGGCGCGGGGAACTGCGCGCCCAGCCACAACCCACCCGCAGCCGGCAGACGGCGAACAGGGGCACCCCCCTGCCGGACCTGACCGCCGTCGCTGCGGCCGGGGCACTGGTGACCGCGGCCGTCCTCATCGGCGGGGCCATCGAACGGGAGCACGGCACGCTGCGGGTCCACCTGCCGCCCTTCTACGCCGAGCTCGAACCGCACCTGGGCCCGGGCACACCGGCCGCGCTGCTGGTCGCCGCGGCCGTGCTCGGCTACGGCCCCGCGCTGGCGGCGCGACTGCCGTGGCGGCGGCTGCTGGCGACGGCCTGGGGCGCCTCCATGGCGTGGATCTGGTCGCTCGCCCTGGTGGACGGCTGGCACCGGGGGGTGGCGAACCAACTGACCTCCGCCTACGAATACCTCCAGGAAGTCGACCGGTTCGGGGACGTCAGCGCCGCCCTGCGCACCTTCACCGACCACATCCTGCTGCACTCCCCCGACAACTGGGTCCCGCACGTGGCGGGCCATCCGCCCGCCGCCGTCCTCACTTTCGTCGGGCTCGACCGCGTGGGGCTGGGCGGAGGCCCGTGGGCGTCCGCATGGGTCATCACCGTCGGATCGTCGGCAGCCGCCGCCGTACTGGTGGCGCTGCGTGCCCTGACAGGCGAGCAACAGGCCCGCAGAGCAGCACCGTTCCTCGTCCTGGCGCCCACTGCCGTCTGGATGGGCGTGTCGGCCGACGGCTACTTCACAGCAGTGGCCGCCTGGGCACTCGCCCTGCTCGCCCTGTCCGCGCGTTCCTCAGATTCCACACGTTCCGTACGGACAGGCCGCCCCGCGTCCCGCGCCCCGCGCACTGCTGCGCTCGGTGCGGGGCTGCTGTTCGGGCTCACCTGCTATCTGTCGTACGGGCTCATCCTGTGCGCGCTGCTCGGCCTCACCGTCCTCGCACTCTCCCGCACCCTGCGTCCCCTCCCATGGGTGCTCGCGGGCGTCGCCGTGGTGGTCGCCGCCTTCACTCTCGCGGGGTTCAACTGGTGGGAGGGCTACCAACTGCTGACCGAGCGCTACTACGAGGGCGCCGCCCGCGTCCGGCCGTACAGCTACTGGGTGTGGGCCAACCTCGGCTGCGCGGTGACAGCCGTGGGGCCGGGCGTCGTGGCCGGCGTACGGCGGGCACTCCTGGCCGGAGCGGCAGCGGGACGCCGGGCGTCGGCACGACTGCGACCGCAACTGCGGGAAGGGCGAACGGTCGACCCCGGCCCCCTCGCCGACCGCGAACGCCTCGCCCTGCTGATCCTGGCGGCCCTGCTGACGATCGCCGTCGCCGATCTGTCCGGCATGAGCAAGGCCGAGACCGAACGGATCTGGCTGCCCTTCCTCACCTGGCTGCTCCCTGCCGCAGCGCTGCTGCCCCGCCGGGGCGCACGGTACTGGCTGGCGGGCCAGGCGGCAGCCGCACTGGCGGTCAACCACCTCCTGCTGACCGGCTGGTGAGGCCCAACGCAGGGCACCCCGCGCCGAGTTGGCGACCGCACCGGTTCCGGCGGTGAACCACGATTGTCAGACCCTCCGCATAGGCTGGCCAACCAGTCGCTTCAGCAGGACTGTCCGAGTGCGGGGCACCCGGACAGGGACCGAGGAGAGCCAGGATGCCAGCCCAGCACACGCCGCTGACGCCCGCCGACAGCCACAATGTGATCGAGGTGCGCGGGGCGCGGGAGAACAACCTCGCGAACGTCTCCCTCGACGTGCCCAAGCGCAGGCTGACGGTCTTCACAGGGGTGTCGGGTTCCGGCAAGTCCTCGCTGGTCTTCGGGACCGTCGCGGCCGAGTCCCAGCGGCTGATCAACGAGACGTACACGGCGTTCATCCAGTCGTTCATGCCGAGCCAGGGCCGCCCCGACGTGGACAGTCTGCGCAACCTGAGCGCCGCGATCGTCGTCGACCAGGAGCGGATGGGTGCCAACTCCCGCTCCACCGTGGGCACCGCCACCGACGCCTACACGATGCTGCGGATCATCTACAGCCGTCTGGGCACCCCGCACATCGGCACCTCGACCGCGTTCAGCTTCAACAGCACGGAGGGCATGTGCGCCGAGTGCGAGGGGCTGGGTGAGACCACCACCATCGACGTCGGCCAGATCGTCGACCGTGAGCTGTCCGTGCGCGAGGGCGCCGTCACCGCACCGGGGTTCGCCGTGGACACCTGGTTCTGGCAGGTGATGGTCAACTCCGGGTTCTTCGACCCGGACAAGAAGGTCCGCGATTTCACCCAGCAGGAGTGGGACGCACTGCTGTACCAGCCGACGACGAAGGTCAAGGTCGGCACCTCGAACCTCACCTACGACGGCGTGATCACCCGCATCCAGCGCACCTACCTGTCCAAGGACCGGGACGCGATGCAGTCCCACATCCGGGAGTTCACCGACCGGGCCGTCGTCTACACCAGCTGTCCGGCGTGCGGCGGCAGCCGGCTCAGCCAGGCGGCGCTCTCCTCGAAGATCGACGGCGTGAACATCGCGGACTGCGCCCGCATGCAGATCAGCGACCTCGCCCCGTTCGTCCGGGGCCTGACCGACGCCTCCGTGGCGCCGCTGCGCGACACGCTCTGCCAGACGCTCGACTCACTGGTGGACATCGGGCTGGGCTATCTGAGCCTGGACCGGCCCGCCGGCACGCTCTCCGGAGGCGAGGCACAGCGCGTCAAAATGGTCCGCCACCTCGGCTCCAGCCTCACCGACGTCACCTACGTCTTCGACGAGCCCACCATCGGTCTGCACCCGCACGACATCCAGCGCATGAACGAACTACTGCTCCTCCTGCGCGACAAGGGCAACACGGTGCTGGTGGTCGAGCACAAGCCGGAGGTCATCGCCATCGCCGACCATGTGGTCGACCTCGGCCCCGGCGCGGGCACCGAGGGCGGCCGGATCTGCTACGAGGGGGACGTCGCGGGCCTGCGCGGCTCCGGCACCCTCACCGGCCGCCATCTGGGCCACCGCGCCCGGCTGCGCGAGACGGTCCGGGAGCCCAAGGGGGCGATCGAGATCCGGGGTGCGAATCTGCACAACCTCAAGGATGTCGACGTGGACATCCCGCTGGGCGTCCTCACGGTCGTCACGGGTGTGGCGGGTTCCGGCAAGAGCTCCCTCATCCACGGCTATCTGTCGGGCCGGGACGACGTACTGGTGGCCGACCAGTCGCCGATCCGCGGCTCGCGCCGCAGCAACCCGGCAACCTACACCGGGCTGCTGGGCCCGATCCGTACGGCCTTCGCCAAGGCCAACGACGTCAAGGCGGCGCTGTTCTCGGCCAACTCGGCGGGCGCCTGCCCGAACTGCAACGGCATCGGGCTGGTCTACACCGACCTGGCGATGATGGCCGGGGTCGCCTCGGTGTGCGAGGAGTGCGAGGGCAAGCGCTTCACGCCCGAGGTGCTGGAGTACACGCTGCGCGGGAAGAACATCAGCGAGGTGCTGGCCATGTCGGTGGCCGAGGCACACGAGTTCTTTCCCACCGGCCAGGCCGCCGCGATCCTCGGCCGCCTCGCCGATGTGGGCCTGAGCTATCTACGCCTGGGCCAGCCGCTGAACACCCTCTCGGGCGGCGAGCGCCAGCGGCTCAAGCTGGCCATCCACATGGCGGAAAAGGCCGCCACCTACGTCCTGGACGAGCCGACGACCGGACTGCACATGGCCGACGTCGACCAACTGCTGTCGCTGCTGGACCGACTGGTCGAGGACGGCAACTCGGTCGTCGTCATCGAGCACCACCAGGCGGTGATGGCCCACGCGGACTGGATCATCGACCTGGGCCCGGGCGGCGGCCACGACGGCGGCGAGATCCTGTTCACCGGCGCTCCGGCCGAACTCATATCCAAGGCCGACACGTTGACGGCGCAGCATCTGCGCAGCTACGTGGGGGAGGGTGCCTGACCCAGGCGCCGCAGTCACCACGAGGGCCGTGCCGACACCCCGCCGTCCAGCACCAGATCGTGGCCGTTGATCCAGCGCGCCTGCGGCGAGGCGAGGAACACACAGGCGTCCCCCACGTCCTCGGCCGTCCCCAGGCGGCCGTCCGGGGCCGCCGCGCGCCAGCGCCGTACGCCCTCGGGCCACTGCTCCTCGATGCCGTCCCGCTCCACCAGCCCGGGCGAGACGGTGTTCACCCGCACCCCGAGCGGCCCGTACTCCAGCGCGGCGGCCCGCGCGTGCGTGACGATGGCGGCCTTGGAGGCGGCATAGTGCGCGTGCCCCGGCGCGGGCTGCGCCGCCTCGATGGAGGCGACGTGCGTGATGCTGCCGCCACCGCCCTCCGCGAGCAGCTCAGCCGCCGCCTGCGTACAGCCGAAGACGCTGGAGAGATTGGTCTCGACGACCGCTCGCCACTCCTCGGCCAACATCCCGCGCAGCTCCCGTACGGGCTGCACGCCCGCGTTGTTGACCAGTGCACCCAGCCCCGCGGTACGCCACTGCGCGGCCTCGGTGACCACGGCACGGCAGCCGTCCGCCGTGGCCAGCTCGCCGTGCACGGCGAGGGCCGCGCCGCCCTCCCGCAGAATCAGCTCCACCGTCCGGTGCGCCCCCGCGGCGTCACTGCGGTAGTGGACCGCCACCGGCATACCTGCCGCCGCGAACCGGCGTGCGATACCGCGACCGATACCGCCGGAGGCGCCGGTGACCAGCACGGTGCGTGGCTCGGTGGGCGGGGCAGTGGGCGGGGCAGTGGGCGGGGCAGTGGGCGGGGCAGTGGGCGGGTCCGGCGGCCTCATCGGGTCAGCTCCCTGATGAGCTGCTCGTGCTCCGGGTAAGCCCGGGCGAGCGCGTCCGCGTCGCCGTGCTCGTACCCCGCGTCGGTGTAGCCGGGCGCCATGGTGCAGCCGAACAGCGTCCACGCACTGCCCGCTCCGCCGGCACCACCGGGCCCGCCGACACCACCGATCCCGCTCACCCCGTCGGCCCCGCCCACGCCGCCTGCCCCTCCCGTACCGTTCCCGCCCCCCGGCGCGACCCGGGCTCCCATCCACGTTCCGGCCGGAACAGTGAGCTGCACCTGGTGCCCTGCGCCGAGCACATCGGGACCGAGCACGGGGGTGCTGACAGCCGTACGCTCCCCGCGCGGGGCGAGCAGCAGCAGTTGGAGCGGGGCGCCCAGGTAGTAGTGCCAGACCTCGTCGTTCGGCAGCCGGTGCAGCGCGCAGTAGTCGCCGGGTTCGTCGGTCAGCAGCATCACGATCGCGGAGCCCTCCGGCCGTCCGTCACTCCGCTCGGGCCCCGCCCACAGCCGCCGGAACCGTCCGCCCTCGCGTGGCAGTGGCTCCAGTCCGAAGTGCGCGGCCAGTGCCTCAGCCGTAGCGCGCGCCTCATCTCCCACCTCACGTCGCATCCTTCAGCCCTGCCCTCACAGCACACGCGCCATGCGCCCTCCACGCGCCCCCACCGGCGCCGCCGGACCCGCCATCACTCGGACGGGTGAGATCGAGGCACTGAGGGGTTCGCTGTCCGCACTCACGCCTCAGCGTCCTCAGGACGTGCTTAGAGTGCACACGTTCGGCCCCGGACCCCGGCCGGACGACCGTGTCGCCGCCCACGCACGGACCCACCTGGCCTGCCGCCGAACCGCCACGCACCACCGGCCCGAACGGCCCACCGCACCGCCACGCACCACCACACCACCCGCACCGCCGTACCGCATGCACCGCCGTACCGCCCGTCAGTGGAAGGGGTCTTCCATGGTCGCCGTCCCGCGCTCCGACACCCCGGGCCCCGCCCGGTTCCGGACCGTACGCGCGAGGGGCGAACTGGACATCGCGACGCTGCCCGAGTTGGAGACCGACCTGGTCCGGGCGCTGTCGGACGCCGCTCAGCCCCGCGTCGTACTGGACATGCGCGACGTGACGTTCCTGGACTGCTCAGTGGTCCGCGTCCTGCTGCGGGCCCGGACGGCAGCGCTCTCCCGAGAGGGCTGGCTGGTGCTGGTGTGCGAACAGGTACCGGTCGGCAGGCTGTTGCGGCGGCTGGAACTGGAGCACCGCCTGCCGCACTATCCCTCCCTCGACGCCCTCGACGCGGCGCTGGTCCCCGCCGAAGACACCAACTGAAGACACACCAACTGAAGGCGCCCCAACCCAAGGCAGCAACCCAAGACACCTACTCAAGACACCACCGAAGTCGGCGGCAGAAAACAGCGGCAGAAGACGGCGGCAGAACCGACCACACCCCACTATTCCGGTCACCCCGCCCCCCGGACCACAACGAACACAACGACCAATACTTTTCTTGCCGTACGAGGGCAGACACCGCCCCGCCACCCGGGCAGCATGTGGGCCTCCCCCCACCCCCGTCCCCCGGACTGCCCTGGAAAGGCGGTGTTCCGCGTGCGTACGCGCGCCCTTCTCTCCCCCCTGGCAGCCGCGGTCGTCGTGCTGCTCGTACCGCCGCTGATCACCTCCGGCAGCGGCGCCGCAGGCGGTACGAACATCCCCGGCCTGCGCTTCATGGTGCCCAACACCCCCGGCGGCGGCTACGACATCACCGCACGCACGGCCGCAAAGAATGCCGAGGAAGCCGAGCTCAACCACAACATCGAAGTCTTCAATCTGCCCGGCGCCGGCGGCACCGTCGGCCTCAGCCGCCTCGTCAACGAGCGCGGCAACGGCAAGCTGACGATGTCCATGGGGCTCGGCGTGGTCGGCGCCGTCCACACCAACCACGCGCCCTCCACGCTCGCCGACGCCACACCGATCGCGCGGCTCACGGAGGAGCCGGACATCGTGGTCGTCGCCAAGAACTCCAAGTACAAGACGTTCGAACAGCTCCTGGCCGACTGGAAGAAGCACCCGCGGTCCATGCCTGTCGGCGGCGGTTCCTCGCCGGGCGGCCCCGACCACCTCGCACCGATGCTGATGGCCCGCGCGGCGGGCATCAAGACCAGGTCGGTCAACTACGTGCCGTTCGACGGCGGCGGCGAGCTGCTCGCCTCCGTACTGGGCGGCAAGGTGAAGTTCGGTATCTCGGGCCTCGGCGAGTACCGCGACCAGATCAAGTCCGGCGAGCTGCGACTGCTCGCCGTCACGGGACCGAAGCGGGTCAAGGGCTTCGACGCGCCCACCCTCAAGGAGGCGGGCGTCGATGTGGAGTTCACCAACTGGCGCGGCATGATGGCGCCGCCCGGCCTCTCCCAAGCCCAGCGGGACAAGCTGATCCGCTTCATGCGCGAGCTGCGTCACTCGAAGGAATGGCGTAAGTCGCTGCGTACCAACGGCTGGGACGACGCCTGGCTCCCCGGCGACAAGTACGGCCGCTTCCTCAAGAGCGAGGACAAGCGCGTGGACTCCGTCCTGAAGGGGCTGGGACAGTGAGCGCAACGGAAACACCGGACACGAAACCGGCCCCCACCGGCCTGCGCGCCTACTCCGAACTCGGCGTATGTGCCCTGCTGCTGGCCGTGGGCGTGCTCGTCCTCACCGACGCGCTGACCATGGAGACCGTCGCCGGAGCACGCGGCCCCGTCGGTCCCCGCACGGTCCCGCTGATCGTCGGGGCGGCACTGCTCGTCGTCTCCGTCCTGCTCGCCGTCGACGTACTGCGCGGCGGGCGCGGGGAGGCGGAGGGCGGCGAGGACGTAGATCTCGGTGAGCCGGGGGACTGGCGTACGGTCGCGCTGCTCGCGGGCGTCTTCCTCGCCTTCGCCGCGCTGATCGACCCGCTCGGCTTCCCCCTCGCGGGCGCACTGCTGTTCTGGGGCTCGGCCTTCGCGCTGGGCAGCCGCACACACGCGCTCACCCGCGATCCGCTGATCGCCGCCGCGCTGTCCCTGGTCACCTATGCGGTCTTCCACCTCCTCCTCGGCGTCCAGCTGCCGGGCGGACCTCTGATGGGAGTGATGTAACCGATGGACTCCGTCAACTCCCTGATCGACGGCTTCGGTACCGCCCTGACGCCCCTCAATCTGCTGTGGGCCGCCACCGGAGTACTGCTGGGCACCGCCATCGGCGTACTGCCGGGCATCGGCCCGGCCATGGCCGTCGCCCTGCTGCTGCCCGTCACCTACGGTCTCGACCCGACGGCGGCGTTCATCATGTTCGCCGGGATCTACTACGGCGGCATGTTCGGCGGCTCGACGACCTCCATCCTGCTCAACACCCCGGGGGAGAGCGCAGCGGTGATCGCCGCCATCGAAGGCAATCCGATGGCCCAGGCGGGACGCGGCTCCCAGGCGCTCGCCGCCGCGGCTGTCGGGCACTTCGCGGGCGGCATGATCGGTACGATCCTGCTCGTCGTCCTCGCCCCGGCCGTGGCAAGCCTGGCCGTGGACATCGGCGCCCCCGACTACTTCGCGATCATGGTGCTGGCCTTCATCGCCGTCACCTCCGTCCTCGGCTCCTCCCGCATCCGCGGCTTCGCCTCGCTGCTGATCGGACTGACGCTCGGGCTGGTCGGCCTGGACCAGATGACGGGCCAGCAGCGGCTGACGTTCGGCAGCCTCCAGCTCTCGGACGGCATCGATGTCGTGATCGTCGCCGTCGGCCTCTTCGCCATCGGGGAGGCGCTGTGGGTGGCCGCACATCTGCGGCGCGGCACGGGCGCCTCCATCCCGGTCGGCCGCCCCTGGCTGGCACGGGAGGAGCTGCGGCGTACGTGGAAGCCGTGGCTGCGCGGACCGCTGATCGGGTTCCCGTTCGGCGCCGTGCCGGCCGGCGGCGCGGAGATCCCCACGTTCCTCTCGTACATCACCGAGAAGCGGCTCTCGAAGCACCCGAAAGAGTTCGGCAAGGGTGCCATCGAGGGCGTTGCCGGACCGGAGTCGGCCGCCTCCGCCTCGGCCGCCGGCACGCTCGTCTCGATGCTGACCCTGGGGCTGCCGACGACCGCCGTCGCCGCGGTGATGCTCGCCGCGTTCCAGCAGTACGGCATCCAGCCGGGCCCCTTGCTCTTCGAGCGCGAGCCGGAACTGGTGTGGGGCCTGATCGCCTCGCTGTTCGTCGGCATGGTGATGCTGCTCGTTCTCAACCTGCCGCTGGCACCGGTCTGGTCGAAGCTGCTGCGGGTACCGCGCCCCTACCTGTACGCGGGAATCCTCTTCTTCGCAGCGATCGGCGCCTACGCGGTGGGCGGCGAGGCCGTCGACGTGGTGATCCTGCTGGTCATCGGCCTCATCGGCTTGATGATGCGGCGCTACGGACTGCCCGTACTGCCCGCGATCATCGGCGTCATCCTCGGCCCCAACGCGGAGCAACAGCTGCGCAGGGCGCTCCAGATCAGCGACGGCAGCGTCACCGGCCTGGTCAACACCCCGTTCGCCATCACCGTCTACGCGGTCATCGCCGTCCTGCTGCTCTGGCCCCTGCTGAAACGGCTACTTCCGGCCCGCCAGAGCTGAAGCTCAGCGGCCGCTTGCGGGCTGCGGGTTGCTCCCCCAAGCTCTTCGAGCAGGGAGATACCCCCATGGCTGGTCGCGCAGTTCCCCGCGCCCCTGACGGGGCGCGGGGAACCCTGCGAAGCTTGGGCAGTCTGCTCCCCCAAGCTCTACGAGCAGGGGGTACCCCCAGGGCGCAGGGTGGGCAAGCGCAGCCCCCCATGCCGGGTGCGCACGAGCCGCCGGACACGGCCTACCGGCGGGCGTGCCGACCCCGGCCGCCAGGCCGGTTCTGCGGAGCAGACGAATCCTGCGGCGGAGCCGGGGGGCCCTGCGGCGCCCCGCCCTCCTGGTACGGCGGCGGACCCTGCGGTGCCGTGCCGGGGCCGCCGCCGTACGGGACCTCCGGGGGCAGCGGGTAGCCGTCACCGTAGGGGGCCCCGGGAGGCATCGCGCCCTCGGGTCCCGAAGGGCCGGAACCCGCACCGTGACCAGGGCCGTAGCCGCCGGGAACACCAGGGGCGCCCGGCGCACCGGGGGCACCCGGGTGCTGCCCCGGAGCGCCGTAACCCGCGGAGCCGTAGGGCGTCCCCGGCGCCGGGGGGTGGCTCTCCGGATGGGAGGGAGCAGCGGCGGCGTCCGGCTCGGCCGCGGCGGAGCCGCCCTTGCCGCGGCTCCGCAGATACTCGATCACGATCGGCAGGATCGACAGCAGCACGATGCCGATGAGGATCGTCTCGATGTGCTCGTGGACCAGATCGATCCGCCCCAGCGCGGCGCCCAGCAGGGTGACACCGGCGCCCCACAAGGTGCCGCCGACGATGTTGAAGATCACGAACGAGCGGTACCGCATCCCGCTGACACCGGCGATGATCGGCGTGAACGTCCGTACGATCGGCACGAACCTGGCCAGCACCAGCGACTTCGGCCCGTGCTTCTCGAAGAACTCGTGCGCCTTCTCGACGTTCTCCTGCTTGAAGAACCGTGAGTCGGGCCGCTTGAAGAGCGTCGGCCCCACTTTCTTGCCGAACATGTATCCGACCTGGTCGCCCAGTACGGCGGAGAGCACGATCAGCAGGCACATCAGCCACAGCGGCATGTGCAGCTGGTCGGTCACGATCAGCAGCCCCGTGGTGAACAGTAGCGAGTCGCCGGGCAGGAAGAAGCCGATGAGCAGGCCCGACTCCGCGAAGACGATCGCCAGGATCCCGACAGGGCCGAAGGTCTGGATCAGGAAGTCCGGATCCAGCCAGCTGGGTCCTAGTGCGAGGTTGGTCACGGAAGGCTCCTGATCAGGGGCGCGGGACTGGGGTGCCGCGCGGCCGGTGGCCGGGGGAGTGCGCGGAGACGACACGCGGGCGGTATCGGACGCTACACGCTACCAACGCGGTTCCCCTCCCCATGCGTTCCCGAGCCACCGCGACTGCAGTACGCGCCACACCGGGACCGGCCGTACGCGCTCCACACAGACCCGCAGTACCGGCCGCGCAAGTGCCGACAGCGCACGCACAGACGTTCCCTCCGGGCCCGCCGCCCGCTAGCTTCCCTCTGACCGAGTCGGCGCGTCCGTATGCCGGACGCCGCCGGGCTCGAAGCACCAGAGAGCACAAGAGCGCACCAGAGCACCACACGTCGAACGGCCGTTCCCGAAAGGACCACGACTGTGTCCGTACCGCTCCGCTCCGCCCGCTCCCTGCACGCACTGCGCAGGAGATCCATGGCGGCTCTGGCCGCCACCACCCTGGCCGCCCCGCTGCTCCTCGCCTCCACCACAGCAGCAGGCGCCGCCACCGCCGACGCCGACGCACACCCCGCCGCGCATTCCGCGAAAGAAGCCGACAAGCTCGCCAAGAAGCTGGTCCGGCGCACCAGTGGACACGGCGCCATGAAGCATCTGAAGGCCCTCAGCTCCATCGCCGAGTACAGCGACGGCAACCGGGGCGCGGGCTCCGAGGGCCACGACCGCTCCGCGCGCTACGCGGGCACCCTCCTCAAGGCGGCCGGCTACAAGGTCACCTACCAGAAGTTCGAGTTCACCTTCCGCGAGACCCTCGCGGAGAAGCTCTCCGTCGTGAGCCCGGACCAGCGTGACGTCCCGATCACGCTGATGACGTACACGAAGAGCACCCCGGAGGGCGGCATCAAGGCGCCCGTCACGGCCGTACCGGTCGACGCCGACGGCACCAACGGCTGCGAGGCGGGCGACTACGCCCAGGGCACGTACGACGGCAGGATCGCGCTGATCAAGCGCGGCGGCTGTTCGTTCGCGCAGAAGCAGGCGAGCGCCGCCGACGCGGGCGCGGTCGGCGCGGTGATCTACAACAACGAGGACGGCGCGCTCAACGGCACCCTCGGCAGCCCCGACGCCGCCCGCATCCCCACCGGCGGCATCACCAAGGCCGACGGCGAGGCGCTCGCCGAGCAGGCCACCAAGGGCGAGGTCACGCTCAACCTGGAGGTACGGGAGCACCAGGAGCAGCGCACCACCGACAACGTCATCGCCGAGACCCGCGGCGGTGACCCGGACAACACGGTGATGCTCGGCGCCCACCTCGACTCCGTCCCCGAGGGCCCCGGCATCAACGACAACGCCTCCGGCTCGGCGGGCATCCTGGAGACCGCCCTCCAGCTGGCCAAGGCCGACCCCAAGGGCAAGCACACCAACAAGGTCCGCTTCGCCCTGTGGAGCGCCGAGGAACTGGGCCTGCTCGGCGCCGAGCACTACGTACAGCAGCTGCCGACCGCCGAGCGCGCGAAGATCGCGCTATACCTCAACTTCGACATGATCGCGAGCCCCAACTACGGAATGTTCGCCTACGACGGTGACGACTCCGACGGCACGGGCGCGGGCCCCGGCCCGGAGGGTTCGGCGACGCTGGAGAAGGACCTGGTGGACTTCCTCGACTCGCGCGGTACGCCGACCCGCGGCACCGACTTCACCGGCCGCTCCGACTACGGCCCCTTCATCGAGGCCGGCATCCCCGCGGGTGGCACGTTCACCGGAGCCGAGGGGATCAAGACCGCCGAGGAGCAGAAGCTGTGGGGCGGCACGGCGGGAGCGGCGTACGACGGCTGCTACCACCAGTCCTGCGACACGCTGAAGAACATCGACGCCCGCGCCTTCGACCTCAACGTCAAGGCCGTCGCCAACGCGGTCGGCCACTACGCCTGGGACACCAGCAGGCTGCCCCGCGGCACCGACCGACCGGCCGGTATCCGCCAGACCACGGCCGATACAACCGGGGAATCGGCCGGAAAGACCACCGGGGAGACGGCCTCAGCGCCGGTCACAGGTCCGTACAAGGGCGCGCGTCTCATCCGCTGACCCCTGCCCCGTGCAACCACACGCCCCGTTGTCCACAGCCTGTGGACAACGGGGCGTCGGCCAGCTCCCACACGACTTGCACACCGCCTACACCCAAGCGGCGGCCACCTTCCGCACGCCTTCCACCCACGGTCTGCCCACTTTCCTCATGCTTCACCGGCGAATCACCCGGATTGCACCAGCGGCACAGGGCTGCGCCCGGTACCGGTAGCCCGGTAGGCTTTCCGTGTGATCTTCAAGCGAATCGGAAACGGGCGGCCGTACCCCGACCATGGCCGGGAGAGCACCCGTCAGTGGGCGGATGTGGCCCCGCGCCCGGTGCGCCTTGACCAGCTCGTCACCACCAAAGGCCAGCTCGACCTGGAGACCCTGCTCGCGGAGGATTCGACGTTCTACGGCGACCTGTTCGCCCACGTCGTGAAGTGGCAGGGCGACCTGTACCTGGAGGACGGGCTGCACCGGGCAGTGCGCGCGGCACTCCAGCAGCGCCAAGTGCTGCACGCCCGCGTCCTCGAACTCGACTGACCCCGCCGCGGACCCGAGTGAGGAGTTCGCGGGCGCAGGAGCACACACATTCCCCCGTTCGGGTACGTGTTTGTGGGCGTATCGAGAAGCCGCTGATCATCTAGTAGGCAGTACTGTCTGCCGCCACTACTCTGCGCACATGAGCATGTTCACTCCCCCGGACATGGGTGGGCAGTACCGCATCACGGGAGACCGTTATCCGCGGATGCGCAGGCCACGCCGGCGGGGGCGGATCATCGCCGCCTCGCTCGCCTCGGCGCTGGCCGTCTCGGTACTGGGGTGGGGCACGCTCCAACTCGTCGGCATCTTCTCCGGCGGCGGCCCCGCCGAAGCCTCCGGCCGCCCGGCCGAGCACACGAAGTGTGCCTCGCCCACCGGCGCCGAGAAGGCCACCGCGGGCGGCAGGAATGCCGCCATCGGCAGCAAGCACGCTGCCGCCGGCGGCAGCGAGAAGGCCGCGGCCGGCAGCGAACTCCCGAAGCCCGGCGACATCACCGTCAACGTCCTCAACGCCACCTCGCGCAGCGGCCTGGCCAAGGACACCGCCGATGAGCTGAAGAAGCGCGGCTTCAAGGTCGGCAAGATCGGCAACGCGCCCGCGGAGTTCGACGAGAAGGTCAAGAAGGCGGGCATCCTCGTCGGCGCCCCCGGCTCCACGACCTCCGACCGCCTGCAAGTCCTGGGCACCCAGCTCGAGAACACCGAGACCCGGTACGACGAGCGGGACGGCAAGGACGTGGATCTCGTCCTCGGCAAGGGATTCGAGCATCTGACGAAGAAGAAGACGGCCACCGCCGCCCTGGCCGAGCTGGCCGGCTCACCTCGTCCGGGCAAGTCGGCACCGGCCTCCCCCGCCACCTGCTGAACTGGCCCGCGTACTCGCCAAGGCACCACCGCACGCAGGCCCTTCGCGCGCAGGCCCTTCGCGCGCAGGCCCTACCCGGCGGTCCCGTACATCCGGTCCCCGGCGTCGCCCAGGCCCGGCACGATGAAACCCTGCTCGTTGAGGCGCTCGTCAACCGAGGCCGTCACCACGGTCACCGGCGTACCGGCCAGGTCCCGCTCCATGACGGCGACACCCTCGGGCGCCGCGAGCAGGCAGAGCGCGGTCACGTCGTCGGCGCCGCGCCCGATCAGCTCGTTGATCGCGGCGACCAGCGTGCCGCCGGTGGCCAGCATCGGGTCGAGGACGTAGACCTGACGCCCGGACAGGTCGTCAGGCATGCGGTTCGCGTACGTCGAAGCCTGCAAGGTCTGCTCGTCGCGGATCATCCCGAGGAAGCCGACCTCGGCCGTCGGCAGCAGCCGGACCATACCCTCCAGCATGCCGAGCCCGGCCCGGATGATCGGCACCACCAGCGGGCGGGGCCGGGAGAGCTGCACACCGGTGGTCCCGGTCACCGGCGTGGTGACCCCGACCTCCTCGACCCGCACGTCGCGGGTGGCCTCGTACGCCAGCAGCGTCACCAGCTCGTCCGCGAGACGGCGGAAGGTCGGTGAGTCGGTGCGCTCGTCGCGCAGGGTGGTGAGTTTGTGCGCGACCAAGGGGTGGTCGACGACGTGGATCCGCATGCTTCGACAGTATCCGAGGCCGCGCACGGCGGATCCCGCCGGTACCCGACCGGTATGCGCCCGTACGCACCAGGGGGCATGCACCGAGCTTGCGGACGGAGCACTCGGATGCGCCGGGGCGCTCTGGCGTACGCCGGGCGGACCAGGGAAAGTGGGCAAGTACACCGGAGGTGTGCATATGTCAGAGCCACGTGAGCCCGGGCAGCAGCCGCGCCGGCAGCCGGGACAGATTTTTCGGCCCCGCAAGGAATCGGACTTCCGTCCGGAAAGCGACCTTCGCACGGAGCGGCGCACGGACCGCTCCCCGGAGGCCGACCTCAGTACGGACGCCGAGCGGCTGCGCCGCCGTGCCCGCTTCCTCCGCGAGCTGAACGAGGCGAAGGAGCTGCGCGAGCGCGTCCATCCACGCCGCTCACGCGCGGTCCGCAGGCGCCGGCAGGCCCTGCGGATGCGTACGTTCCGCTGGTGAGGCCGACACCCGGGGCCACGCCCCGGGGCAACACTCCCCGGAACAAGGGGTCCCCGACCACCGTTGCCCCTTCGGGCAGCACCCCCTGAGGACAGCTCTGAGTCGCGAGTTGTCACAGTGAGTCGTCGCAGGCGAGCGCACGGGTAAACGTTCGGGCAACAGTCGGGCAAACAGCGCGACGACGCACTGTCGAAGACCCTTCGCACGGCGCGGGTTTCTGCCACGATTCCGATGGGGCGGGGGCACGGTCCTCGTCAGCACTCGGGCACATCTTGAATCAGTGGGAGAGTCACGGTGTATTTCGCCGCGCTGCTCGCGCGCACCGAAGACGGGTGGGAAGCGAGCGACACAGAGCTGGACGATGTGGAGACCCTGGCCGACCTGGCCGACCTGGCCCGTGAGGCCACGACAGACGACGAGACGGTGCTGGTCTGCATCGAGCAGGACGGTGAGTGGTTCGGTGTCGTCCGTGTGGACGGCGAGGACGACCCGCGGGTGTTCGTCTCGGACGCCGCGGCGGCGATGCGCAGCTCGTACGGCGAGATACTGCTCTCGGACGAGCTGCTCGGCCGCCAGCCGGAAGACCCGTCGGCCCTCGACCAACTCGTGGACCTGGACGGCACGGAGGAAGGGGAGCCGGAGGGCAGCGAGGACGACGACGGGGCGGCGGAACGCGCCGCGGTGGCGGAGGCGGAGTCAGCACCCGCGGGTCCGCTGGGCGACGCGGAACTCCTCTCCGACCTCGGGATGGAGGAGAAGGTACTGCTCTCCCTCTCTCCCGAGGACGCGCTGAGCGAGGTCGCCGACGCGCTGGGCTGCACGGACGTACTGGAGGCGGTCCGCTGAGCCGCCGGACGACAGGCGCGACACTGTCCCCATGACCCCCGCAGCCGACGATCGACCGACCGCCGCGTCCCCCACTCCCGACCCGGGCAACACCCCGGGCCCGGGGGCCCCGGAAGGCGACCCCGTACGCGATCCCTGGCGCGAGCCCATGCGGCTGGCGCTCGCGGAAGCCGTACAGGCGCCCGGAACGGGGGACGTGCCGGTCGGCGCCGTCGTCCTGGGCCCGGACGGCGCGGTGCTCGGCCGGGGGCACAACGCCCGTGAGGCGTACGGCGATCCGACGGCGCACGCCGAGATTCTCGCCCTGCGCGTCGCCGCCCACACCCTGGGCGGCGACGACTGGCGACTGACCGGCTGCACCCTGGTCGTCACCCTGGAGCCGTGCACGATGTGCGCGGGTGCTGCGGTGCTCGCCCGCGTCGACCGTGTGGTCTACGGCGCCCTCGACACGAAGGCCGGCGCCGCCGGCTCCCTCTGGGACGCCCTCCGCGACCGCCGCCTCAACCATCGGCCCGAGGTCATCAACGGGGTACTGGCACACGAGTGCGCCACCCTCCTCACCGACTTCTTCCGCACCACCGACCCCCCACCCCCCACCCCCCCGGATACCGATTTCGATCCCGGGCCCTCATTGGGCTAGAGTTCCTCTCGGTAGCGTGTCCGAGCGGCCGAAGGAGCTCGCCTCGAAAGCGAGTGAGGGGGCAACTCCTCCGTGGGTTCAAATCCCACCGCTACCGCTCTGAGCAGGATGTATGGAGGGCCGGACCCCGTGCGGGTCCGGCCCTTCGTCGTGGTCCGTCTCAGTTGGATGCCACGACGCGGCGGGTGGAACGCCGCCAACCTTGATTGCGAGCTACACAAGGCCCGCAACGTGTCGACCGGTGCTTCGGCCGACTCAAGCAATTCCATGATCGCCACCCGCTCCGCGACGCACGCGGCTGGATCCTGGTCTACGCACAATCACTCAAATGGGCCCGAGGCTCGGGGCACCCGACCGCTCTGTTGCAGCCGCACAGCTTGCAGAGCAAGCGTTATGTCGGCCTCACCCTGCGTTGCGCCGAGTTCGCGTGGCATCTTGCGGCTACGCCCCGCCTCACCGCGTGGAGCCGGCCTTTCGTAGTGCCGTCCTGGTGCTCTCTCCCCTGCTGATCGTCGCCCCGATTCTGTACCGAGGCTGACCGCCGGAGCCTAGGTTTTGGGTATGACCACTCTTGGCCCGTTGGCGCAGGACCGTCCCTTCGAGCAGCGCTATGCGCAGTACGTGAACGACCGGCACAGCAACCTCACCATCTACGGCGTCGACCTGGGCATCTCCAGGGAGTGGCCGCTGCGGGACGCCTACCTCTCCTTGGAGGCCATGCCGACCGAGGAGCTCACGCCGACTGGGCCACCCGGCGCCTGGACGCCCACCCCGGCTCGGCGCGTGGACGCCTTATTGACTGCGGACCGCCGGGTGCTGTTGCGCGGCGCCGCTGGCTCCGGCAAGACGACGCTCGCGCAGTGGCTGGCCGTCTCCGCCGCACAGCAGGGACAGCCCAAGGGAGCCCTGAAGGAACTGTCCGGCCTGGTGCCGTTCGTCCTCCCGCTGCGAAGTCTGACCCGTGCCGCCACTCCGCTGCCCCTCCCGCACGACTTTCTGCCGTCGGTTGGCTGCCCGCTGGCCTCGGCCCAATCGGCTGGCTGGGCGGACCGGGTTCTCGCCGCCGGCCGCGGACTGCTCCTCGTGGACGGCGTCGACGAGGTGCCCGAGCCCGAGCGCGAACGTACTCGGCAGTGGCTACGGGGCTTGGTCACCGCCTACCCGGACAACCGGTTCGTGGTGACTGCACGCCCCTCCGCTGTACGCGACGGCTGGCTGCACGCTGAGGATTTCACCGAGCTGTCCCTCGCGCCGATGGCACCCCGGGATGTGGCACGCTTCATCGCGCGCTGGCACGCGGCGGCACAGGCCGAGCCTGGGCTGGGGGAGGCGCTGCTGGACGCTGTACGGACGAATCAAGACTTGGCCCGGCTGGCTACCAACCCCCTGATGAGCGGGCTCATCTGCGCCCTGCACCGGGAACGCAGGGGTCATCTGCCGCGAGGCCGCAAAGCCCTTTATGACGCAGCACTCAGCATGCTGCTTGAGCGGCGGGACCGAGAACGGGATGTGACCGCGCGCGGCGGCATCGACCTGGACGAAGAGTCCATGCGTGAACTGTTGCAGAAGCTCGCCTACTGGCTCATTCGCAATGGACACGCGGAGATGGAACACGCCGACGCCCACGACATTCTGCGACGGGCATTGACACTGATGCCGCGAGTGGACGAGCAAGCGTCCGCAGGGAGCCTGCTGCGCTTCCTGTTGGAGCGCTCCGGCCTCCTGCGGGAGCCGACCCCGGGAACGGTCGACTTCATGCACCGTACGTTCCAGGATTACCTGGGGGCAGCCGAGGCGGTCGAGGAACGCGACATCGACCTGCTGGTCAGCCATGCACATATGGACCAGTGGGAGGACGTGCTACGCATGGCCGTCGCCCACGCCCGAGCCGACGAACGTGCGACGCTGCTGCGCGGTCTCGTGGCGCGTGGCGACGCCGAACCCGCCCACCGCGCCCGCCTCCACCTACTGGCCACAGCATGCCTGGAGCATGCCACCCAATTGGACCCGGAGGTGCGCAATGAGGTCGAGCAGCGTGCGACTGCCCTGATCCCGCCCCGCTCCTTCATGGAGGCCGAACTACTCGTGGAGGTCGGGCCAGTGGTGCTGCCCCTGCTCCCCGGCCCGGAGGGGCTCGCGGAGGAGGAAGGGCTCGCGGACGAGGAGGCGCACGCGGTGGCGCTGACAGCGACACGAATCGGCGGGGACGCGGCGCTGCCCCTGCTGACCCGGTACTGCGAGAACCTCCGGCCGCGCGTGGCGGGTGCTATGGCGAGCAGTTGGCACCGTTTCGACACAGCCGAGTACGGGGAACGGATCATCCGTCCCGTGATCGAGAGCGGCGCTGACGTCCCCATCATCGTGAGGACGCAAGAACAGCTGGACTTCGTCCGGAAGGCTGGGGGTTACCACTTGCTGACGTTGGACGGGGATTTCACAGAGCAGGAGCTGCTCGCGGCTCTGCCGCGCGACGAGCTGAAGCATCTGTCACTTTGGAACAACACCCGGATCGACGACCTGAGCTTCGTCAGCCGCTTCGGACGGCTGGAACAGCTGTACCTAGCGAATTGCCCCAGCGTTCGGGACGTTTCGCAGCTCGCGGAGACGTCGGTGACGCAGCTGACGGTGCCCTCGTCGAGTAAGCCGGATGAGGTACTCGGGCTGAGCACGCTGACCAATTTGCGAAGGCTCAACTTTCTTGGTGAGGGGGGCAGCTGCGACGTGTCCACGTTGCCTCGCGGGCTAACCCACCTAGGCATGCCGGGCGCCGCGCGTCGGATGGAGGATCTCGGCCGTTTCATCGAACTGAAGGACCTGCTCCTGCACTTCTTGGTTGAACCACTGACGCCCACCCAGTGGCAGTCGATCTCCAGCCTCGAAAGGCTCAACTATCTGTGCATCAACCACACTCAGTTGCAGTCGCTGAGTGCTACCGGCCTTGTGCTTCCGCAGGTGAAATCACTCCAGGTCTTCCCCGTCGGTATCGGCTCGTACGGTGACGGGTTGCCGAGCGCGGAGGTGGCTGGGGCCTTTCCTAACCTCGATCGTCTCACGGCATCCCGCCCGGGCCCCGGTACCGACCTCACACCGCTGGCTGGGCTCCATGCCTTGCGTACGGTATTCCTGTACCAACCATCGCAGTCCGCCCGGTCCATGGGTGCCGAGGCGTTGGGGCCACACGTCGACGTTCAGATCACGCCGCGGCCCCGCACATGAGACAGCGCCCCGCTTCCTCAACCCGGCGAACTACCCGTGGGCCACCACTCGGCGCATGACGCTCGCCGAGGTTCGGCAGATTGGCGACGTTGTGTTCATGCGCTACTTGCCAAAGCAAGAGTGGTGAGCGCTTAGCCATCAGCCGATGAGGTGTTGGATGCGGTGGCCGTTGAACTGTCTCACCAATATCAGTTGAGCCAGACTACGCTCCAAGTTTGCGATCAGGTCTTTCCGTAAAGGAGTGATCGGAAATTGGAGCATCAGATGCAGTCGGTCTCCCTGTCGCAGCACTTCTTGATCCCTCCAATTAGAGAAGCCGATCCCCCCTTCTTTTCACCGAGCTGATACGGAGGACAGATAAGCATGGAGCAGGGAGATGACTCGCCAATCCGCCACATTCGCATCCATGCCTCGACTCCAGATAACCCAGCACAAACAGAAACATTAAAAGGGAAGGTTGCCAATCTAGGGTGGCATGTTAACAACTCATACGCCAACGATGGGCGCATACATCACGAGATCACGGCAGTTCTGCGCGGAGCAGAGTTCCTCGCCCGTCGAGCAGCAGTACGGGAGATCCGAAAGCTTACACAGCAAGGTATACGTGACTTAGAGTTTCACGAAGCCACACTGATACACCCACCAAAGCTCCCAATCACTTATCGCGTATACCGGGAGCCACGTGATCGGAACCTCTTCACGGGACTACTCGTGTGGTTCGGTTGGTACGACGAGGCTTCAGTCTCGCTGGGCGACGGACAAACTCCGGAGACCTACGAAAGACAGTTGGAGCAGGAAAATCCTGGCAGCCGTTACAGGCTCCGCCCGCACTCTCTCTGGAAGAATGATCCAGGACAGACGGATGATCTTCACAGCAGGCGCTTGGCGAAGGCTGGCACCATCGGAATATTCAGCTGCTTCACTGGAATCACGACTTTGATTTCGTTGGCGCCTTCCAGCCACAGCAACCCGCTGAAGGCGGCTCTTTGCTGGGCGCTTGCCATCACGCTCTCCACTCTGTTGTGGCTATCGATGAGCACGCATCCCGTCAGAAGAGGTCCCCGATTTTTGCTTTTCTCGTGCCTCCTTGCGATCGCTCTCGGGTTCGCAACTTTTTCCCGACTTATGTCACAAGAGTGGCTGGCACCTCAATTCACAATTCTGTTTGTGGCATTTTGGGGAATTCAGCTATTGCTGACTGGTGCCTCTGCTAAGACTACTGCTTCATGGGCAATTCCGGTGATTGCCACCTTGCTGATCTCCGGCCTCCCTGGCCTCACAGGCGCTCATCAAGATGCTTATCTTCGTAAGTTTGACATAGAAGGCGGAATCAAGATCGTTCCGGTCTCTGATCTATGGAAGACCTGGCCAACAGTCTTCTCAGTTGCCAAGGCTTGGATCCTAGTAGCGGTCATAATTTCACCACTGGGATTCATGCGCCACTTTCATCTTCCAAAATATGCGGTTCGACTCACGGGTGTCTGTCTTCTACCGATCGCGCTCTCATCTGGCGCGTGGATTGTGCTGAGCGATCTATCTGACGCCGCAGAACGAGGGCGACAGGATCGCCACAGGCTCGCCAGTGGCCAGGCACCTGGTCCATACCTTGGCCTGCATCCGCGCCTCGTTGAAGTCAAGCGAGTCGAAGGGAAAGCATCTCAAGAATGCGAGCCATCCGAGAACCGGAGACTACTATTCTTTGGCACAATCAGCGATCGAGCTTCATTTTGGGATTCTAGAGATCGAAAGACCTGCAAGGTGAAGCTAGACGATTTCCAGATAAAGCGCATAGGGCACAAATCACCCGGAGGTTGAAGTGAGCGTCTGCGAGGAAACAAAATGGATCGAACACAAGTATCTTTTTACGTATCGCATTGCAAGTAAGGTACAGGCAGTTGCGGATAACCCTCTATCCCACATTCGCGACCTTGAAGCCCTGACCCTCGACTTTGGCATAGTGGGATTTATCCCCCACTGGCAAAAGGACTCAGCGCTTCATAAATTTATCAGGTACGTGGCCGACGATATCATGGAAAGGGATAACATCGGCGACTGGAAGATATCCTTTGGTGCGGATCCGATTCACCCCAAGTGGACTATACCCGTTGAAGCAGCACTCACGATATACGGGCTCCAAAAAGAAGTATCCTTTGAGATCCCGCGCATTCCGCAAGTACATGAGAAGCGAGGAAACATCACTCATGTGACGGACGCACCGGGTGTAGCCGACGCCTGTTACGACCACTTTCAAGGGTTACGGTGGTCCCAACTATACGAGGATCTATTGCATAGAATCGCAGATGAAGTTTTCTTCGTGATGTTCACAAATCGAGTAACACTCCAAAACCTACACGAATTCTTGGCGCGCTACACTTTTGAATTCGCGGAATATGCCGACTCGACACATGAACACTCGGACATGGGTAAATTCTTTACCAAGTCCGGAAGGATACGTCGTACCTCGATACCCAAGTGGGCACGTCGTGCAATATTTTTCCGCGACCGGGGTCTATGCACCAAGTGCAACAAGAACGTCTCCGGGCTAATCGATCCACTGTCCGTCGAAAATTACGATCATATCGTCCCGTTGGCCGCAGGCGGACTGAACGATGTAAGTAACCTTCAACTCCTGTGTGAGAGCTGCAATAAGGGTAAATCTGATCGCTACGAACCAGTAAGCAATAGGTACCGGCGTTGGTACTAGTCATGAGAGGGTGAAAGAATCACTCTCCATTATTAATTTCCACTTCGTAGACTACTTCTACATGAGCCGCCGGGGTGACGATGTCCGCTGTTTCCACGGGCCGACCGTCGCCTCCGTAGTATGTGCGCTGAATACGCAGGACAAGGGCTCCCCGCTGAACGCCGAGCAGCTCAGCTTCTTCTGCCGTGGCATGATCCGGCTCAGGCTGCTCCACTGCATGGCTCACCTGGATACCGATCACTGCCATGCGCTCAACGACTCCACGCCCTGCATGTGGCCCGCCCTCCGGCAGAACCACAATCATGCCGCCCGTCAGCGTGTAAGGCTCCCAACTGGTCGACAGCTGAACCGGCTTGCTGTCCGACATGAACTCGTACCGCGTGCGAACGCACAAGTCTCCCTCGGCGATGCCGAGTCGGGCTGCGATGTCCGGAGGCGCCGGCACCTTCGCATCTGTCTGGTGCTCCCACGTTCCGTTCCGTCCAAGAGCCGCCATATCCGCGCGGAACGGTGAGCCACCCCGCCGCTCGCGGCTGAGCGAGCGGACCATGCGCATGCGGCGGCGAGGCTCCGCGACGTACGTGCCGGAGCCAGCGCGGCCCTCCAGCAGGCCCTGGGAGATCAGCAGTTCCTGAGCTCTGCGGATGACGTTGTCGCCGACGCCGTATTCGGCGCCCAGGGCGGAGCGGGAGGGGAGCCGGTCGCCGGGTGTCCAGTCGCCGTCAGCGATGCGCTGCCGGAACAGGTCGGCGATGCGGAGGTAGGGCGGCTGCTCAGGCATGTGGAAAATCTAGTCCACTAGCTCTAACCTAGTTAACTAGCTCTACTCCACGTGACCAGTTCGTGGCGGAGGATCGCCATGCCTCAATCCATCGTTCGAGCGCGTTCGATCGCAGCGCGACTCTCCGCCCTCGGCCTAGAACCACACCTCAAGCGAGATCGCGAGTGGGTCCGAGTGGAGGTGACGCCTCCCAGCTCGCCGACGCCGACGACCTGGCTGGCCCTACTGGCTGCACTGGAGCAAGGCGACCAGTTCGGGCTCCACACCGACGGTCAATCCACCGTCGCGTGGGCCCTCGTCTTCAACGAGAGTCCCCCTGCGCCGCCTGCGCAGCGAGGGGACCCGCAGCCATAGGGAGCTGCCAACCATGCGCTACTACCTTCGCGAAGCGTTCGCCCGGTTCTTCCGATGGCTCCTCAGTCCAGAGGAACGCCCCGGTCCAAGCGACAGTGTTGGAGCGTTCTCTACGCCACCGCCCTGCTAGCCCCAGCTATCCCGCTGGCAGCCACCAGCCGTCCCCGTCCTAAACGACAGCACGCTCGTCCGCCCGTACTTCCTGGCGTAAGAAGCCCGCATGTAGGGGGCAGCCAGCCGCGCGCTCGGCGGTGAGCGCTCATGAGCTACCGCTCCCCCGCGTGCGGGCTCGGCCGGCGCCTCGAATGCCGCCACGGGAACCCCACGCAGCCGTCACCAAGTGGGGGTGTGTTTTTCGAGCCCTGCGACTGCCCATGCCACGGGCCGCAGCCCAGTTCCCCGCCGAAGGAGAGGACGGGCAATGGGGCGCAGTGAGCGACAGGTCGCCATCGAGGTCGATGGCGGGTCACTGCGCCGAGGGGACGTCATCCAGGTGGGTGGTCAGTCGATGGCCGTGGTCGATATCCGCCATCTCACCGGCGGAGCGAAGCTCATCGCGTTCAGGACTGGCGACATCCTGACCATCACGCCCAGGACGACGCTGGTCGTCCTGCGCACCGTAGCGGGCTGAGAGGGCCCAGTATGTTGATCTACGACCGAGCCAAGACGCCCATGCCCTCACCTGAACTCCGGCTCCTGCCCTGGACCACGGACACCGGGAAGCCTTGCTACCTCATCGGCAACGCGGACTCCACGACGGCCGCGTACGCCGATGAGGTTGAAGAGGTCCAGTTGGAGGACGGCGACGAGGCCCTCAAGCGGGTCGTGCAGGTTCTCGAAAAGGCAGAGGCCGAGGACGACGACAAGACGAAAGCCCTCAAGGCGGCGGCTGCTGCGCTGAGCAACTGCCTGCGAGTCGCCGACAGCCGGGGTGTACGCCTTCCGGGCTACGAGAGCGCCGAGATCACATGCGACCCACGAGGGCGCGACGATGACGACGGGCCCCCTCGACTGCCAGCGGAAGCCTTCGGCTGAGGACCCGTCAGGAGATCGCGCCGAGGGTCTCACTTTGGGTCTCATTCACGGCCGTCCAACGCCGTTCGCCGAGGTTCACCCGGAGCGCTCGGCTCAAGCGCTGAACAGCCATGAACAACCCCGTACAACCCCCCTCACCATCCCGAACAGACCTCGAAAGCGAGCGAGGGGGCAACTCCTCCGTGGGTTCAAATCCCACCGCTACCGCTGTGAGCAAGGCAGATGAAGGGCCGGACCCGGCGAAGGGTCCGGCCCTTCGTCGTGGGCGGGGGCGCGCCGGTGGCGGGTGGGCGGCTCGGTGGGGCGGTCGTCGTGAGGCCGTGGCGGGCGGAGGGTGGGCGCCGTCAGGCAGCCGTGGCGGAACCTGTGGCGGACCCGTCGCGGGCAATTCAGGGGATTCCTATTCGGAAATTCTGCATCGGTCCTGGAGCCCTGCCAGGCCTTGCGGTTCGGCCGTCCGGCCGAAGGGAAAAATGTGGCGAAGTTCGCCGGAACAATAATGGCGTTTTTCGCCGGGAAATGCTTGAACGCTGCGGTATCGTCATCTCAACCTCCCGACTGAGAGGGGGTGAGGAGTAATGGCCGGTGCGGGCTGGAAGTCTGAACCGGCGAGGACGACGCTTCAGCGATTCGCTGATCTCGCGCGGGCAATCGCCGGCTTCTTCCAGGCGGTGTACTACGCCGTCCGGACGGAGCAACTGTGGTAGCCCCCGTACGAGCTGATGGGCCCACCCCCGGCCCGGGATGAGCCCATCGCAGGTCCTCGTCCGCGGCCCCGCTCTTCGTCGGACCAGAGGTGCGGGGTCCGCGCCGTGCGGACCGGCAGCAATTGTGCTGTTGGTCGCAGACTAGCATTGATTGTTAAGTTTTCGCGTTGCCCGACGAGGCCATGCATATGCGTTGCGATGCCGCTGATTGATCATCCGGCGGCGTCACGGTAGGGGTTTGTTTTTCTCCGGGGGATTGGTGGCATCGGCGAGGTCGCCCCGGATTTCCCCTTTCCCGGCGTGCGATGCGTTGCGCCCGCGGTGATTTTCCGTACGCGGTATTCGGCGGCGGGACGGGGAGCGGACGATCTGCGGGGGACCGCGGGCTGTCGTACGTTGAGAGCGTCCGCTGGTCCCAGGGGGGAGCAGGGAGGCGCGGGTGAATGCGTGCTGTCGGTGTGCGGGAGAGGAACGGGCGGCCCGAGGTTCTGCAGGCGCGGCGGCCCGAGCCGGGCGAGGGCGAGGTGCTGGTGCGGGTCGTGGCCGCGGGCCTGAACCCGCTGGACTGGAAAATCGCCGAGGGCATGCTGGAGGACCTGGTTCCGTATGACTTCCCGCTGGTCATGGGGGTGGACTTCGCGGGCGTCGTGGAGGCCGGCGGTCCGGAGACCTACCGATTCGCCCTGGGCGAGCAGGTGTTCGGGCACGTGGTGAGCGAGCCGGTGGGTGGCGGAACGTACGCGGAGTATGTGGTGGTGAACGAGGCGGGCAGCATCGCCCACGCGCCGACGAGCATTCCGCTGACCGCCGCCGCGGGCGCTCCTACGGCGGGAATGACGGCGCTGGGAATCATGGGCTCTGCCGCACTGCGCTCGTACGAGAGCCTGCTGGTCATCGGAGCCGCGGGCGGCGTCGGTACGTTCCTCACCCAGCTCGCCGCCGCCCGCGGGCTGCGCGTTGTGGCCGCCACCCACGGGCACGACCAGGCCCGGATGGGGGCCTTCGGCGCGGCGCTCACCATCGACACCCGCGAGCGGGAGCTGGCGGACGCGGTGCGGGAGGAGTACCCGCGCGGCGTGGACGCGCTGGTGGACCTGGGATCGGCCGAGCCGGAGGAGTTCGCCCGGCACGCCGCGCTGGTACGGGACGGCGGCGTGGCGGTCTCCACACTGGACGCGGCATCGGTGGACGCGCTGTACGGGCGCGGCATCGAGGGCATCAACTACCACATCGCGGCCTCCGCTGAGCTGCTGGAGCGGCTCTGCGAGGAGATCGACAGCGGGCCGTTGACCGTGCCCATCGAGGCCGAGGTTCCGCTGGACCAGGCGCCCGGCGCCGTGGCCCGCAACCGGGCGGGCGGCGCCCGAGGCAAGACCGTCCTCCTCCCGTGAGCACCCGTGAGCGCTCGGGGCACCCGTGAGCACTCGGGCCCCGTGAGCCCTCGTGGGCCACCCGTGAGTCATCCGTGCCCAGCTCGTGAGCCGCTCGTGAGGGCTTCCGAGCCCCGCTGTCCTTCTCCTGCGGCTCGCTGCTCCCGTCTGCTGGCGGCCCACCGTTCCCGCTACACTCACACAGCCGCACAGGTGTACAGAGTGTCGATGATCGAACGCGCCCGGGGGGCCGAACGCCCGGGGGAGGGGCAGCGCGATGGCGCAGACGAAGAAGATCGCGGGCTATGTGCTTGTCGTCTTCGTGCTGTACACGATCATCACGTCCCCCGAACGCGCGGCCGATCTGGTCCAGATAGGTTTCGAAGGCATCTCCAGCGCCGCGCAGGGCGTCGGCCGGTTCATGACCTCGCTCGTCAACTGAGACCCCTGCTCCGCCCCACTGAGACACCTGTTCCGTCCCTTACGCGCGGGCTCCCCTCGCCTCTTCGACCAGGTGCTTCCGGCTGCAACTGGCAAGCAACACGGAGTTATACGGTGCTTGCACACGGTGCACATGTCTTGTGATGCTATGACCGCTTTTTGGCTGACGAATCCTGCCTGCACGCTCAACGCGGGGCAAGCAAGCGAAACACCCGAAGCATCTGAAGCACCCGAAGCGATCGAAGCGATCGATCAGGACAGATCTGCACCGTAAGGGGTGGTGGCTGAGTGGACGGGACCCCTACCCCCACCCAGACTCCCTCCGGCGACGCCGAAACACCCTCCTCACCCGCCGAGGCGCAGCGGGAACGAGCCGCGCGGACCCGGGCGCTGACGCAGTCCCTCTTCCAGCAGCTCGCCCGGCACGAGCCCGGCTCCGCGGAGCACGAACGCATCCGGGCAGCGCTCATCGAGGCCAATCTGCCGCTCGTACGGTATGTCGCAGCGCGCTTCCGCAGCCGGAACGAGCCGATGGAGGACGTGGTCCAGGTCGGCACCATCGGGCTGATCAACGCCATCGACCGCTTCGACGCCGAGCGCGGGGTGCAGTTCCCCACCTTCGCGATGCCGACCATCGTCGGCGAGATCCGCCGCTACTTCCGCGACAACGTCCGTACGGTGCACGTTCCGCGCCGGCTGCACGAGATGTGGGTGCAGGTGAGCGGCGCCACCGAGGATCTGACGACGCTGCACGGGCGGTCCCCGACCACCGCCGAGATCGCCGAGCGGCTGAAGATCTCCGAGGAGGAGGTGCTGGCCTGCATCGAGGCCGGACGGGCCTACCGGGCCACCTCGTTGGAGGCCGCACAGGAGCGCGAGGACGGAATGCCGGGGCTGCTGGACCGGCTCGGCTACGAGGACCCCGAGCTGGACGGGGTCGAACATCGCGACCTCGTGCGCCATCTGCTCGTACAGCTGCCCGAGCGCGAGCAGCGGATCCTGCTGCTCCGGTACTACCGGAATCTGACGCAGTCCCAGATCAGCGCCGAGCTGGGGGTCTCGCAGATGCATGTGTCACGGCTGCTCTCGCGCAGCTTCGCGCGGCTGCGGGCCGCAAATCGAATCGACGCGTAACCGGTTCGAGCTACCTCAACTTCCGTCGCATCGCTCTCAACTGTGCAGTTTTATCGACATGAGGCTACGTCGCGTTGCCTACTTGTGACATTCTGCAAGAGCTGCGTTTGCCGCAGTGGCGTGCCCGGTATGGAGGGGGAGGTGCTTCCCTCAGAGCCGAGGGCGCCGCAGCGACCGTCCGCGACCTCAAGGGGGTGGCATGTCCGTAGAACTGGGCAGCTCCAAGGTGCTCGCCGAGAACACGTCCCCGGCCCCGGGGGCACCTCCCGGGCCCGCTGAGCCGGGCAGTGTGTCACCGGTGCTCGACGAGGTGACGCCGGACGGCCTCGCGGGCGCGGAGCCGGCCGAGCTCGCCGGGGCCGTCGCCACGGTGCCCGACAGCGACACGATCGACACCCGCACGCTCTCCCGCTCACTCTTCCTGCGGCTCGCCGCACTCGACAAAGCGGCGGCCGAGTCCCCGGAAACGGCCAACACCGCGGAACGGATGTACGTACGGGACACGCTCATCGAGCTGAATCTCCCGCTCGTCCGCTACGCCGCGGCCCGCTTCCGCAGCCGGAACGAGCCGATGGAGGACATCGTCCAGGTCGGCACCATCGGGCTGATCAAGGCGATCGACCGCTTCGACTGCGAACGTGGCGTCGAATTCCCGACGTTCGCGATGCCGACCGTGGTCGGGGAGATCAAGCGCTTCTTCCGCGACACCTCGTGGTCGGTGCGGGTGCCGCGCCGCCTCCAGGAGCTGCGGCTGGCGCTGACGAAGGCGAGCGACGAACTGTCGCAGACCCTGGACCGCTCCCCGACCGTCACCGAACTCGCGGGCTGCCTCGGCGTGTCCGAGGAGGACGTGGTCGACGGGCTGGCCGTCGGCAACGCCTACACCGCCTCCTCGCTGGACTCCCCGGCGCTGGAGGAGGACGGCGGCGAGGGCTCGCTCGCCGACCGGCTCGGTTACGAGGACAGCGCGCTGGAGGGCGTCGAGTACCGCGAGTCCCTCAAGCCACTGCTGGCCAAGCTGCCGCCGCGGGAGCGCCAGATCATCATGCTGCGCTTCTTCGCGAACATGACGCAGTCGCAGATCGGCGAGGAGGTCGGCATCTCCCAGATGCACGTCTCCCGGCTGCTGACCCGCACGCTCGCACAGTTGCGCGAGGGGCTGATCGCAGAAGACTGACATACCGGGGGGCGGAGTGCGGCGGGGGACACCGAATGGGACATCTGGGTTCGCGGAAGGAGGGTTCACTTCTGACGAGGCGTCAGTGACACTGTCGCCATGCGAAGCCAGGGGAGCAACACGCGAAGCCGTCGGGGCGGCCGGATAGCCGCCTCGGCGGCTCTCGTATGTCTCGGGGCACCGCTGGCCGCGGGGTGCGGCGGAGGCGGGGACGACGGCTATGTGGCGGTCGGCGCCGCGGAACCGTCGGGACGCACCGGCGACGGCAACGGTCCTGTACGGCCGGACGACAAGGTGCGGATGGTGCCGCTGCCCGGCGAGGGCGACGGCGCCGAGAAGGGCAACGGGAACGGGACAGGCGACGGGAGAGACGGCGCCGGTGACCCGAAGGGGGCGCGCGGGAGCGAGGGCGCGGACGAGGGGCGTACCGAAGCCGGGGAGGGCGCGCACAACGGCGCCGGGGGGACGGCGGACGGGGGGACGGGCACCGGACCGTCCAACTCCGCAGCACCGGGCCCGGGCAGCGCGTCGCCGGGTTCCGGCACGGACGGCGGCGGTCAGCAGTCCGGAGGCGGCTCCTCCGGGTCAGACTCCCCGGAGTCGCCGGACTCCCCGGGTTCCCCGAGCTCGCCGAGCGGCCCGGCCGTACTGACAGCCGGTGAGCCGGAACGGGCGAAGGCGGACGACCGGTGGTGCGAGAAGGTGACCGTCCGCTTCACCAACTCCGGCGGCCGTGCGGTCACCGGCGGCAAGGTCACCTTCGGTACGCACATCATCGGGGCGCTCGGCGTCGACTGGGCCACCCGTGAGAGCACCCGTGCGCTGCCCGTACCGATCAAGGCCGGGGAGAAGAAGGAGAAGACCTGGACGGTGTGCGTGGACCCGTGGCGGGTGCCGCTGGGCATGCACATCGAGACCCGCGAGGTGCGGCTCTCCGGCTGGAAGTAGCCGGCTGAAGCAGCCATGGCCGCTCACCCCGGGCCGTGCCGCGGACCGCCCGGGGCCACCGCCGGACGCCGTCAGGAGAAGGCGAGCCAGGCGACGCCCGCCAGTACGGCGAGCACGACGACGACGCCGACGATCACGCCGACGCGGGGCCCGGCCGAGGCCGGCGCTGCCGCCTGCCCGCTGCCGGGCCGGGAGGCGCCCTCGTCGACGAAGGCGCGGAACATCTGGGTGTTGCCTGCCGGGTCGGGGTGTCCCTGTCCGTCCGGACCCTGCGGCACCTGCGGGTTGTGAGCCATGTCCCAGGACCCTAGCGAACCGTCCCCCGGATGGCACAGCCGCGCCCGGTCAGCCGCTGTGCGGTCGCTCACATGCCCTCGGCGTGCGCTTGCTCGTGCTTCTGGGCCCACGCGGACTCTTTGCGAAGCGTTTGCCTCGGTTGCCCGAAATCAATTTGCCTACAGCAACCAACCATCCGTATGGTTGCCCCAAGCAACAAGTTTCATGGGGTGCAGATGGCCGAACGCAGTCAGTACGAGGAGCTGGCCCGGCAGATCAGCGCCATCGGCGCCGTCAAACGAGAGATGGCGCGTGGTCTCCCCCCGGAGTGTCCGCCCGCCTCGGCAGTCGTACTGACGCTCCTGGAGAAGCACGGGGAGATGCGCACCAGCCGGCTGGCCGAGCTGATGGCGATCGACATGTCGGTCACCAGCAGGCACGTCACCCACGTCGCCGACCGCGGCTGGATCGAGCGCCACCCTGACCCGCAGGACGGCCGGTCCCGGCTGCTGCGGATCAGCGAGAGCGGTGAGCGGCTCCTGGCGGACCTCTCGGCACACACCGCCGAGGTGCTCGCCGCCCACCTGCACGACTGGAGCGACGAGGACGTCGCCCGGCTCAACACGCTGCTCAGCCGGCTCCGTATGAGCTTCGGGGACTGCCGTGCCCGCGGGCTGCCCCACGAGAAAACGACCGCACCACTGAGTTAGAAGGACGCCGAATGGCAACAACCCGATCCCAGACGCCGGTTGGGGGGTCCCGCAACACTGTGCAGGAGACCGGCGGCGGGGCCCGGCACGTGGCGCACGCCGCGTCGTCAGGCCACTCCACCGCCGCCCAGGCCCAGGCTGCCCAGGGCACAGGCACCGCCGCAGCGACGGCATCCGGGAGCGCGGCGCCGATGACGCACCGGCAGATCATGGAGGCGCTGTCCGGGCTGCTGCTCGGCATGTTCGTCGCCATTCTGTCGTCGACGATCGTCTCCACGGCGCTCCCCGAGATCATCTCCGATCTCAACGGCAGCCAGAGCTCCTACACCTGGGTGGTGACGGCCTCGCTGCTGGCGATGACCGCGTCCACCCCGCTGTGGGGCAAGTTGGCGGACCTGACCAGCAAGAAGCTGCTGGTGCAGATATCCCTGATCGTCTTCGTACTGGCCTCGGCCGGTGCCGGTCTCTCGCAGAACCCGGGGATGCTGATCTCCTTCCGGGCCGCCCAGGGCATCGGCATGGGCGGGCTCTCGGCGCTCGCCCAGATCATCATGGCCGCGATGATCTCCCCCCGGGAGCGCGGCCGGTACAGCGGCTACCTCGGTGCCACCTTCGCCATCGCCACCGTCGGCGGGCCGCTGCTCGGCGGCGTGATCACCGATACCAGCTGGCTCGGCTGGCGCTGGTGCTTCTACGTCGGCGTCCCATTCGCCGTCATCGCGCTGATCGTCCTGCAGAAGACGCTGCACCTGCCCGTCGTCAAGCGGCCGGGCGTCAAGGTGGACTGGGCCGGCGCGTTCTTCATCGCCGCCGCGGCCTGCACCCTGCTGCTGTGGGTCACCTTCGCGGGGGACAAGTACGACTGGCTGTCCTGGCAGACCTACGCGATGGTCGGTGGGGCCGTCGTACTGGCGCTGATCTTCGTACTCGTCGAGTCGAAGGCCAAGGAGCCGATCATCCCGCTGCGGCTGTTCCGCAACGGCACCATCACGCTGGCGTCGGTCGCCTCGTTGTTCGTCGGTATCGCGATGTTCGGTGCGACCGTCTTCCTCAGCCAGTACTTCCAGCTGGCGCGCGGCAAGTCGCCGACGATGGCCGGTGTGATGACGATCCCGATGATCGCCGGGCTCTTCGTCTCCACCACCGTCTCCGGCCAGATCATCACCCGTACGGGCAAGTGGAAGAAGTTCCTGATCGCGGGCGGTGTGCTGATGGCGGCGGGCATGGGCCTGCTGGGCACGCTGCGGTACGACACCGAGTACTGGCACATGTCGATCTTCATGGCGCTGCTCGGCCTCGGCGTCGGCATGATGATGCAGAACCTGGTGCTCGCCACCCAGAACCAGGTGGCGGCGAACGACCTCGGGTCCGCCAGCTCCACGGTGAACTTCTTCCGTTCGCTGGGTGGTGCGGTCGGTGTCTCGGCGCTCGGTGCCGTGCTCTCCAACCGGATCACCCACTACATGGAGGACGGCTTCGCCAAGCTCGGCATCAAGCCCGGCGGCGGCGCCACGGGCGGTGGCGGCAGCGCCCTGCCCGACCTGGACAAGCTGCCCGCGCCGGTCCGTACCGTCGTGGAGAGCGCATACGGGCACGGCATCGGCGACATCTACCTGTACGCCGCACCGGTCGCGCTGCTGGCGCTGGTGTGCGTGCTGTTCATCCGGGAGGTCCCGCTGCGGACCACTGCCGTGAACGAGGCGAACGAGGCGGCCTCCGCGGCCGAGAACCACACGCCGCAGGCCGCCGCGGTGGCCGCGCCCGCGGGGGGCGACACCCAGCAGCTCAGGGAGTACGCAGCCATGGCCACAGCCCAGTCCCCGGCCCCCATACCGACCAGCCAGTACGCCGTACACGGCACCGTCCGCAACGCCGACGGCATCGGCGTCGCCCGCGCGGCAGTCACGCTGATCTCGCTCAGCGGACGCCAGCTCGGCCGCTCCGTCACCCACGCGGACGGCTCCTACGGGCTGGACGCGCCCGGGCCCGGCTCCTACGTCCTGATCGCGGCGGCCGACGGTCACCAGCCGCAGGCGTCCACGATCGTGGTCGGCGAGGAACCCCTCAGCCACGACCTGCTGCTCTCCGGCACCAGCGGCCTGGCGGGCCAGGTGCGCGGGCTGGCCGACGGCGCCCCGGTGAGCGGCGCGATGGTCGTCGTCACCGACGTACGGGGCGAGGTGCTGGCCACCGGCGTCACCGGCGAGACGGGCGACTACCGGTTCGACGAGCTGGTCACCGGCAGCTTCACACTCGCCGTGAACGCCACCGGCTACCGGCCCACCGCCGTCCCGGTCGAGGTGCAGGGCCAGGGCACCACCCGGCTCGACGTCGACCTGGCGGCGGGCGCCCGGGTGACCGGCACCGTTCGGGCCGGCGCACGGCGCAGCCCGCTGCCGGACGCCCGCGTCACGCTCGTGGACGCGGCCGGCAACGTCATCGCCACGTCCACCACCGGTGAGGACGGCGCGTACGCCTTCACCGACCTGGACGCGGGCAACTACTCGGTCATAGCCGGCGGCTACCCACCTCAGGCGAACGCCCTGCGTGTGACCGGACCCGGAGTGGACGCGTACGACATCGAGTTGCACCACCCGGACGAGTGACCCCCGGTCCCGGCGGCGCGTGAATCGAGCGGAGCGCGCGCCGTCGGGTCCGGATCGGGGAAGGGCCCCGGCGGCCCGGAGAAACGCACTGAGCGAGCGCGGGCAAGGGACGGCCCGCCACCGAGGCGCCGGGGCCCGTCGGATGCGAGGCCGGGGCCGTCGTAGGTGAGAAGGAGCTGGAAGAGATGACAGGCGGGGCAAGCGGAGCAGACCCGGCCGGCGGCGCCGGAGGCGGCGTACGGGCGCGGGTGCGTACCCGGGACGGCTGGGCGGTGCAGCACGCCGTGCTGACGGTCACCGATATGACGGGCACCCAGGTGCTGCGCGCGGAGGCCGACGACGAGGGCGTCGTGCGCGGCGGGGAGCCGCTGGCCCCGGGCGCGTACACCGTCATCGCCACGGCCATCGGCTATGCGCCGGCCGCCTCCACAGCGATGGTCACCGCCGCCGGTCGCGCGGAGCTGGGCACGCTGGTGCTGGCCCGGCAGGGCGGCGTCGAACTGCCGCCGCCGGGCCCGTGGACCATCGACCCGATGCACTCCACGGTCGCCGCGACCGCGCAGCACCTGGGGATGACCAGCGTGCACGGCCGGTTCACCGAGTTCGGCGGCCGGATCGAGATCGCGCAGGACCCGGAGAAGTCGTCCGTCGAGGCCGTGATCAAGGCGGAGTCCGTCAACACCGGCAATGACATGCGCGATCAGCATCTGCGCTCCGGTGACTTCCTCAACGTCGAGACCTACCCGGACATCACCTACCGGAGCACCGGCATCGACATGGCGGGATCCGACCGGTGGACGGTGCGCGGCCACCTCGGGATGCACGGCGTCGTCCGCGACGTCGATCTGGACCTCACCTATCTGGGCAGCGGTCCCGACCCCTGGGGCGGACTGCGTGCGTCCTTCCACGCCACGGCCGAACTGCGGCGCTCGGACTTCGCGATGAACTACAACCAGGTCGTCGCGGCCGGGATCGCGGCGGTCGGTACGACGCTGCGGGTGGACCTGGACATCCAGGCGGTGCAAGGGGAGTCACTGCCGTTCTGACGCCGGGCCCCGCGCGACGGGACCCAGGCGCTCAGCGGTCCTCGGGAGCCGGAGGCTGCGGCGGAATCACCAGCGCGGCGCGGTCCTGCGGGCCCGCGCCGCGACCGTACCGGGCCATGGCCTCGATGCCCGCGACGACGCAGTCCAGTGCGACGCCGAAGTCCCGCTGCTCGACGGAGCGTACGGCTTCTCCGCGTACGCCCTCCCCGCACTCCGCGTACTCGGGACGTGCCCCCACCGTCGTACGCAGCGCATCGACACAGTCCTGCGAGCTGACGCCCGCCTCACTGCACCGGCGCTGCCAGCTGGCTTCGACGGCGGCGTGCCCGTAGACGAACGAGAACAGCGCGGCCAGCGCCCCGTCCGCCTGCTGCTCGGGGAGCCCGGAGCGCAGCAGTACGCGGCGAACGCCCAGCTGGAACGACATCGCGCTCGGCCCGACGTTCAAGAAGCTGCCCAGCGTGCCGGACGCCCACGGGTGACGGCGCAGCAGCCCGCGCAGCGCGTACGCCGCCTGCCGCAACTGCTCACGCCAGTCGATGTCTTCGGCGTCCGCGTCGGGCACCTCCAGTTCGCCCTCGATGGCGTCCAGAGCGAGTTCGAGCAGGTCGTCCTTGCGGTCCACGTACCAGTACACCGACATGGCCGTCACCCCCAGATGGGCGGCCAGCCGACGCATGGAGAACTTCGCCAGCCCTTCGGTGTCCAGCAGCCGTACGGCAGCTGCCGTGATCTTCTCCCGGTCCAGCCCCTCGGTCTGTCCGCTCCCGGCCGCTCTGCGGCGGGTCTCCGTCCGCTCCTCCAGCCATACGCTGGTCCTGCGCATCCGGCTCGTGCGGCTGCCGTCGCTCATGGCACGCGCTCCTTCGGGGGCCGGCTCCGAAGGCCGGTCGGAGAGACGGAACGGGGCGGCAACGGCCGAGGTGACTTACGGACCGTTACCCCTCGATGCTAATCCGTATCCGACCCTTCATCCGCCTTCGGCGACCCGAACGCCGGTATGACGGACTCGCCGGACGGGCCCGGACGACGGGGACGAACGGCGCCCCCGGCGCCCTCCCCGGGCTTGAAGACATAGCCTGCCCCGCGCCGCGTGTGGATCATCCGCTCCCGGCCCACATCGATCTTCCGCCGCAGATACGAGATGTAGAGCTCCACCAGGTTGGCGTGCCGGCCCACGTCGTAGTTCCACACCCGGTCGAGGATCTGCGCCTTGCTGAGCACCCTGCGCGGATTGCGCATCAGAAAGCGCAGCAGCTCGAACTCGGTTGCGGTCAGCCGTATCCGGTCCCCGCCGCGCCACGCCTCGCGGGTCTCCTCGTCCAGTACCAGGTCCCCGACGACGAGCAGCCGTTCGGGCCGGTGCGTGCGCTCCCGCGGGGTGCGCTCGCGCGGGGTTCGCTCGCGCGGGGTGAATTCGCGCCGGGCGCACTCGCGCGGGGTGCTCGTCCCACTCCTGCTCCCACTCATGGACCCACCCTCGAACGGCCGGGTGAGAGAAGGCTTTCCCGCATCTGTGAATCGCCTGAGAAAGCCCTAAGGTCGGGCGGGTGAGCGCAGTCATAACAGCGATGATCACAGCCGTCGTCGGCGTCCTGGGCACCTTGTTCGCCCCCGTACTCACCCAACGGGTTGCCGCACGGCAGCGGGAGGAAGAACGCGCGGAGGCCGACCGACTCCGCCGCCTCGAAGAGCGCCGCGCCGCATACACCGCGATGAACCGCGCCTCCCGGCAGTTCAGCACCCTCCTCAAGGACGCCCTGCACCGGCTGCGCGACGAGGTCTACACCGACCAGGAGCGCACCGCCCTGGAAGAGGCCCGCCTCGACTACCGCGACCGCTACGCGGAGGCCCAGATGATCGTCCCCGTGCACATCATGGAAGCCTCCCGCGCCGTCAACCGCGTCCTCGCCGGTGTCGACGCCGCCGTCAAACGACTCGACCGCGGCCGCGCCCACCCCACCGAGACCCCCGACTCCGTCCGCCACACCCTCACCACCGAAGGCGACCCCCAACTCGCCACCATGCGCCAACTGATGCGCGAAGACCTCGGCGTCCGGGACTGATTGGCCTTCAACGCGAGCGCCGATGTGCGTACGACGTAAGGGATCAGCCCAGGTGGGGCCGCTCGCGGTGCTCCAGGAAGTGGCGGAGCCTCAGCCGCTGCGTGTGGTGCATGGCCAGTTCGCCGATCTCCCCCGGCGGGACAAAGCGCAGTTCCGTCGACTCCTCCGAGACCGCGAGTCGGCCGCCGACAATCCGGGCGGTGAAGCAGACGTTGAACTGTCGGCGCACCTCGCCGTCCGAGTAGGCGATGACGTGGCGAGGGTCGGTGTACGTGCCCACGAGGCCGGTGATCTCCACGTCCAGGCCCGTCTCCTCCTTCACCTCCCGGACGGCCGCCCCTGGCAGTGACTCGGTCATCTCCATCCCGCCCCCGGGCAGCGCCCACAGCTCGTTGTCCCGTCGACGCTGGAGGAGAATGCGCCCTTCGTCGTCCGTGACCACGGCAGACGCGGCAACCACCAAGCTGTTCGGCTCAGGTGCCGCCGGATCGTCGTAATACTCGGTCCGTGCCATGGTCACCCTTCTCGCACCGGCGTCGCGCACTCCCCCATCTCGTCGAAGATGCCACACAGGAGGGAAGTGCCTGACCCCCGGCGGCAGCCCGAGCTCCGACCGAGAAATGGTCACAGAATGGCCACCTCTCCCCTATACCCCTCACACTTCGCTCTGCCGAGCACTACGGTCACTCCACCCGAAACGCCCTGGGGGGGGGACGAGATGACCAACCCGTACACCACGCCCATACCGCCGCCACCGCGCCCACCCGACACCCGCCCGCTCCGCAAGCGTGTACTCGTGTGGGTCGCAGGCTCGGTTCTGTTCTTCGCGGGCGTGATCATCGGCGCCACCGACGACGGGCAACAGCCCGTCGACAACAAGGCCAGGCCCGCGACGACCATCACCGCGACCACCACCGCCACCGCCACGCCCAAGCCGAGCCCGGCCGTCACCGAGACCGTCAAAGCCAAGACGAAGCCCGACCCCACGGTCACCGTCACCAAGACCGCCACCGCCACCGCCAAGGCTGCCGACAGCGACAGCGACAGCAGCAGCGACCAGGACAGCACCGGCACGTGCACGATCGTCTCGAACTCGGGGAACTGCTACTCGGCGGGACAGTTCTGCCGGAACAGCGATCACGGGGCCACCACCTCCACCGCCGGCGGCAGGAAGATCAAGTGCGCGCGCAGCTCGAACACATGGCGCTGGACCTACATCTGACGGGCCCCGGCCGACGGGGCGACCGGTCAGGAGGTGTGCTGGCGCGGCCCTTCTGGGCGTGGTCGAGACCCACGCGGAGCTCTACGGCAAGTAAGACGGCTCGCCTGATCCGGTGTCCGCGCCGAAAAGGGTGACGGACTTCGAGCGTGTGCCGTCTCTTCGGGGAGGCATGCGCAGGGCGGGCCCCAGTTGGAGGCCCGCCCCTTGAACGGGCGTTGTCAGGCCGGGATCACGCACATGTTGGGCACGTAGCCCTTGGTGCCGCGGTACGAGATGTAGCCCCAGCCGTCCCAGTTGTCGGGTGCGCCGCACTTGGTGGTCTTGCCGCCGGAGACACCCTTGATCCAGCAGCCCTTGGTGTTCTTGTACATGAGGCGCAGCGATGTGGAGTTGTGGCTCGGCTTCTTGTGGATCTTGACGTTGTTGGGAGCCTTGACGGGCTCCTTGCACGCCTTCGCCTCGGTGCTGGTGGCGGCGGTCGTCTTCGCGCTCCCCGCGGCGGCGGTACTCGCCGTTGCCGCCGGGGCTATCCCCATCAGTGCGAGGGCGGTGAGGGCCGCGGGGACGATCAAGCGCTTCTTCATCCAGGTGCTCCGTACTTTGTGCATCGAGCGTTGTGCATCGAGCGGAGCTCGTATCTTTACCTAGATCGCATGCCCGCTCAACTGGCCGGTCCCAGACCGGCCTTGGGGTTCCCCCGGCGGCCCGGGCCCTCAGCCGCACGTACGTCGACGGCAGAACTTGCGCCGACGCACACGAGAAGTGGATGAAGCTCCGCGCCGACGCCAAGAAGGGCCCGATGCCCACTCGGCACCGCCCCGTGGGCGGCCCTCCTCGACTACTGGCTCGAGTCGATCGTGAAGCCGGACCTCGCACCCCTGCGGCACGTCTGGCCGAGGGCCGGCATGGACATGGACCCTTAGTCCGGTGACGGCGGCGATGCGGAGGCAGCCGACGGGCTCCTGGGTCTGCGGGCATCTGTGCGGCGCTGGCGCTCGCGTCGACCATGCCCGAGCCGACCAGTTCCCCGTACGGTGGGCGGCGCCGAGACCGGAGGGCTGACGCCGTTGCCGTACTTCGCCGCTGTACGCCCTCAACGCAAGAGGCCCCCGGATTATCCCGGGGGCCTCTGAGCTGCTGCGCGCTCGGCAGGATTCGAACCTGCAACCTTCTGATCCGTAGTCAGATGCTCTATCCGTTAAGCTACGAGCGCTTGCTGTCCGGCTGGTTTTTCGGCCGGGCGGCGTTGCGGGAACAACATTACATGACCTGCGGGCGTAGGTGAAATCCTTCACGGTCACCCCCGCTGACCTGCGAAAATGTTGCTTTGGCGGGTGGGGCGGAAATGGGAGAAGCCCCGGACCGGCCGGGGCTTCGGTGATCTTGAATCCTTGGAATACGGGATCCGGAGATCATGAGCGGAGGCTGAGGGATTTGAACCCTCGATGGGGTGATAGCCCCAAACCGCATTAGCAGTGCGGCGCCATAGACCAGACTAGGCGAAGCCTCCAGACACACTCGGGACGCCCTAGGGGCGGACAAAGTGTGTGCCGATGATGGCACAGCCCGGGGGGCTGTCTCCAATCGGCCCCTACCGTACTCGGTCGGCGGACCCCTGGGCAAAGCCTTAAAGCGGTGGTCCGGCAGGTGGGACCCTCCCGGATCGGCACCGTTGCGTCCGGACGGGGGGCGCGCTGCGTCCGGACGGGTCCGCCCGCGCAACGGCGCGGGCTCAGGGACGTTAGACAAAAGGGGCGTACTCGCGGCGCCCCCACCTCCCTCCCACCGGGAAGGGCAGGCCCCCGTCCAGCCAGGCGGGAGCCGCTCTCGAATCTCTGGAGCCCGCCATGCCGCGTCGTACCGTCCCCGTATCCTTCCGCGTCCGCCCTCTCCTCACCCTCACCGCGGTCAGTACCGCGGCGGCCGGCCTGCTCTCTCTCGTCGGGACGCCCGAGGCGACGGCCGTCAGCCGGGCGGCTGCCGGCGGCGGATCCACGGCCATGGTGCCGTCCGCCGACGGGCTCAGGTTCAACGTCGCCCATACCGGGCGCGCAGCGGGCGACGGGTCGTACACCCTCCGCTGTCACCCTCCGGGCGGCAGACACTTCGCGCCGAGCCGGGCCTGTGCGGCGCTCGATCGGGCGACTTCGGACGGCCGGGATCCCTTCGAGCCGGTACCGGCGGATGCGACGTGCACGATGATCTACGGCGGTCCCGCGACGGCACATGTGACGGGTACCTGGCGCGGCCGGAAGATCGATGCCTGGTTCAAGCGGACCAACGGGTGCGAGGTCGCACGGTGGAACAGGCTCGTTCCGGCACTGCCCCGGACGTCCTGATCGCGGTCTCCGCCTGGTCGACCTGCTGTCCGTCCCCTGGCCGCCCGCTGTCCGTCTCCTGCCTGCCCCGCTGTCCGTCTCCTATTCGCCGTTGTGCACCGTGCGTTGGCCCGCGGCGGCGCCAGGGGCGGCCTTCCGTGCGGCGACGCGGCGGTGGCCTCCCCCGGATCCGCCGCCGCGCGCAGGAGTGTGGCCCGTAGACTCCCCCCTAGTGACACGCCCGGGGTGAACGGCAGACTGGCAGCCGTGGCCCGCCCGGACCAACACCACCAACACGACCAACAGGGAAGAAACGGGCGGAAGGTCACGAGCACCTGAGGTCAGCAGGAGGGAATTGTCGCCGTGAGCAGCAGGCCATCCCGAGGCGCTGCTCGCCTCGCCGCCATACTCGACGCACTGCCCGACGCACTCCTCCTGGTGAACTGCAACGGCACGGTGGTGAACGCCAACGCCATCGCGTTGGAGACCTTCGAGACGCCCGGCACCGCACTCGTGGGGCGCGGACTGCTCGACCTGCTGCCCGAGTTCGACTCGAAGCGCATCCCGGGCTCGATGCAGCGTCCGGACGAGGCCGCACAGGCCCAGGGCCGCCAGAAGCCGACCCGCATGGTGGCACGGCGTACGGACGGCAGCGAGTTCCCGGTCGAGGTGACCAGCGCGAACCTGGAGGACGGGCGGACGCCCTACGCGTCCGCGTTCGAAGCCGCCTTCGCCGACCACCCGGGCGGCGGCGGGTACACGGGCGACGAACTGCTGATGCTCGTCGTACGCGACCTCACCGGCACCCTTGACACCGAGGCCGAACTGGCGCGCCAGCAGCGGCAGACGGAGATGATCCTGCGGGCCGCGTCCGAGGGTGTCGTGGGGGTGGACTCCGAGGGCCGGGTGGTGCTCGTCAATCCGGCGGCGGCCCAGATCCTCGGCTACCGCGCCAGCGACCTGGGCGGCCGGGAACTGCACCCTCTTGTGCACCACTCGCGCCCCGACGGCTCCGCCCTCCCGTTCGAGGAGACCCCGCTGGCGGACACCCTGCGCTCGGGCCGCAAGCACCGGGTACGGGCCGGGCAGGTGCTGTGGGCGAAGGACGGGCGCGCGGTGCCGGTCGACATGACGACGGCGCCGGTACGGGACGGCGAGCAGCTGGTCGGCGCTGTACTGACGTTCGCCGACCGCCGCCCCTACGACGCCGTCGCGGCGCGCCAGACGCAGTTGCGGGCCGTGCTGGAGGAGTCGCTGCGCGGACCGCTGGAGCAGCTGCGCCAGGAGCTGTCGGGGCTGACCTCCGATCCGGCGGCGCAGCTGTGGCCGGAGGCGAACCAGATCCTTCACCACCTGTCCGCGGGCTACGCCCGGATGACGACGCTGGTCGACAACGTCCTCGGCTACCAGCGGCTGGACGCGGGCCAGGAGCGGCTGCGGACCGAACCGGTGCCGATGGACGCGGTGGTCTCCGCGGGGGTCGAGGGTGCCACCGAGCTGATCGGTCCGGGGCGCGCCCAGTTCGCCGTGCACGCGCCGCCGATCGAGGCCGAGGTGGACCCGGAACGGCTCGCCGTGGCACTCGCGCATCTCATCGCGGACGTGGCGGGCGTGGACGCGACGGGCCGCGCACTCTCCACGCCGCCGCCCGGTGTCGACCCGACGATCGTGGTCGCTGCGGCACAGCGCGGCGAGGTCGTACGCGTCGAGGTACGCGGCCCGCACAGCGGCGGCAGCCCGGTGCACGAGCCACTGGTGCGCGGCATCGTCAACCAGCACGGCGGTGTGCTCCAGACCCATGAGGTGCCGGGTTCGGCGGGCGGCAGCGCGTATGTGCTGGAGGTCCCGGTCAAGGCGGTCGGCAACACGACCCGCCAGTCCGGCAGCCGGGCACGCAAGGCAGGGCCCGACGATACGAGCGGTACGGGCAGTACGGGCGGCGGCCGGAGCATCGGCGGTACGGGGTACGACGGGGACGGTTCGACCGGTGCGGGCCGCTCCACGGGTGGCGGCGGATCGACCGGCGGCGGGCGCAGCCGAAGTCACGCCCGGGGCGGCAGCCATGCCCGCGGGGGCCCCTCGCAGGGCGGCGCGGGCGGTGCCTTCGGGGTACCGGGCGTCGTTCCTGGCACGGAGCGCGGCGAGACGACGGTGATGCCCGTACCGTCCGCTCCGGGGCGGGGGACAGGGACCGCCGGGCACCCGCAGGAGGACAGCGGCCAGGGCCTGGCCCTGGAACCGGCCGGGCGCTCCGGCGGTACGGAGCCCGGGCAGGGCCAGGCGGCCGACAGCGCGTCGGCGGCTGCGCTGGAGCCGGTGGCGGATCCACGGCAGTCGGCGGGCGCGCTCGCCCCGGTGCCCGACCCGCGGCAGAGCCTCGAGTTGGGGCCGGGCCCGTCCGCGGGTGGCGGTGGCGGTGGCCAGGGGCAGCCCGAGTTGGGGCCGGCGCGGCCTTCCGCCGGGAGCGAGCAGCCGGGCGCGGGGGCGGCCCCGGCGCCGACGCCCGTCGAGGCCCCGTCCCCGTACCAGGAGGGTCAGCCCCAGGAGGGCCCGTACGCGGATGCTGCGGCCATGCCCCGGCCCACCGGGCGGCGGCGTGGGCGGCCGAGTCCGGCCGAGGAGCAGCACGAACAGGCGTCGCTCGGCGGCGGGGCCGGTGCCCGTAGCGCGTCCGGGGCTCTTGAGCTCCCCTCAGGTGAACTCCCCTCGGGAAGCTCAGGTGAACTTCCCTCGGGGAGCTCGGGCGAAGGTCAGGTCGAGAGCGGGGGCGCGAACATGCCTGTGCCCGCGCAGGGTTCGGGTCGGCGTGCGCGGCGTGCACTGGGCGAGCGCGTGGAGAGCGCACCCGCCCCGCAAGGCGCGGAGTCAGGCCAGGACGGCGTAGCAGCGCCGGGGCCGGTCCCGCAGGACATGGGCGCCGCCGAGGGCGCGGAGGCCGGCGGCGGTCTGGAGCTCCCGCCGGCCGGCGGAGGGCGCCGGGAACGGCGTATCGCGGCGGCCCGTGCGCGGGCGCAGGCGGAGGCCGAGGCGCAGCAGGGGCCGCACCATGCGCCGTTCGCCCTCCCGCCCGCCCCTGCGGAGGACGCTTCGGCACCTTCGCCCTCCGGCGCCCCCGCAGCCGCTGCTGGGGCCGGGGCCGGGGCCACCGACTTCCCGACCCTCTCGCCCGCGGCCCCCGGTCCGGACGCCGGTCCCGGCAACCCGGGGCCCGCCGACCCCGCGTACGACACGAGCGGAGGCGCGGGAGGGGCCGCGGGCACGGACGCGGGCACGCCGGAAACGCAGCAGGAGAGCGGCGCCCATCCCCAGCGGAACGAGCACTCGGTCGTCGCCGCCAGCCCGATCCTGGGCGGCGGAGCGTTCCAGCAGACACAACAGGCGCAGCAGGACCAGCAGTCACCACAACCGCAGCAGGCCCAAGCGCACCAGGCCCAAGCGCACCAGCAGCCCGGTCCGTCCAGGCAGGAGCAGGAGCAGGAGCAGGAGCAGGAGCAGCCGGGCGGTGCGTCCGGTGCGTACGGCACCGACCACGGTCCCCGCGTACGAACGCTGGGGCAGGGGCTGCCGTTCGCCGAGCGGATGGCTGAGCAGAACGCCGCGCAGCAGTGGCCCCCGGCGCAGTCCTCGACGCCGTCGGCGGCCTCCGCCATACCGTCCACCCCTTCCACCCCAGGTCTGCCCCCCGGCTCCGGCCGCCGCCGGAAGCTGGCCACCCCGGAGGAGCGGGCGCAGGGCAGCGCGCCTTCCGGATCACCCCAGGACGGCACCGCCCAGCCGGGAGAGCCCCCGCACGCCGAACCGCAACACGGACAGCCCGGACCTCCCGCCCAGCACGGACAGCCCGCCCAGCAGGGACAGCACGGGACGGGCGGCGGCGAGCAGGCCGAGCACGGCGCGAATCACAGCGCGAATCACAGCTCGATCCCGGCGGACCAGCCCGCACAGCCGGGGCCGGGTACGGCACCCGGCGTCCGGCCCCAACCGGGCTCGCCCCAGCCTTGGGGAGCCCCGGACAACGGGCAGCCGCAGCCTGGGCAGCCGCAGCTCGAACAGCCGCAGCCCGGCGGACCCGATCACGGGCAGGCCCCGCCCGGAGCTCTCCCCGCGGTGCCGTCCCGGCCCGGCACTGGCGCGCCCGGTCAGGCACAGCCCTGGGCAGGCGTACCCGGCCAACCGGAGACGGGTACGGGGGCGGGGGCGGGGGCCCAGCCGGGCATCCCCGGGAACCCCTCCGGGCAGGTCCCCGCACTGGGCCCGGCGCAGGGCCCGGCGCACGGCCCGGCGCAAGGCGCAGCACAAGGCGCAGTTCCCGGCCCGAGGGCGCAGCCGCCCGCGCTGCGCCAGCCGCAGGGACAGGGGCAAGGCCAAGGGCAGCCCGGGATGATGCCGGGCCCGATGCCCATGCCACAGCCCGAAGCGGGGCCCGCGGGGGCCGCTGATCCTCGGCACGGTCGCGGTCAGAGCCAGGCCCACGGCCACGGCCGGAACGGCGGCCCGCAACAGTTCGCCGTCGGCGCCTCCGGCGGAGCCCCGGACGCGGAGGTGACGGAGGGGCCGGAGCCGCTGGACGGGCCGGACAGCCCGGTCGAGATGACGGACGGACGGGGCTTCGGCGTACCGCCGCACGTCAGGGACGACGAACTGCCGCCCGAACCGCTCGACAACCCGCGTCGGCTGCTGGTGTGGCCGGAGCCGGACGTCTCCACCCAGCAGGCGCTCTCCGACCGTGGTTACCGTCCCGTCCTGGTGCACTCGCGTGAGGAGGTGGACGCGCAGATCGCGGCCTACCCCGCCGCGCTGTTCGTCGACCCGCTGACGGGGCCGATCACCAGGACGGCGCTCCAGTCGCTGCGGACGGCGGCCGTTGCGGCGGAGGTTCCCGTACTGGTGACGGCAGGGCTGGGGCAGGCCACCAGGGAGGCTGCCTACGGCGCGGATCCGGCGGTGCTGCTGAAGGCGCTGGCGCCGCGCGACAGCGAGCAGCATCCGCCCCGGGTGCTGCTGGTCGAGGAACAGCAGGCGATCGCGGCGGCGTTGGCGGCGACGCTGGAGCGGCGCGGTATGCAGGTCGCGCACGCGCCGACGGACTCCGACGCGGTGCAGGTGGCCGCGCAGATCCGGCCGAACCTCGTCGTGATGGACCTGATGCAGGTGCGGCGGCGGCGCGCGGGCATCATCGACTGGCTGCGGGTGAACGGGATGCTCAACCGCACCCCGTTCGTCGTCTACACCTCGGCGGACCTGGACCCCGGTGAGCTGCCCCGGTTGGCCTCCGGCGAGACGGTGCTGTTCCTGGCGGAGCGTTCCACCAGCGCGGAGGTGCAGTCCCGGATCGTCGACCTGCTGACGAAGATCGGCGCCCACTGACCGAGCCGGGGGCTGCTGTCCGTACAGCCCCCGGCACAGGGCCGGTTCAGCCCAGCTCGGTCACATCCAGCTCGCCCGCGGCGTACTGCCGGCGCAGCACCTTCTTGTCGAACTTCCCCACGCTCGTCTTCGGTACGGCGTCGACGGTGGCCCAGCGCTCAGGGAGCTGCCAGCGGGCGATGGTCTTGCCGAGGAAGGTACACAGCTCCTCGTAGGAGACCGGCTCGCGGTCCTCCTTGAGGACGACGCAGGCGAGCGGGCGCTCGCCCCACTTCTCGTCGGTGACGGCGACGACGGCAGCCTCGGCAATCGCCTCGTGCGCCATCAGCGCGTTCTCCAGCTCCACCGAGGAGATCCACTCACCGCCGGACTTGATGACGTCCTTGGCACGGTCGGTGAGCGTCAGATAGCCGTCCGGACTGATGACGCCGACGTCCCCGGTGCGCAGCCAGCCGTCCGGGCTGAACTTCTCCTCGGGGCGCAGCGGCGGCTCGCCCTCGCCGCCGAAGTACGCCGCGGCGATCCACGGGCCGCGCACCTCCAGCTCGCCGGGCGATGTGCCGTCCCAGGGCGCGAAACTGCCGTCGGGCGCCGCCAGCCGGGCCTCCACACCTGCGGGGAAGCGGCCCTGTGTGACCCGGTACGGCCACTCTTCCTCGGGGCTGAGCCCGCCCGGCGGGTGCGCGAGACTGCCGAGCGGGGAGGTCTCGGTCATCCCCCAGGCGTGGCAGACCCGTACCCCGTGCAGGTCCTCGAAGGCCCGCATCATGCTCGGCGGGCAGGCGGAGCCGCCGATGGTGACGGTCTTGAGGCTGGAGATGTCCCGCGGGGTGGCAGCGAGCTCGTCCAGCAGGCCCAGCCAGATCACGGGGACGGCGGCAGCGTGGGTGGGCCGCTCGGCCTCGATCATCTCGGCGAGCGGCGCGGGCTGGAGGAAGCGGTCGGGCATCAGCATGCTGACGCCGGTCATGAACACGGCGTGCGGCAGCCCCCAGGCGTTGACGTGGAACATCGGCACCACGGGGAGGGTGAGGTCGGCCGTGGTGAGACCCATCGACTCGGCCATGTTGACCTGCATGGAGTGCAGATAGACCGAGCGGTGCGAGTAGACGACGCCCTTGGGGTCCCCGGTGGTGCCGGAGGTGTAGCACATGGCTGCGGCGCTGCGCTCGTCCAGCTCGGGCCAGTCGTAGGAGGTGGGGCGCCCGGCCAGCAGCTGCTCGTAGTCGTGCACCTGTGGGGCGCAGCCCGCCAGCAGTGACGTGTCGCCCGGGCCGACGACGACCAGGTGCTCGACCGTCTCCAGGCGGGGCAGCAGCGGCGCCAGCAGGGGGAGCAGGGTGCCGTTGACGAGGATGACGCGGTCCGCCGCGTGGTTGACGATGAAGACCAGCTGCTCGGCGGGCAGCCGCAGGTTGAGGGTGTGGAGCACGGCGCCCATGGAGGGGATCGCGAAGTACGCCTCGACGTGGTGGCTGTTGTTCCACATGAGGGTTGCCACCCGGTCCTCGGGGCGTACTCCCAGTTCGTCCCGCAGGGCGTGGGCGAGCTGTGCGGCACGTTCGCCGGTCGCCCGGAACGTCGTGCGGTGCGGCTCCGCCTCGCCGGTCCACGTGGTGATCCGCGCGTCCCCGTGGACGGTCATTCCGTGGCGCAGGATGCGCGAGATGGTCAGCGGTACGTCGTCCTGCATCGTGCTCAGCACCGGGGCCTCCCCTTGAGCGGTGGTTACGCGGAGCAGGCGCATATCGCGCACGTTCCCGTCCCGGAGCGTTCACGCCCAGGAATGGCTACGCACGGGTGCGTCTCACCGCACGGGTGCGTTAACGCACGAGTAATGCGCCGGTTTCGCGGAAGCCTGCCACCGACCGCTCGGTATGTCACGGGTACCTGCCCGGATCCGCTGCCCGGACCGGCCCGCGGCCCGGTGCCGTGGGGAGTCGTACGCCGGTGGTGCGCTCAGGCGTACACCGACGACGTGCTCAGGCCGCGACCGGCTCCTGGTCGGCTGTGCCGTGCCCCTCGGCCTGGGAGTCCGCACGGACGTCCGCCGCCAGCTGCGGGTCTTCGCGCAGCTTGGCCAGGGCGCGCGAGACGGCGCTCTTGACCGTGCCGACGGAGACGCCGAGCACCTCGGCCGTCTGTATCTCGCTCAGGTCCTCGTAGTAGCGCAGCACCACCATGGCGCGCTGCCGGGCGGGCAGCTTGAGCACGGCGCGCCACATGGCGTCCCGTACGGCCTGCTGCTCGGCGGGGTCGGGCGCGGGCAGCGGGTCGGGCTCCGGCAGTTCGTCGCAGGAGAACTCGTCCACCTTGCGCCGGCGCCACTGCGAGGTGCGGGTGTTGACCAGCGCCCGGCGGACATAGCCGTCCAGGGCGCGATGGTCCTCTATCCGCTCCCAGGCCAGATAGGTCTTGGTCAGCGCCGTCTGGAGCAGGTCCTCGGCGTCGCTGGGGTTGGCGGTCAGGGAGCGGGCGGTGCGCAGCAGCACCGGGCCCCGTGCTTGGACGTAGGAGGTGAACGTCAGTGGCTGTCCCCCGGAGCCTGGCTGCATCGCAAGGGACCGCGCGCGCTTCGCATTGGTGGTCCGGGGAGTCCGAACTGTCCCAGGCGTGGTCATGGCACCCACGCTATGAGCCGCCCGGCTTCCCCGGATCGCCCCAAGGTCCCGATGCCGCGTCCGCCTCAGGGTGTAGGGGTGGTGTTTCCTACACCTCCTGAAGGTGGAGAGCATCCACCACGCGGATCAGGGCTGCCCCTGGGGATCTCATCCGAGGACCGCCACCGGAGCGTCCACCAGGTTCTGGTCGATGTGCACCGTGCGACCGCCGTAGGTCCGCTTCACGTTGCCCGTGTGCTGGTGGATGCGGCGGTGCGGCTGCCACGCCCGGGGGTGCAGATTCCGTTCGCCGTTCACCGACGGACGCGTGTGCCAGCGGGCGAACCATACGGCGGTGGGCAGCCCCCGCGCCCCCGCCGCACGGGCCCTCTCCAGGTGCGCGATGCCGTAGTTCGCGCTGCTGTAGTAGCCGGCGACGTACCCCTGGGCGCGCACCGCGTGGTTCCAGCCCTGGATGAAGCGCAGCGTGGTGTCGGCACAGCCCTTCCGCTTGTACCGGTACGCCTCCATGTCGAGGTAGAGGGCGCTGCGCTGTGCCATGCCCAGCTGCTTCGCCCGGCGCACGGCGTCCAGTCCCTCGCGCTTGCCCTGCCCGTAGGGGTGCTTGCCGGACATCCGGAACTTGCGCTTGTTCTTGGCGATGACGCAGGGCGACTGGGAGCCGACGTAGACCGGCAGCAGCTTCCAGCCCTGCCAGGCGACGCTGCGCACCCAGCTGGGGCTCAGGTGCTTCTGCTTCGGACACGCCCTGGCGCGTCCGCCGATGTAGACCCCGGCGGCGCCGAACGGCGAAGCGCTGTTCCACGCCCGCATGGTGGCCGCGGAGGGGGCCTGGCAGGTATCGAAGGCTTTGCCCTTGAAGATCTGCGCCCCGAACTTACGGGGGTCGCCCCGCACGAGCGACGGCTGGCCGGCCGGCACCCCCGCGGCGCCGGGCGCACCCGGGTCGGCGGGCGCGTCGGGAGCCGCCGGGTCGATCATTCCCCGCGGATCGGTGGGCCCGCCGGGGGCGCCGTGCCCGGCGGTTGGGCCCGGCTCGGCGGTTGCTCCCGGCTCGGCGGTTGCGCCCGGCTCAGCGGGGGAGAGGACCGTGGTGCCGGGCAACGGAGAGGGATCAGGCGCCGGAGCGGTGCCTGCCGGGGGCGAGGTGGCGGGGCGGCTGGTGGCTGGCGCCGGTGGGTCGGGTTCCGCACCGGAGGCGGGGACAGCGCCTCCGGTGAGCACGGTGGCGAGTGCGGCCGACAGCAGGGCCGTCCGTCTCATCATCTGATTTTTGGTCGCCATGGGCCGAGTGAACGAGCCGCCACCCGCTGTGCCGGTCCGCCACGCCCATCGCGCTTCGGGATTCAGCCATCTGCTCGACGGTCACCGGGTGAGCACCAGCCCGGACGTCGGAACGCCGGTGCCTGCCGTGACGAGCACTCGCGCACAGTCGTCAACCTGGTTGACGGCAGTACCGCGGAGCTGGCGTACCGCCTCCGCGATGCCGTTCATACCGTGCAGATACGCCTCTCCCAGCTGCCCTCCGTGTGTGTTGAGCGGCAGCGTCTCCGCGGCGACGAAATCCGCGCCCCCACCGCGCGCACAGAAGCCGAACTCCTCCAGCTGCATCAGCACGAAGGGGGTGAAGTGGTCGTACAGCACGGCCACGTCGATGTCCTCCGGTCGCAGCCCACTGGTGCGCCACAGCTGCTGCGCCACGACACCCGTCTCCGGCAGTCCGGTCAGGTCGTCGCGGTAGAAGCTCGTCATCTGTTCCTGTGCGCGTCCGGCGCCCTGGGCCGCCGCCGTGATCAGTGCAGGCCGGTGCGGCAGGTCGCGGGCGCGCTCGGCCGAGGTGACGACCAGCGCCTGGCCGCCGTCCGTCTCCTGGCAGCAGTCCAGCAGCCGCAGCGGCTCCACGATCCAGCGCGAGGCGGCGTGCTCGGCCAGGGTGAGGGGTCTGCCGTAGAAGTAGGCGGCCGGGTTGGTCGCCGCGTACTTCCTGTCCACCACCGCGACCTGTCCGAAGACCTCCGGACGCAGCCCATAGGTGTGCAGATAGCGCTGCGCCGCCATGGCGACCCAGGAGGCGGGGGTCAGCAGTCCGAAGGGCAGCGACCAGCCGAGCGCCGCCCCTTCGGCCGAGGGCTCGCGCTGTTGCACACCCGAACCGAAGCGCCGTCCGGAGCGCTCGTTGAACGCCCGGTAGCACACGACCGTCTCCGCGAGGCCGCAGGCGACAGCCAGTGCAGCCTGCTGCACGGTGGCACAGGCCGCACCGCCGCCGTAGTGCACCCGCGAGAAGAACGACAGTTCCCCGATCCCGGCCGCCTGCGCGACGGTGATCTCGGGGCTGGTGTCCATGGTGAAGGTGACCATGCCGTCCACGTCGTCCGGCGAGAGCCCCGCATCGTCCAGGGCCGCCCGTACGGCCTCGACGGCCAGCTTCAGTTCACTGCGACCGGAGTTCTTGGAGAACTCCGTCGCACCGATGCCGACGACGGCAGCCCGGCCACCGAGGGAGTCCGCCTTCCGCAGGCTCATGCCGGAGCCCCTTCCGGCCCGGCGGACGACTCCCGGAGGGTGACGGTGACCGTGCCGGTGACGTGGCTGCCGAGCCGGTTGGTGCCCCGTACGGCGATCTCGACAGTGGCGCCCTCGCCCTCGGGCGCATCGGCGGCGGGCGGCGTGACCGCGGTGACGTGTCCGGACAGTGCCATGCTGTCGCCCGGATGGTTGGGCGCTCCCAGCCGGATGGCGACCTTGCGCAACACGGCATGCGGGCCCGCCCACCGGACGACGTAACGGCCCACCAGGCCGTTGGTCGTCAGGATGTTCATGAAGATGTCGGGGGAGCCCTTTTCGCGTGCTGCCTCGGCGTCGTGGTGGACGTCCTGAAAGTCCCGCGAGGCCAGGGCGCCGGAGACGATGAGGGTGCGGGTCACCGGAACGTCCAGCGGCGGCAGTTCGTCGCCCGCACGGGGCCAGGGCGTCGTCACAGCTCCTGCCTCCATTCGGTGTCGTGTTCCGGGTCGGACAGCGCCTCGCCCAGTTCGGCCAGCAGTGCGCCGGGGGAGCCGAGGCAGGCGTCGAGCTGCCGCCCCCACAGGAAGTGCCGGTGCACCGGATGGTGGAGATCGGCTCCGATGCCGCCGTGCAGATACTGTCCCGCGTGTACGACTCTGCGGCCCGCCTCGGCGGCCCACCAGGCGGCGGTCAGTGCGTGCGTGTGTGCGGGCAGCCCTTGGTCGAGCCGCCATGCCGCCTCGTAACAGGTGACGCGGATGGCCTCGGTGTCCATATAGGCGTCGGCGGCGCGCAGTTGCACCGCCTGGTTGGCCGCCAGGGGGCGGCCGAACTGTTCGCGCTGCGAGGTGTGTTCCACCGCACGGGCCAGCGACCCCGCGCATACGCCCGCCTGGAGCGCGGCGAAGGCCGTACGGACGCGGGCGAGCGTCACCCCGTACGCCGCCGTCCCGTGCGCCAGCGGTTCGCCGCATACATCCGCCAGTTCCAGCCGTCCGGCGCCCCAGGGAGCGGTCGTCTCCACCGGTGTGACGGTGACGCCCTGTTGCGCCCTCCCCTCCGGCCTCCGTGCCGCCTCCGCGAGCTCCACGAGGTACAGCTCGACGGTGCCGTCTTCCGTCGGTACGGCCGAACGCCGGGCGGGCACCAGCACATACGTCGCCTCCCGCAGCCATGGCACCATCGGCACCGTCCCCCACAGCCGCCCGTCGTCCCGTACGGCCACTCCCGCGCCGGTTCCCGCAGGCGGCAGCGGGAAGGCTCCGGTCGCCACCGCCGTGCCGTCCCGCAGCCCGGGCAGCAGCCGTGCGCGCTGCGCCTCCGTGCCGTGGGAGGCGACCGGCAGCAGCCCGTACACACAGGTCGCCGCCAGCGGCACCTGTGCCGTCCGGCGGCCCTGCTCCTCCAGGAGGAGTGCCAGCCCGAGCAGTCCGGTCTCCTCAACGGCCGCGACGAGGCCCGCGCCGGACAGCGCCTTCCACAGCTCCGCGTCGGTTCCCGTGCCGAGTGCGGAGAGCCGTTCATGGGTGGCGAGATCGGCGAAGATCTCGGCCGCAAGACCGCGGGCCGCACGTTGTTCCTCGGTAGGGGTGAAGTCCATCAGACCCCTCCCCGGAAGACGGGCAGTTCCAGATCGTCGTCCACCCGCAGGAACTCCAGCTCGACCGGCATCCCGATCCGCACCTCGTCGTGGCGGACACCGATGACGTTGCTGACGACCCGTACTCCCTCCGCCAGCTCGACCAGCGCCACCGCGTACGGCGGATCGAAGGCCGGAAAGGGGGGATGGTGCATGACGACGTACGAGTAGACGGTGCCGCTTCCGCACGCCGCGACGGCCCGCCACCCGGCACAGCCGCAGGCGTTGCAGCCGGGCAGCCACGGGAACCGCGGGGTGGCGCACTCCGTACAGCGCTGGAAGAGCAGCTGGTGCCGGGCGACGCCCTCCCAGAAGCCCGCGTTGTCCCGGTTGACGACGGGGCGGGGCCGCCGCGGCTTGTCGGCAGCGGGACCCGGCACGGCGGAAGTGAGTTTCTCCGGGCGGTACTTGAGGATCCGGAAGCGGTGCGTTCCGGCGAGCTCGGTACCGACCCGCACATCCATCCTGGTCGTCACGAAGTACCCGGTGCCCAGCTTGGTCGTTTTGCGGGGGGAGACCGACTCGATCACCGCATCGAAGGTGATCTCGTCCCCGGGGTGCAGCGACCGCACGTACTCCTGCTCGCAGTCGGTCGCGACGACCGAGGTGTAGCCCGCACCGTCCAGCGCCCCCAGCAGCTCGCCGTACGGCCCCGAACGTCCGCCCCCAGGGCCCCCAGGGCCCGCGAGCCCGGCCATCGTCCAGACCTGGAGCATCGTCGCGGGCGCCGAGCCGTCGGGCGGTACGGGGTGGCCCAGCGCCTCGCACCAGTGCCGGATCATCGGCTCGTTGACGGGGTCCCGGCCGCGCGCCGAGTGCGCCGCCGGACGGCCCGCGTACGCGCGCAGCCGCTCGTACAGCGCGTCGCCCTCACCCGCCCCGAGCGTCTCCCCCGCACCGCTCACCGCCGCCCCCTCCGCATTCCGAGCCGCATCGTCGCGACGATCTCCCGTTGGATCTCGCTCACTCCGCCCCCGAAAGTGTTGATCTGGGCGGCCCTGTTCATCCGCTCGACCTCGCCGCCCGCGAAAGCGCCCGGCGATCCGGCCCGTACCGTCCCGGTATCCCCCAGCACCTCCTGGCACAGCGCGTAGACCGCAACGGTGCTCTCCGTGCTCGCGAACTTGACGCCGCTCGCGTCGCCCGGCGCGAGCGTGCCCGCGCCGACGTCCCCGACCAGCCGCCAGCTGAGCAGCCGGGTGGCGGCCAGTCGGGCGTGCGCCTCGGCGAGCCGTGCCCGCACCCAGGGTTCGCGTACGAGACCGGTCTCGCGGGCGTGTGTCAGCACCGCGTGGTAGTGGTCCTCGGCCTGCATCCCGAGCGCCGCCAGGGCGACCCGTTCGTGGTTGAGCTGGTTGGTGATCAGCTGCCAGCCGGCGTGCTCCTCCCCCACCAGGTTCCCGGCCGGGACGCGGACGCCGTCGTAGTACGTCGCGGTGGTGGTCAGCCCGCCGACGGTCTCGATCGGCGTCCAGGAGAAGCCGGGCGCATCGGTGGGCACCAGGAGGATCGAGATGCCCCGGTGCTTGGGTGCTTCGGGGTCGGTGCGGCAGGCGAGCCAGATCCAGTCGGCCTGCTGCGCGTTGCTGGTGAAGCTCTTCGCGCCGTCGATCCGCCAGTCGCCGTCCGGCTCGCGTACCGCGCGGGTGCGCAGCGCGGCGAGGTCCGTACCGGCCTCGGGTTCGGTGTAGCCGATGGCGAAGACGAGTTCCCCGCGCAAGATGCGGGGCAGGAAGTACGCCTTCTGCGCGTCCGTCCCGGATCTCATCAGGGTCGGCCCGACGGTGTTGAGCGTGACCATCGAGACGGGGGCGCCCGCGCGGTACGCCTCGTCGAAGAAGACGAACTGCTCGTCCGGGCCGCGCCCTTGGCCGCCGTACTCGACCGGCCAGCCGAGCCCCAGCAGTCCCTCGGCCCCGATACGGCGCAGCAGCGCGCCGGGCTCGGCGTCGGGCTGGGACATCAACTCGCGGAAGTACGCACGCAGGTCGGCCCGGAGGCGGCGCTGCCGCTCGGTGGGTGCGAAACGCATTACCTGACTGTCCGTCAGCTATGGAGCGGGTGTCAACAGCACGGTGTCAACAGCGCCGAGACGCCTGAAGACGACCTCCCGCCGGTGGTACGGACCCGCGGGCCCGCGGCCTCAGCCCCATCCCCATGAGCGCCCGGCGTCCCAGGACCGGGCGGCCCGTCAGCCGGTCACCACAGGTTGCCGAAGGCGACGGTGCCGGTCTCGTTGTGCGTCTCGTTCTCCTGGTTCACGACAGCACCGTTGCCGTTGACGGTGGCGTTGTTGGCGTTGTTGGTGTTGTTCCCGTCGCCTACGGCGCCCTGCACCTGCGAGTTGGCGCTCGCGTTGGAGTTGGATCCGTCGTCCGCGAGGGAGCCGTTGTCCGCCTGGGCCACGCCGGACATGACGGCGAGGGCGAACGGTAGGGCGGCGGCGCCCGCGATGACGCGGGCGGAACGGATGCGTGCCATGTTCATTCCTCCAGGAACGGTTGAGTGCGCCCCAAGGGACGCTGCACCGGAATTGCGCTCTTGCCGAGGACAGTTGGCCCGCTGTCTTCGGCCTCGCTTGCGACGTCGCGGGTCCAGAGTTGCCCACGGTGCCAGGGACGGATTCGCCCGGACAGTCTCTTTCCCCCGCACGAATGACGACGTGTCGATAAACGCCCCGTACACCCCAACACCGCTCTTTCCCCCCACTGTGCTCCGCTTCCGACTGCGGAGGCGGCACGCCCCCACCCGTGGGACGAGGGCGGCCGGGTGCGACAGCCTGGCGGAGCCACTGGTCCGGGCAGCGCTCGCGCTCGGCCTGCCGGAACGCGAGGCCCGCTCGACCGTCGCCTCCGCGGCCCGACGCGCGGGCCGGCACGCGGCGGGATGAGGGGGCCGTCAGCTGCCGGGGGCGTGCCACGCCGGGTCACGGCCGGCGAGGCCCACGACCTTGTCGAGCAGCGGAGCGTCCTCGGCGACGTGCACGACCGGACCGAAGATCCCCGTTTCCCCGTCCTCGCTCACGGCACCCGCCAGGAAACCGTGGACGGCACGCAGGCCCGGCTCGTCCACCTGGTACTCCTGACGGGTGGCGCGGGCCAGGTCCCAGCCGTGTACGACGAGCTCGTCCAGCGTGACCAGGCCCCCTTCCGTGCCCGTCAGCATGAACCCGCCCGCCTGGGTGCTGCCCGTCCAGGCGTCCGGCGCCGACCAGGCGACCGCCAGATCCGCCAGATCGTGCGGCAGCCGCTCGCGCCAGTCGTCCGGCAGGGGCTGTTCCCCCGCATGCTCGCCCGGGCCTGCTGCCGTGACCCCGCCCAGCTCCTTGCGCGCGGTGTACTGGAGGCCCACGGCGAGCTGGCCGATGTGCCGCAACAAGTCGCGCACGGCGAACTCCGTGCAGGGCGTGGGGTCGTCGAGCTGCGCGTCGTCCACATGGGTCACGAGCGCCGCCGTACGGCGTGCCGCGGGGCGCAGATCGACGGGTGCTCCGCCGCCTCCGCCCGGCCCGAGCCCCGGCTCCGGCACCGCTCCCGGCCCTGGTCCCGCAGCACCGTTCGCACCGTCCGCCATGTCGCTCGCCTCCCGTTCCGCAGACACTTCGCCGCCGCACGTACGAGCAGCCTGTAAGGGCCCGTGCACAACAGCCTCCGTGGATACGGACCGTCCGGCACGGCGAAACTCGCCGCCCTGCGGCCCGGTGCCCGGCCGTCACCCGGGAAGGGCTCGCCGCAGGTACTCCGCCGTATGGGTGGCGGCGGAGTACGCCAGCTCTTCGGGCGTCCCGGCGAAGAGGACCCGCCCGCCGTTCGCGCCCGCTTCCGGACCGATGTCGATCACATGGTCGGCGTGCTTGACCACGTCCAGATCGTGTTCGACCACGACCACCGTGTTGCCCGCGTCCACCAGCCGGTCGAGCAGCGCCAGCAGCGCCGCCACATCGGCCATGTGCAGCCCGGTGGTGGGCTCGTCGAAGACATAGATGCTGCCGGTCTCGTGCAGCCGGTGGGCAAGCTTGATCCGCTGGCGTTCACCACCGGACAGATGGGAAAGCGGCCGTCCGAGCGTCAGATAGCCCAGCCCGACCTCGTGCAGCGGGCCCAGCCTGCGCCGAACCGTACCGTCCGCCTGGTCGCCCTGCGCCCCGAAGTGCTGCAGCGCCTCGTCGACGGTCATCGCCAGCAGGTCGGCGACGTTTTTGCCCGCCATACGGTACGAGAGAACGTCCTCCCGGAACCGCCGCCCCTCGCACACCTCGCACACGGTGGTCACCGGATCCATGAACGCCATATCCATGGTGACCGTGCCGCGCCCCTGACAGCCGGGGCAGGCGCCGGTGGAGTTGAAGCTGAACAGCCCCGGCTCGACACCGTGCTCCCGCGCGAACATCCGGCGGATCGGGTCCCAGATGTCGGTGTAGGTCGCGGGGGTCGAGCGCGGAGAGATGCCGACCGCGGACTGATCGAGAACGATCGCTTCGGGATAGGTGCTGGCGAAAACTCCCACCAGGGTGCTCTTGCCGGACCCGGCGACCCCCGTCACCGCGGTCAGCACCCCGGTCGGAAAGTCCACGCTCACCTCGTGCAGGTTGTGCACAGAGGCGTTCCGTACGGGCAGCGTCCCCGTGGCCGTCCTCCGCTGCGCCGACGGCTTGAGGCCCCGCTGCTTCCGGAAGTGCTCGCCCGTGACCGTTCCGCTCCGTTGCAGCTGAGCCACGCTGCCCTCGAACACGATCGTTCCGCCCTGTGTGCCTGCGCCCGGCCCCATGTCGACCACATGGTCGGCCAGCGCGATCACATCCCGGTCGTGCTCGACGATCACCACGGTGTTCCCTTTGTCGCGCAGCGCCCGCAGCAGCCCACCGAGCCGGTCCACATCACGGGCGTGCAGTCCCACACTGGGCTCGTCGAAGAGGTACGTCATACCGGTCAGGCTGCTGCCCAGGTGCCGCACCGTCTTCAGCCGCTGGCCCTCGCCGCCCGACAGCGTTTTCGTAGGTCTGTCCAGCGTCAGATAGCCCAGCCCCACCGCGTCGATCCGGCCCAGCGAGGCCAGCGCCGCCGACACTGCGGGCCCGCCCACGGGATCGCGCGCCACCTGCGCGTCCGCCAGCCACTCCACCAGCTCGCGGACCTCCATCGCACACAGGTCCGCCAGCGACCGCCCCTCGATACACGAGGCCAGGGCACGCGCATTCAGTCGCGCGCCCTGGCAGTCCGGGCAGACGCCCTCGCTGACCACCCGCTCGGCGTGCTTGCGCTCCCGCTCGCTCAGCGATTCGAGCCCCGGTTCGATGAAGCGCCGGGTGAAGCGCGGCACCAGTCCCTCGTAGTCGTTCACCGCGATGGACGGAGGACCCTGGTCACCCTGCGGCCGGTGCGGCCGCTGAGTCCGGAACCCGGCGCCGTGCAGCAGCAGTTCGCGCTCCGCCGGCGAGTAGTCGCGCAGCGGCTTGTCCGGGTCGAACAGCAGCTCGGAGTCCTCCCACGCGGGGGAGGACGCGCCGTCGTACCTCGTGACCTCCGCATAGCGCTTCCAGTAGTTCGTCCCCACCGCGAAGGCCGGGTGCCGGATCGCACCCTCGTTCAGCGACTTCGACTGATCCAGCAGCTTGTCCGGGTCGAGCCGCACTCTCCGCCCGAGTCCCTGGCACCCCGGGCACATGCCCTGCGGATCGTTGAACGAGTACAGATGCGAGAGTCCCGCGCTGGGCTCGCCGCAGCGCGAGAAAAGCACCCGCAGCACCGGGTTGACCTCGGTCATCGTCCCCACGGTCGACCGGGCCCCGCCGCCGACCGGCTTCTGGTCCACGATGATCGCGGGCGTCAGGTTCTCCACGAACTCGAACCTCGGTCGCTCATGGCGCGGCAGCCGGTTGCGGATGAACGAGGGGAAGACCTCGTTCAGCTGCCGCTGCGACTCCACCGCCAGGGTGTCGAACACCAGCGACGACTTCCCCGACCCGGACACCCCCGTCACCACGGTCATCCGCCCCAACGGCACCCGCAGTGTCACCCCCCGCAAATTGTTCTCGCGCCCCCCACGCACCACGAGCTCCCCACGCAACCCGATCTCCCTCCGCTCCGCACCTCACCTCATGCCGAGCCCCCACCCTCACCCCGAAACCAGACACCCTCTGTCCCCTTTTCCAACACCCAGCCACCGCCCCCGACACAACGAAAGGGCACCACCCACAGGTGGTGCCCCTTCACGTCTTCGACTCTGCAGCGGTGCTACCGCCGATGCGGAGGCGGTGGGATTTGAACCCACGGAGGTGTTGCCACCTCTACGGTTTTCAAGAGGGCTCCCTTCAGCCGCTCGGGCAACCCACCTCGGCCCCGTCCCACCTGGAGCGGAGCCGCCACCGCCTACCAGCCTCACGCCTCGCGCGGGGTCCGTGGTCCACACGGGGTCCACTGGCTCCATTGCCAGGCACTCCCTGACCTGTAGCACTCCACACGTTGGCCGCGGCCTGGGTACCGTCAAGGGTAGAAGCCCCGACGGATGGAGCACGATGCCTCGCCGCCCGCTTGACCGCTGGCGCCTCGCCCATGGAGGTGCGCGCTGATGCTGGAAGAAGCCGAAGAGATCGGTCGTCGCGCACGCCGCGCGCGGCTCCGCCTCGGCATGACGCAAGTCGACCTCGCCTCCGCCCTGGGCAAGACGCAGGGGTGGGTCTCCAAGATGGAACGCGGACACATCGAGCTCGATCGCGTGGGTCTGGTCAACTTGCTTGCCTCAGAGCTGCACGTACACCCCAATGATCTGATCGGTCGTCCGTACAACAGCTCACCGGCCGAGAACCAATGGCAGGTGGCCGCCGCAGCAACCCTGCGCGAGCTGCGGCGCTATGACCTCGCCCCCGTTTTCGAGGGCACCCCGCGCCCCGCCCGCCAGCTCTGGCAGGAAGCGACCCGACTGCACCGCTTGCGTGACGCCGCCGCCAACGTGGCGATCATGGAAGTTCTCCCCGACCTGTTCCGCGAGGCGCGCGCCCTCGCCGAAGTCGCGACGGGGCACGAGCGGGAAGAGGCGTTCGCCATCTACGCCGTGTGCTGCAAGTTCGCCCACACCGCCGCGCACGCCCTCGGGCACCCTGAGCTGATCGCCATGGCGTGTGAGCGGGCCGCTTGGTCTGCCCGGCAGTCCGCCGACCCTGTCATGCCTGCCGTCGCCGACTGGATGCGGGTGTGGGACATGTGGGCGACGGCGGACTGGGAGGACGCCATCGCTCTGTCGGACAAGGCGATTCACTCCGTACAACGGGCGTATGACCAGGGCGAGCCGCTTGCCGTCCGCGCGTGGGGGTCCCTCCAACTTCGTGCGGCCGTCTCTGCCGCCCGAGCGGGCCGCCGCGCGGAAGCCGAAGACCGCATCGACCACGCGCGGACTGCGGCTGACCGGATGGCGGAGCACTGCGGCCTTCCGGTGTACGACCGCCACAGTCTGACGTTCTCGGCCGGCAACGTGCAGATTCACGCGATCAGTGTCGCGCTGGAGATGCACGAGCAGCGCAAGGCTCTGTCAATACACCGCCGCACGAGCCCGGCTCTGGTCGACTCGCTTCCCAACTCCCGCCGCGGGCACCATCACATGGACGTGGCACGCGCCTGGCTGTGGGACGGAAACCGCGACAAGGCACTGAAGGAACTGGAAAAGGCCGAGCGCATCGCTCCCCAGCTCATCCGCAACCACCCCATCGCCCGGTCAACCCTTCGGAGCATCGTGTACGCCGAGCGAGCAGGCACCCGCGAGAAGCTGCGCCGCATGTCAGACCGCTTCCACCTTGATGGATGAGGGTCGTATTCCTGCGGTTCATGTTGGGCCCTGAAGAGCTTCATAGCTTCGGGGTATGGCCGAACAGACCTCGAAGCAACTCCCCGCGCGGGGTGCCGAGTTAACTGCTGGCGCCCCGTTTCACCCCCGCCTCGGCGACCTTGCCCTCGACCTCGCGAAGGCGTGCCGGATCGGCGTGGTCGTCGCCCTGCCGAGCGACACCTCGGCGTCGTACCAACTGCGCCCGCCCGGCGGTGGCGAGGATTGGCGGGCCAGGTCCGACGGAAGCACTCTGCGCCCCGTGCCCGTTCCGGTCACGCATGTCACGCCCATGAGGCGTGACGCCATCTACGACCACCGCGCACAGCAGGCCGCAGTGCCGGTCACCGTGCACTACGAGGACGGCGGCGCCTGCGAGACGATGCTCGTGCTCACCCCTGCGCAAGTCGAGCTGTACTACATTCAGCTCGGCCAGCTCATCGAGGCGAGGGAATCGGCTCGGGAGCGTGAGCAGTGACCCCGTCAGTGCTGACGTTCGCTCCGCCGATCTCTGTGCGCACGCCGATGCGGTCGCCCATCGCCTTCCGCTGTGAGGCGACCGCTCACGACCTCAGCGGCACCCGCGAGGTTCAGCTCGCCACCTACCGCGGCCGGTCCCCGCGTCTCGCCGCCCGTTGGCTGCGCGCGGAGGCATCCCACCTCGCCCGGCTGCTGTCCCCGGACCCGGAGGCCATCTCCCTCCGAGATGCGCCGCTCACCACTCCAGGGTCGGACGTGCCTCGTCCTGACGCCGATCTGCGCGCGTGGGCCAACAGTGACCAGGCATACGAGCACGCGCTACGCGTCCTCGCCGCAGACCGCGCGTTCGTGTTTGCCGTGACGGACTATGACGCCTGGTACTCCCTTCGGGTGGATCCGCTGCCCACGCTCCGCCCGGCACCCCCGCAGGCCCTCGTCTCCGCCCGGTGCCCATCCCACTCCCCGGCGGTGACGGGCCGCCACCGGAGACCCCGAGGACGGCGCACTACCCGATGACTCCCCGTCCCGGCGTCTCCCCAACTCCTCGGCGCGGGGCGGGTTCACAGCCTGTTCGGAGCCTTACCACCCAGCCAAGGGAAGTGAGCCAATGGAACAGTTCGAGCGTGCACGTCTCGATTCGTACTTCATGCGTATCGCTGACGCGTTTCCCCCGGCGGAGAAGCCGTCGGCCTTCCTGATCACACACCTCCTGCCCGAACGTCCCTCGTTCGTCCGGGCTGTGGGCATCAGCACCAACCTGCGGGCAGTTCTGCCCAAGCCCAAGTCCATCGACCTCACTGCCCGCCGCGAGATCGAGAAGACGACGCAGTGTGATCCCTTGTCGCGTGAGCTGTTCGAGGACCCCGATACCGCAGTCGACTATGTCGAGTCGCGGACTGGCGGCGAAGCTGTGGTGCTCCTCGACGTGGGCGGCTACTTCGCGCCGACGCTCGACGCCCTGTGCGAGCGGTTCTCAGGGCGTGTCCTGGGCGTGGTCGAGGACACGGAGAACGGGCACAAGCGGTACGCCAGCGCCGAGAAGCTGCCCTGTCCGGTGGTCTCTGTCGCCCGCTCCCCGTTGAAGGATCCTGAGGATTTCCTTGTGGGTCAGTCGGTCGTGTTCTCGGCCGAGGCGCTGATGCGGAGTCGGGGGGACATCCTGCACGGTCGCCCGGCCCTCGTGATTGGGTTCGGCAAGCTCGGATCGAGCATCGCCCGCCTACTGCATGCCAAGGGCGTGCAGGTCACCGTGCACGACGTCGACCCTGTCCGCCGCACGCAGGCGCTCTCGCAGGGCTTCGCAGTCGCCAGGGACCGCGACACGGCCCTGCACGGGGCGGGCCTGATCCTCTGCGCGACAGGCGCCGTGTCCTTACGGGGCGAAGATTTCTCGGCCCTGCGGAACGGCGCCTACGTCGCCACGGTCACCAGCAGCGAGGACGAACTCGACCTCGCTGGCCTCCCCGACGTGTACCAGCGGACGCCCAACGGGGAACACATCACCCGCTATCAGACGACGGGCCACTACTTCTACCTGCTCAACCGGGGCAACGCCGTCAACTTCCTGCACGGTGCCAGCGTGGGCCCGTTCATCTACCTCGTGCAGGCCGAGATACTCGCGGGCGTCCGAAACCTCGCCCGCGGGGACCTCGAACCCGGTATGCACGAGGTCGACGCTGCGGACCGCGCGGCCATCGCCGGAACGTGGCTGAACTACTTCAACCGCTAGGAGACCCAGCCTCATGCCAATCACCGCGCAGCACGTGCGCGACACCGTCAACGCCTACCTCGCCAACCATCCGGACGAGAAGGACGCTCTCTCACCGCTGTGTGAGGTCGTCGAGCAAGCTGGCGACTCGGTCGCCTCACGCAAGGAATTCCGCGGACACGCCACCGCCGGTGCCGCCCTGATCCGCCCCGACGGCCGTGTCCTCACCATCGAACACCGAGCCCTGCGCAAGTGGCTGCTGCCCGGCGGGCACGTCGAGGACAGCGACACGAGTCTGCGTGATGCGGCCATGCGCGAGTTGTTCGAGGAGACGGCCATCAGCCGCGATCAGGTCGAGCCAGACCGAGAGTCCCCTCTGCACATCGACGTGCACACCATCCCGGCGAACGACGCGAAGTGCGAACCGGAACACCTGCACTTTGACTTCCGGTTCCTGTTCCGCACCACCGCCGACGCCGTCGAACTGCAAGAGGAAGAGGTCACGAACTACTCGTGGCAGTTCGCCGACATGCTGACGGTCGAGCCTCTGCGCTCCCGAGTGATGGCCGCCGCAGGCTTCTAAGGCCAACAGCAAAAGACCGGGCCACCCCTCGCCCGGACAGCATTTGGGTGGTCCGGCCGCGGAATCCCTGACCAGAGCCCCGGTGCCGAAGATCGGCGCCGGGGCGTTGGCGTGCTCGGATGCGGGTGCTGCTGCAATCCCGGCCTCTCGTTGTCGAGTTGGAAACTGGAAAAGAGCGCTGACCTGAGCCACCGAAAGTCAGCCGCGACGGCGGGAGAGACGCCCGAGCACCTGCACGTGTGCCCCCGCAACCACCCAGCTTCATCAGCCACGCTTCGATGTTTTGATCTTTGACCCGCAGACGCCTCCGCTTTGCCCCAGCCGCCCACTTGCCGATGGCGCGACCGGCCCGCAGACCGCAACGAGATCTGTGCGCCGCGCCACGGGCCTTGTCGGTAGGCGGTACTAGTCCTCCAGGGCTGTGGTGTCGCGGGAGACGCGAGGCCGGACTGTGCTCTGGCGGCTCCTGGCCCTCGGGCGGCTACTCGTCGGCGGGGCACAGGGGGCTGTATCAGAGTTGCCGCTGAGACAGGTGTTGTCGCTGTCGTCCTCTTGCGGCGCGAGCGGCGGGGCTGCCGCGAAGTGGGGCGGCAGACAGGAACGAAGCGGCGGCACGGCCGCCGCGCCGCGCGGGCCGCGTCAGCGGCCCGCCTTGAATCAGTAGGGAAACTTTGAACAGCCCCGGTGTGCCTTCGGGCTGCCGGGGCTGCGCGCGTTGCCAGCAAGCAGTCCATGCGTGTGGGCGGGCCCTGCGTCCTCCGATCGCGTGATCACGTGCCCAGCTGGTGGCAATGTCCGGCACCGAGAGCTCTATAGACGGGTGATGAGGCCGGTTCAAAGTTCCGTTGTCCGCTTGGCGTGCTGGGCTGCGATCGAAGAGACCGAGAAAATCTCGGCCGCGCTGTCACAAATCGCGCTTTCAAGCCCCGTTCTTGGGTCGCCGCTGGCGAGTAGGGGCACAACCGCACTCCAAGAGCTACACCCTCAAGGCGCAAGCGGACGGGCGGCGGGCGGAACTACTCACGGCCCTCCGGAACCGCGAGCAGTTCGACACCGTGACAGGGCTGCCCAGCTCGGAGCTGCATGAACAGCAGTCCCCAACCTGGTACGCGCACGCATGCGCCTATGCGCTCATGAAATGGCCCGACGCGTCAGCCAAGCACCGCGCGAGCATCGCGGACGCCCTTGCCACGGTCACCCCCGCGCTGGTGTCCGACTCACGGGGCGCCCCCGCGCCCCGCGTGCTGCGACGGGCGCTGTACTCGTGGGCATTCAGCTTCCGGACCGCCAAGGATGGCTCCCTCGTGCCCCGCACGCAGCACGAAGAGCCTCCTTCGGAGATCACAGCGGCCCTCGACTGGATCGCCCGGAAGTCCACCAAAGTCAACGAGCTGGACACTCCCACAGTGCTTCGCCGCGCACTCGACGCCCTCAAGCTGAAGCTCGACGGCAAACCGGCTGCTGCGAACACGGTGCACCGCAAGTTCCCAGTCTTCACGAACTGCCTCCGGTACGCGGTGGAGCGCGAACACCTCCCAGCGCTCCCGCTCCACAAGGTGGACTGGAAGGCACCCGAGACGAACGACGAAGTGGACTTCCGTTTCGTTCCTGGCCCGGCTCTGGCTCGGAGGCTGATTGCTGCGGCCGGCGCTCTGGGAAGGCGCGGCCAGCACCTGCACGCTTTCTTCGGCTGCCTGTACTACGCGGCCATGCGACCGGCCGAGGTCACCGACCTGCGCCTGTCGAGCTGCACCCTGCCCGAGTCGGGCTGGGGCGAACTGGTGCTGTCGGGAACCTCGCCGCAGACGGGCTCAGCCTGGACAGACTCCGGCGAGTCCCACGACTCTCGCGGTCTCAAGAAGCGCGCACGCAGGGTCACCCGCTCCGTGCCGATCCCGCCCGTCCTGGTGCGCATGCTCCGCGACCACATCGCCATGTACGGCGTCGCCGAGGACGGCCGCCTCTTCCGCGCCAGTCGCGGGGGACGCGTGACGAACAAGGAGTACGGCGAACTCTGGCAGAAGGCTCGCTGTGCGGTGCTCTCCGCCTCGGAAGCGGCCTCCCCGCTCTCAGAGGTCCCCTACTCGCTCCGCCACGCGGGCGTCTCGCTCTGGCTCACCTCTGGCGTGTCTCCTACCGAAGTGGCACGCCGCGCGGGCCACAGCACCGCTGTGCTGTACCGGTTCTACGCCAAGGTCATTTACGGCAGCCAGAAACAGTCGAACGCGAAGATCGAGCGGGCACTGGAGGCTGCGGAGAAGGAGGGCTAAGGCCTGTCCGATGGGTCGTGTGACCGGGCGCCTGCGGATCGGTCGAATTGGCGTGGCTGGCCGGGCTCGCACGGTCGAATGGTGGCAGAGGCGCCGGAATCGAGCCCGGATTCGCCTGTGGCCGCACCAAATGCAATTGAAGCTCAAATTATATTACCTTCGATATCGCGCAATGGTGCCTTTCCGTCGACTATCTGCATCGGCGGCAAACTGCTCTGACCTGTCGCGCAAGGCAGCATGTGGCGGCGGCCGACGGCGGGACGCCACGCCCGGATTCATTCTCTTTGGACTGTTCGGGAAGCTCGCCTGGCGATGGAGGTCGGCACGATTAAAAGCTTCTTCATCCTGTTTGAAATGCAGTTTCTTGCTTACGGCGTCAGCTCGCCTTAGGCGAGATGGTCGTGTCGAACGGATTGCATGCGCACATACCGCGGTTCAAATGCGTATGGTGTGCCAGTGCTCCGCCCCGACGTTGCAGTCAGTTTTCAGGGGGCGCGCAACGGCGCGAGTCGCCTCGCTCAGACCTGACCCGTCAAGCGAATGCCGTTCGCTGCCCCTGGTCTCGCCCCAACCATGCCGCTGGCATGTGACGCAGCGATTCCCTGATGAAGCGCGAAGGGTCGTGAAATTGTCCGCAGAGTTTCGTACACGGGTAGGAATCTTCATGAGATCCAGCCTCAGTGGTGCGCTCAACCGACGCGCCATCCCCGCCTGGCTCGCGACGATCGCGGTGATCACCGCAATCATGGTCGCAGTAACCGCTTCGCGAGCGCAGGCCGTCGCGACAGCTGTCCCTCTCGGTACGGCACAGAGCTACGCCGTTCTCGGAGGCCAGTCCGTCACCAACACTGGGCCGACCGTGGTCAACGGCGACCTCGGGGTGCACCCCGGGACCGCTGTCAGCGGGTTCCCGCCTGGAACAGTCAACGGTGCCACTCACGTGGCAGATGCCGCAGCCCTACAGGCCCAGAGCGACCTGACCACCGCGTACAACAACGCTGCGGGTCAGGCTCAGGACGCCAGCATCTCCGGTGATCTGGGTGGACAGACCCTTCTTCCGGGGGTCTACAACGCGTCGAGTTCCATCGGTCTCACGGGCACGCTGACGCTGGACGCTCAGGGCGACCCCAACGCGGTCTTCGTCTTCCAGATCGGATCAACGCTCACGACGGCGTCTGCCAGCCGTGTGCTCCTCGTGAACGGCGCTTCGCCGTGCAACGTCTTCTGGCAGGTGGGCAGCTCCGCCACGCTCGGAACCAACTCAACCTTTGTGGGCAGCATCCTGGCCCTGACCTCGATCAGCGCGAACACCGGGGCGACCATCCAAGGCCGGGCGTTGGCGCGCAACGGGTCCGTCACGCTGGACAACAACGTGATCACCCGGCCTTCGTGCAACGGCGGCACCACGACCGGCACGACCACGGGCACCACGACCGGGACCACCACGGGCACCACGAACGGGACCACCACGGGCACCACGAACGGAGGGGCCACTACAGGCACCACGACCGGTACGACCACGGGCAACACGAACGGGGGGGCCACCACAGGCACCACGACGGGCGTTCTGGGCGGCGTTCTGGGCGGCACAGGCGTCCTCACAGGCGGCACCGGCGGCTTGGTCACGGGCGGCGGCGGATCGATCGCAGGCAACACTGTGGGTGGCGACACCCAAGGCAACGTCCAGGGGAACACTGCCGGTACCACGTCAGGAAATGACGGCAACACGGCAGGAAACGACGGCAACACCTCCGGCAATACCTCTGGGAACACCCAGGGCAACACCTCCGGAATCACCCAGGGCAGCACCGCCGGAAACACCCAGGGCAACTCCGCCGGAATCACCCAGGGCAACACCGCCGGGAACACCGCAGGTGACGGAAAGGGCCGGCACCACAAGCCGTGCAAGCACCACGGCAAGTGCGAGCACCACAAGCCGTGCAAGCACCACGGCAAGTGCGAGCACCACAAGCCGTGCAAGCACCACGGCAAGTGCGAGCACCACAAGCCGTGCAAGCACCACGGCAAGTGTGAACACCACAAGCCGTGCAAGCACCACGGCAAGTGTGAACACCACAAGCCGTGCAAGCACCACGGCAAGTGCGGACACCACAAGCCGTGCAAGCACCACGGCAAGTGCGGACACCACAAGCCGTGCAAGCACCACGGCAAGTGCGGACACCACAAGCCGTGCAAGCACCACGGCAAGTGCGGACACCACAAGCCGTGCAAGCACCACGGCAAGTGCGGACACCACAAGCCGTGCAAGCACCACGGCAAGTGCGGACACCACAAGCCGTGCAAG
>NZ_JBQQBV010000022.1:0-126866 GCF_052246355.1 Streptomyces sp. 3N207 | reverse complement strand
GGGGGGAGGGGTCAGACGCGTTTGACGTTGGTGCCCTGGGCTTCCACAGCACGGGCCTCGTCCGAGCTCAGGCCGGTGTCGGTGATCAGGAGATCGACGTGTGAGAGGTCGCCGAACCGGGCGAAGTACTCTTGGCCCGCTTTTGTGGAGTCAGCGAGCAGGACCACGTGCCGGGCCGCCGCCATGATCATGCGCTTGACGGCGGCCTCGGCCAGATCGGGGGTGGTGAGTCCGCCGTCGACGGAGAAACCGTTTGTGGCGAGGAAGAGGACGTCGGCCTTGATCTCGCCGTAGGTCCGCAGAGCCCACGCGTCGACGGCAGCTCGGGTGCGATGCCGTACCCGGCCGCCGACGATGTGCAGCTCGATCCCAGCATGGTCGGCCAGCCGGGCGGCGGTGGGAAGGGCGTGGGTGACGACCGTCAGCGATGCATCCATGGGGATCGCTGCGGCGAGCCGGTCCGTGGTGCTGCCGGCGTCGAGTATGACGCTGCCTTCCGGGGGCAGCTCGGCGAGTGCGGCCTGCGCGATGCGGTCCTTCTCCTCGGTCGCCGACGACTCTCGGGCGGCCAGATCGGGTTCGAAGTCGAGGCGCCCCGCGGGGATGGCACCGCCGTGGACGCGGCGCACAAGCCCTGCACGGTCCAGAGCCTTGAGGTCACGGCGGACCGTCTCGGCGGTGACATGGAACTCGGCCGCCAAGGACGGCACGTCCACGCGTCCTTGCTCTTCCGCGAGGCGGAGGATGGCCTGCTGGCGCTCCGGTGCGTACATGTGGGATCAGGTCCGTTCTGTGCCCGGCCGTGTTGGTTCTCCGCGAGACTACGACCGCGTGTCCGGAAAGTAAACACATCCGGGCATCGCTTCGGGCACGAACAGACATCGGCGGGGAAGAGAACGACAGGGAGGGGTGGAGAGGGCCGGGGAGACGGGGCCCGGAGACAAGGCCCTCAGCGGGAGACAAGCAGACAGCAAAGAGCCCCGGCGCTCGGGGGAAGGCACCGGGGCTCGTCTATGGGGGCGACGACGGGGCGGGCTCGGAGAACCCGCCGACGGCGGTTACGCCGCCTCGTCGAAGCCCGTGTCATGGGCCATCTTCTTCAGTTCCAGAAGGGCGTGCTTCTCGATCTGGCGGATGCGCTCTCGGGTGAGGCCGTGCTGCTTGCCCACCTCGGTGAGGGTGCGCTCACGCCCGTCGACCATGCCGTAGCGGGCCTTGATGATCGAGGCCGTGCGGTCGTCGAGCCTGCTGATGAGGTCGTCGAGCTCTTCCCGTCGCAGCACCGTGAGCACGGACTGCTCGGGGGAGGCGGCCGAGGTGTCCTCCAGCAGGTCGCCGAACTGGGTCTCGCCCTCGTCGTCGACCGACATGTTCAGGCTGACCGGATCGCGTGCCCAGTCGAGCACGTCGGTGACGCGCTCCGGGGTGGAGTTGAGCTCCGCCGCGACCTCCTCCGGCTCCGGATCACGACCGTGCTCGCGGTTGAACTCGCGCTGCACCCGGCGGATGCGCCCCAGTTCCTCCACGAGGTGGACGGGGAGCCGGATGGTGCGGGACTGGTCGGCGATCGAGCGGGTGATGGCCTGGCGGATCCACCACGTCGCGTACGTGGAGAACTTGAACCCCTTGGTGTAGTCGAACTTTTCCACCGCGCGCACAAGTCCGGCGTTCCCTTCCTGGATCAGGTCCAGCAGGGGCAGGCCGCTGCGCGGGTAGCGGCGGGCCACAGCCACCACAAGGCGCAGGTTGGAGCGGATGAAGATGTCCTTGGCCCGTTCGCCTTCGGCGACGAGGGCCTCCAGTTCCTCACGGCTCACGGTCGCGCTGGGCGAGTCGCTCGAGACCGGCTTCTCAAGGCCGGCCAGGATACGCTGGGCGTAGACGCCCGCTTCTATCGCGAGCGACAGCTCGACTTCCTTGGCGGCGTCCAGCAGCGGGGTGCGGGCGATCTCGTCGAGATACATGCCGACCAGGTCGCGGTCCGCGACTTCGCTGCCTGCGGCGCGAACACTGCTTGCCGTGTCGGAGACACCGGTCGTGTTCTCCTGACGACGGGCGACGGCACGGGTTGCCATGCGTGCTCCCTTGCGAGTGGTCTGAAAACTTTGGCCTGGTGGCTGACTCGGACACTTCACGAGTGCCCGCCTTGCGTAGATGTCAACGGCTGGAATCCGGACTAAATTCCCAACCCGCGCAACATTTTTCCGATCATGCAGTAGACTGCGCGGCTACCCATACGGGCATGACGGTGACAGAGCGCACTCAGGCGCTGGTCGGAGCGGTGTGGAGCTGCTCCGGGCAGGCTGTCGGGGCCACTCCGCGGCTGCCGGACGGGCATCGTCGTCGACGCCCTTCACCCGACTAGACGGCTGGTGTTCCCTCTTGGTTGCGTGACCCTCCTCGCAGCCCGCTGCCAACCTGTCTCCGGCCCAGCCACTGCCACGGGTGCCAGCCGCGCCAAGAAGCACGAGAGCGGCCCTCGTACCCCCTGGGCAGGGGTACGAGGGCCGCCAGTCGGCCTTGTGGCCGCGCCGCGGCGACCACACCGCAACGTGCCATCCGGGCCATGCAGCGCGGGCCATGCCGTGACCCGGATCATGCCGTGACGCACCGCGACGCGCTGCGACGGGCGACGACGCGCCGTCAGTGCATGGCCGCCAGTACCGGCTCCGGCTCGCCGCCGGGGCCGTCGCTGTCGGTCTCGCCGTCGAGCGTCTTGTCGGGAGCCTGGTCGCCCCCGCCCCGGGCGTTCACGAGGACTGTCACGATCGCGGCGGAGACGAGCAGGATGCCCACCGCCCACCAGATCGCCGAGGTGTAGCCGTGCACCATGGCTTCCAGCTTCAGCATCTGCTGCGCGGGCTTGCTGGTGGCCTGTGCGACGTGATCGGTGACGTACGAGGTGGTGGCGCTGGCCGCGATGGTGTTCAGCAGCGCCGTACCGATGGCGCCACCGACCTGCTGCGAGGTGTTGACCATGGCGGAGGCGACACCGGCGTCACTCGGCCGTACACCGTGCGTGGCCAGGGACATCGCGGGCATGAACGCCGTACCGAGCCCGAGGCCCAGCAGAACCATGGCGGGCAGGATCAGCGCCGGGTAGGAGCTGTCCACCTCGAGCTGGGTCAGCAGCAGCATGCCCAGCGCCGCGGTAAGGAAGCCGGGCGCCATCAGCAGGCGAGCCGGTACGCGGTTCATCAGCCGCGCCCCGATCTGGGTGGAGCCGGCGATCATGCCGGCCACCATCGGAAGGAACGCCACACCGGTGCGCACCGGCGAGTAGTCCTTGACCACCTGGAGGTAGTACGTCAGGAACAGGAAGAGGCCGAACATCGCGATGACGGCCAGGCCGAGCGACAGGTAGACACCACCGCGGTTGCGGTCGGTGACCACGCGCAGCGGCAGCAGCGGTGCCCGGACCTTGGACTCGACCAGGGCGAACGCGCCCAGCAGCACGACAGACCCGACAAACATGGCGATGGTGCCGCCGTCGCTCCAGCCGTCGGTCTCCGCACGGGTGAATCCGTACACCAGCGCGACGAGGCCGAGCGTGGAGAGGACGACGCCGGGGATGTCGAGCGCGGACCGGTTCCGGGTGCCGGACGGCTCGCGGATGACGCTGATGGCGCCGAGGGCGGCGATGACCGCGAACGGGACGTTGACGTAGAAGGTCCAGCGCCAGTCCATGTACTCGGTCAGCAGACCGCCGAGGATCAGGCCGATGGCTCCGCCACCGCCCGCGATGGCGCCGTAGATGCCGAACGCCTTGGCGCGCTCCTTGCCGTCGGTGAACATCACCGCGAGCAGGGACAGCGCAGCCGGTGCGAGCAGCGCGCCGAACGCGCCCTGCAGCGCCCGCGCCGCCAGCATCATGGCCTCTCCGGTCGCAGCACCGCCGAGGGCCGAGGCTGCCGCGAAGCCGATGAGTCCGGTCACGAAGGCCCGCTTACGGCCCCACATGTCGGCGATCCGGCCGCCGAAGAGCAGCAGCCCACCGAAGGCCAGGGCGTAAGCGGTGATGACCCACTGCCGGTTGGCGTCGGATATGCCCAGGTCGGACTGGGCGGAAGGAAGCGCGATGTTCACGATCGTCGCGTCGAGGACGACCATGAGCTGCGCGATGGCGATGAAGGCCAGCGCCTTCCATCGCCGGGGGTCGAGCCCGGCCTTGGTATCGGCCGTAGATGGCGTTTCTGGCATGGATGTGCCTACCTCACGGTGCGGAGTACGAAAAAAGGGACGTAGACGGGCGTAAAAAGGGACGTTGCTGAGCACTCGGCGCGACTCTCAGCAGGTCCAGGACAGATGCCGCTGCGGATCCGTACGGGCCCCCCGTGCTCGTACGGATCCGGGTACTGGGAGGACAGACTCAGGCGGGGAGGAAAATTGAGCGGTGCGGCAACCGCTCGATGCTCCGGCTACGGAGATCAGTTGTCCTGTCGCAGTTCCTCCAGAGTCGCGGGGTGGCCGGGCAGTTTGGACTTGGCGGGGGCGCGCAGCCCGTCGAGAAAGAGCTGCACATGGCGTTCGACGAAGCGTTCGATGCGCTGGCAGCCGACACCCGGCAGTGGCCGGGTGAGCTGGCTGAGCGCGACGGTCACGTCGCCGACGCCGATGTCGGTACGCACCTCGCCCGCCTCCTGGGCCCGCCGGATGAGCTCGTGGGTCAGCCTTTCGACCCGCTTGCGAGCCGCCAGACACTGCGGCTCATCGGAGTCGAAGCGCCCCGAGAGCATGGGGCAGAGCGCTCCGATGCGCTCTTCCGCCGCGGCGAACACGAAGCGGCGCAGCGCCTCGAAGGAGTTCCCCTCCTCGGCGAGTGCCCGCTCGGCCCGTTCCGCGATCCGTTCCGTGACGGCATGCATCACTCCGTGCACGAGCGAGTCCCGGTCGGGGAAGTGCCGGTAGAGGGTCGCATTTCCGACCCCCGCAGCGCGAGCGATTTCATCGAGGGACGCGTCCGCCCCGTGGACGACGAATGCCTCGCGGGCCGCGTTGAGGATGCGCTCACGGTTGCGGGCAGCGTCGGCACGCCCCTTGGGCGCGACGCCTTCGGCGGTGACGCGCTTTGTGGCGGCTGTTGCGCTGCCCATCTGTGACTCCTCGCTCCTCAAAGCGGACTGACGTGGTGACTGGTGCGGTTGCTGTGCGGTTGCTGTGCGGTTGCTGTGCGGTCGGTTCCGCTGGTGCGGTTCCGTCCTCGGTTTCGTCTGGGCGAATTGGGTGGGCCGTTGGTACGCCGATGCCGAGGTCTGTGTCGGCGCGTGTGGCGAGTGTGGTGTGCGGTGATGGTGCTGTGCGTCGTGCGGGGTTGGAATGGCGGTGGTGCTCGGTGGAGCACCAGAGGTTGTGTTGTGGTCCTCGATCCGGGGACTTGTTCCCCGTCTCGTGAAGACGCCTACGTAAACGGGGACGCGCTCCCCGGTTATTTCCCCTGAGCACTGTGACTCACCTCACGAACATCAGCCGCCACACGGATACACACGGCGCCGCCCAAGAGAACGGAACCGCAGTGTCCGAGTCCGCCGAGACCGTCCCGTCCAGGTCGCTGTCATCCGCTACTCCGCGACCGGCACGATTGCCACCTCGCCCCGCCACGTCGGCGGCTTCCCCTTCCCGCCCGGCCGCACAGACGCGTCGGCGTGCGAGGACGCCCCGTACGAGGACGGCCACCCGTGCGGCGCCTTCCACATAGCCGCGCAGGGCCAAGAGCCGGTCGCCGTCACCGCGTTGAAGACCGCGTTGAAGGTGGCCCGTAACTGCCGAGCGGGTGGTACGGATGACGCGGGCGCTCAAGGCGGGGCTCACGGGGACTGAGGGGCGTGTTTCCGCTGGCAGGCGCACCCGACGCCACTGGACTGGACCCATGAAGTCCCGCGCGGCATCTGGCCCGAGTCGTCGTCGCGCTGGGACGATGCTGTTGCATCCACCGGTGACCCCCACATGACCACGTGCTCCACCCGCACATGTGAGGAGCGTTCCGATGCAACAGCAGCCCACCTCTCGTAGACACCTCATCGCCGCTGCGGCGGGCACGGCGGCTGGGATCGGCATCACGGCCTCTTCGGTACCGGCCGCAGCACACGCCGTCCGCTCCGCGACCCCCGCCCTGTCCGACTCGCTGTCCGGCAAACTGGCCGACCCGTCTTCCACCTCCCTGGCCGGCTCGTCGGCCGGTGCGTCGGCGCACGTCTCCTCCTCCGCCGTCCGCGCCCGGGCAGCGGCTCTGCTGCGCCGGATGAGTCTCGACGAGAAGATCGGGCAGCTGTTCGTCATCGAGATCTACGGCCAGACCGCGGATACGGAGCATGAGGGAAACCGCAAGCTGTACGGCGTCCCGACCCCGGCCGAAGTGATCCGCAAGTACCGTCCGGGCGGCGTCATCTACTTCGACGCCCGCCGGGGCGCCGACAACGTCCGCGAGCCGCGGCAGATCGCGCGGCTGTCCAACGGACTCCAGCGCGCCGCCGTACGCACCGGCGCCCGCGTACCGCTGCTCGTCTCCATCGACCAGGAGGGCGGCAGCGTCGTCTACCGGATGCTGGAGCCCGCCACCCAGCTTCCGGGCAACATGGCGCTGGCCGCGACCCGCTCCACGCGTGACGCTTTCGACAGCGCCGACATCATCGGCACCGAGCTGGCCGCTGTCGGCATCAACCAGAACTATGCACCCGTCGCGGACGTCAACATCAACCCGGCGAACCCGGTGATCGGCGTTCGCTCGTTCGGGTCGGACACGCAGCTGTGCTCCCGGTTCGTCTCCACCGCCGTACGCGGCTACCACCGGGGCGGCGTCGCCAGTGCGGCCAAGCACTTCCCCGGGCACGGAGACACGGACGTCGACAGTCACACCGGTCTCCCGGAGATCAAGCACACCAGAGCCGAGCTGGACCGTATCGACCTGCCGCCGTTCCGCGCGGCCATCCGGCGCGGAGTCGACACGATCATGACAGCGCACATCGTCGTCCCCGCGCTGGATCCCTCCCGAGTGCCCGCGACCATGTCGCGGCCGATCGTGACCGGGCTGCTGCGCGAGCAGCTGGGCTTCACGGGCCTCGTCGTGACGGACGCACTGGACATGGGCGGCGCCACGGCGGACTTCCCGCCCGACGTCGCACCCGTACGCGCCTTCCAGGCCGGCTGCGACCAGCTGGTACTGGCCCCGAAGCCGGAGGTGGCCTTCGGCGCCGTACGCGACGCCGTACGGTCCGGCGCGATCTCGGAGGAGCGGCTGGACGAGTCCGTGCGCCGGATCCTCGAACACAAGCTGCGGCGCGGGCTGTTCCCCTCCCCGTACGTGAGTGAGCGGCGCGCCGCGCGGATCGTCGGCAGCAGGCGGCACCTTTCGCATGCCCGTCAGATCACCGAGCGGACCATCACCCTGATCCGGAACGAGAGCGGTGCTCTCCCGCTCCCCCGCACCCCCCGCACCGTCCTCGTCACCGGCTGGGGCACCGCACCCCTCGCCGCCCTCGCACGCGCCATCGGCGAACAGCGCGGCCAGCGGACCACCACCCTGGAGACCGGCAGCAGGCCGGACGCCGCCAAGATCACCGAAGCGACGGATGCGGCCCGCACCCACGACGTCACAGTCGTCCTCGCCAACGCCTCCGCAGCCAGCAAGGAGGACGGCGCCGCCCAGGCCAAGCTGATCGACTCCCTCGTCGCAACGGGCCGACGGGTGATCGTTGCGGGCGTCCGCCTGCCCTACGACATCCGCCGCTTCCCCGACGTCCCCGCCTACCTGGCGACCTACAACTACGGCACACCCTCCATGACGGCCCTCGCCCGCGTCCTCTACGGCGAAGTCATCCCCCGCGGCAAACTCCCCGTCCCCATCCCCACCCTCGACACCCCCGGCCGCCCCCTCTATCCCTTCGGCCACGGCCTGCACTACTGACACCCCACTGACGGCACACCAGCCCCATCACTGACGTCACAACGACGTTGCCGACGGCGATCCCCCATCCGCTAGGCTAGGCGCGCGGATCATCCCGATCCGCGCGCCTCCGTAGCTCAGGGGATAGAGCACCGCTCTCCTAAAGCGGGTGTCGCAGGTTCGAATCCTGCCGGGGGCACACGACGAAGGGCCAGCTCAGCGGGGTTATCCGCCGACGCTGGCCCTTCACCGTTTCCGGGGCCGTGCCACACCCGTGCCACTAAGTGGTGCCGCCGCCCCCGTCCCGGCTCTCCCTGATCATGGCGCCGAGGCCGTCCGCGATGGCCCGGTCCCGATCACCGGTCATGTGCTGGTAGATCAGCGCGGCCCTGGACGTGCTGTGCCCCAACCTGGTCATCAGCTCCCGCGTGCTGGCTCCCGTGTTGGACGCCAGGGTGTTCCCGGTGTGCCGCAGGTCGTGAAAGTGGACCTCGGCCGAGAGACCGGCTGCCTTGAGCGCCTTGACCCAGGTGGCCCGGAAGTTGCTGCGCCGCAGCCGCCCTCCCTGCACGCCGAGGAAGACATGACCGTCGTGGCCGGAGCCCGAGTACCGGTCGAGGTGCGTACGGATGTCGGAAACGATCTCCTCCGGGATACTGACCACACGAACCCCAGCGGCGGACTTCGGCGCCTTGTCGACCAGCCGCCCATCCTGCGTCTCCATCTGCGAGCGCCGTACGGACACGATCCGCGCCTCCAGATCGATATCCCGCCGCCGCAGCGCGGCCAACTCCCCGAAGCGGAGCGCCCCGAAGGCAGCCAAGAGCACCAGCGCCCGGTAACGAGGAGCGATGGCATCAGCAAGAGCGAGCACCTGGGGCACGGTGAGCACGGGCCGCTCCGGCACGTCGTAGCGATCGGCGCCCTTGACCCGGCAGGGATTGCGCCGGATCAGCTCGTCATCGACAGCGGTGTTCAGGATGGCACGGAGGATCTGGTACGCCTTGACCACCGTCGGCTCCCCGACACCACGACTCAGCAGGCCAGCCCGCCAACTCCGCACGCGGGCAGTCGTGATGCGCGCCAGCGGAGTGTTTTCAAAGTCCGGCTTGATGTGCAGCCGCAGCACCATTTCGTGCCGCTCCCGACTGCGCGCCGCCAGCTTCCGGTCCCTGAGCCATGCGTCCGCGTACTCCGCGAAGGGCACCTTGCCGGCATCCGGGTCCGCCCACTCCCCACGGAGAATGTCCGCCTCCAGGTGCGTGAGCGCCACCTCGGCATCCCGCTTGCTGGGGTAGGTCTTCTCCGCACTGCGCAGCAACCCCGTCGAGGGGTCGCGATAGCGCGCCTGCCACCGCCCGGACGGGAGTTGACGTACTGCCCCGAAGCGGCGCCGCTTCCCGCTGGACTTCGCCATCAGGCAGCCCTCCCCCACCCGTTGGCACGGGCCGTCACCGGCTGCACGGTGTGCGCCTCGATGTACGCGGCCAGTGCGCTTTCGGGAATCCGCACGTGACGGCCGACCTTGACGAAGGTGATCCGGCGTTCCTCGATCAGCCTCCGAGGGAACCGGACACTGGTGCCAAGCCGCTCGGCGACCTGGCCAACGCTGAGGTACCGATCCTTCATCGGGCGTCGTCTCCTTCCGGGGCATGTGTGCTGGGGATGTCGGCGAGGGATGCGGCCAGCCATTCCTCGGTGGGGGTGAGGCCGGTTCCGGCGTAGGTCCAGTGGCCGAGGACGAGCGTTGTTTCCTCGGCCTCCGGCTGGGGGTTGGGGTCTTCGCCGCGTGCGATGGCTGCTTGGAGGCGGCGCCATTGGGCGCGGGCGGTGCGCAGGGCGCCGAGGGTGGTGGAGTAGCGGCGGGTTTTGGTGGAGAAGTGGCCCCGGAAGCCGAGCATGTGAGCCCAGGCGCGCAGGCGGAGGCGTGCGAGGTCTTTGCGGGCGCCGAGGGCCCAGGCTGTGCGGATGAGGCGTTCAGCGTGTGGAGGCAGGTTCATTCCGGCGAGTTCGGCGATGAAGCGCAGGCGGCGGTCGAGGGTGCCGGTGGCCGTCTCGGCGCCCTTGGTGGCGTACTTGGCGATGTAGGCCGCAACGGCGCGGTCCGTGAGGGCCTGGCCGCCGTCGAGGTCGGAGCCGTGGATGGTGCGGATGTCGAGTTGGCGGCCGAACGCGAACGTGTGGGAGCGGCCGTCGAGGACCGGACCGGGCACGACCGCCCGTGTGGCGGCGCTCCGGATGGCGTCGGTCAGCAGCTCGGCGGAGGCCCAGTGCGGGGGCGGGGTGGCACCGCCGGCCGGACCGTCGAGACGGACAACGGCGTGGAAGTGGACGGCACCGCGCTTCTGGTACTCAGCCACCTTGGCGAAGGAGACGCGGGCGCGCTCTGGGAGCTCCCGCTGGGTGAGGCCCGCGCGGCGTGCGATCTCCCGGCGGAGGTGGATGGTGAAGCGGCGCCAGAGCATGCCCGCGTGGGCGTTCCAGAGCACGGCGGTTTCGTAGTCGTAGCGTTCCGGGTCCAGCGGAGTGCCCAGCGCGGGGTCGTCAGGGGTGTGGTGACGGCCGCAGCGGCACGGGCGGGTGCCGGGCCGGTTGTGGACCGGGCCGAAGCTCGGCGCGGTGAACGTCGCGAAGACGCGCGGATGCGTCGTGACCTCTTCCGGCGTTCCCTTGCCGCCGCGCAGGCCGGCGGTGATCAGGTGGAAGGTGTCGCGGCGGTAGGTCTCGGCGCAGGCAGCACAGCGGGTGATGCGGCGGTTGCCGCAGCGCACCAGGAGGTCACCGGCGGGCAGCTCGGCGGAGTCGAGGCGGCGCAGGGCCGGGCCGATTTCGCCGGTGGTGGTGTCGGGGCGGTGTTCGGTGCGGTGGCCGGCCAGGCGGACGGGGTTGGTGCAGCCGCCCAGGCCCGAGAGCTGGCGCAGGAGACCGGGCAGGGAGCCGGTTGCGGCGAGGTTCCCCAGTTCGGGCAGCGGGGGCGGGGTGGTGCGGGTGATGATGGCTGTACTCCTTCTCAGGCTCTATGGGTCGGGAAGGTGCCGAGCTGCCGGGGCGGCGGGATGCTTGGCGGCTTCGGTGCCGCCCCGGGAGCCGTTCAGCGGCGGTGGTGCTGGGCGCCCAGGAGTGAGCGCAGGACGACGGCCGCAACCGCTACGGAGATGGCCGAGACCGCCACAGCTGTCAGCAGGGCCGTCAGGACGACGCCGCCTACCAGGACCAGGCCGACAGCGCCCGTGCTGATTGAGGGCAGTGACCGGCGAGCCGGAGCCGTGGGCGCGGGGGCGTGCTGGCAAGAGCAGGCCGGTTCGTGGGCGTGTGTCGTTGTGGCCGGGAGGTTCGGGGCGGGGGGAAGTTGGGGGCGCAGCAGCACAGTTCTCTCCTGTCAGTCGTGGTTGCCGTTGACGGTCTCGACTCCGTTGCGTGTGCCGTTGTCGATGGCGGGAGCCAGGAAGGTGTCGGCGAGGTAGAAGCCGAACAGCGCGATCACGACGACGAGCCAGACGCGGACGCCGAGGAACTTCACAGCGCCCCAGACCAACAGGCCCAACACGACGACCAGGGGCAGCTCTACGTTCACGGGAGTGAGTCTCCTCAGTCAGCGGACGGGACAGCGGTGGGTACGGGCGGCCAGCTCGGCAGCGGCGCGCGAGTCGTAGTCGGCGGAGAAGCCACAGCGCGGAGCGGTGCAAGCCGCGGTGTGCTTCTCACGACCACGGCCGTCGTTCGCGGTGCCGACCTGCACAGGGCCGATACGGGTCACGGAGCGGAAGCGGCGGTTGAGCGGCATGATCAGTCCTCCGAACGAAGGTGGGCGGGGTTGGGGAAATGGCGCAGGATGCGGGCCGCCTCGCTGGGGTCGTCAGTCAGCGCGGCAGCTTCCTCAGCGAGCAGGTGAGCGAGGAAGTGGCGGCCCATGTCTGCCATCTCGCGGGCTGCGTCGAGGTATTCAGCACGGGTCGGGGTACGGCCGAGCACGATGGATCTCCTGTCAGGTGAGGTGGGCGGCGATCTGCTCTGCGAGCGGTGCGGGGACGCCGAGGCGCGCGCGGAGTGTGGCGGTATCGATGGGCGCGCCGGTGCGCGCCTGGTGCGCGTCGGCGATCTTGCGTGCGTGCTCAACCAGCGCAGCCGGGACGGCAGTCGAAGGCCCCGGAGCCGGTTGCGGGGGCGCTGGAGCGACAGCCGGAGCAGGTTCCGGTTCCCGGGCCACGTCAGCGGCCGGTGCCGTACTGCCGTGGGCGAGGAGCGTGCCGCCGAGGAAGGCCAGCGCAGGCCACCCGGCGACGAGGATGCGCAGCCAGTCAGGCACGTCGCCCAGGTCGAGGAGCCCGGCGGTGGCGACGTTCGCACCCAGAGAAGCCGTCAGGGCGACCAGGAACCAGCACCAGCCCGCCGCCCGGTCACAACCGGAACGCAGCCGCCGCCAGGCCGCGACGAGCAGCAAATCGACCGACACCGGGTAGGCCCATGCCTTCCAGCCGTCTTGTCCGGCTGCTGAGGCCAGGTCGTGCAGGTGCGCGAAGGACAGCGCGGCAGCGATGACCGCCTGCACCAGCACGGCATCGACGCGGGCGAGTTGGGCGCGCATCGGGGCACCTCATTTCGGTTTTCGGCATGGAAGGGGTAGGGAGTTGGCGCGAGGACAGGCGCGCCGGCCGAATCGGAAACCGGCAGTGTCAGGCGGTAGCAGGCCGGGTCTTGGTCAGCGAGACAGGCCGGACAACGGGGACGGCGGGCCGGAAGGGCTGGAGTGCAGGCAGGTCCGGCGCCAGATGCGCGGTTTCCTGGCAACGTGCGGCGGCAGCAGCCGGGGACAGGTATGGGGTGCGGATACGGGACCAGCCGCCGGAGGTGTCACCGACGACGGCCAGCCCGGGGCGTTCGGGTGCGATGGTGCAAGCGGCGCCAACCGCTTCGGGAGCGATGTCGCCCAGCGCCATCTTGGCCGAGGGCTCGTCGTTGACGCGGTGGCAGACGCGGCCTGACAGCTGGGCCCGCAGCATGGTCGCGCCCTTGCCCAGCTCGGCCCCGAACCTTTGCCCGCACACCTCCAGATAGATCCCAGCAGCCCGCCCGAGCTGCGCAAGCCGGATCAGCTGGGTGACCATCTCATCCCGCCGCTCCTCATCCTTCCGCGAGGCGACGAGGAACAGTTCGGCCACCTCATCCACGAACAGCACGATCGGCACCGGGCGTTCGCTCTCCGGCAGGCCCCACACGTCGGAGGTGATCTCTTCATCGGGGGTCGAGGGGGCGATGCCCTGGCGGGCGCGTATCAGGTCGTAGCGGTCTTCCATCTCCTGTACGAGCGCGGGCAGCAGCTCGGCCGCCTGCCCCGGATCGGTTGCCAGCGCGGAGAGCCGAGGGGCGAACGGCGCCAGCTCCACACCGCGCTTGCAGTCGATGCCTGCCAGCGCGACCGGCTGAGCGGCGAGCCCGGTGATCAAGTGGCGCAGGTACATCGACTTGCCCGACAGCGTGGCCCCAAGCACCAGCTCATGCGGGATGGCGAGGAAGTCGCGGACGAACGCGGTTGCGTCCTCCCGCAGCGCCACTGGCACTCGCAGGAACCCGCCGCCGCCCGCCTTACGCGGCATCCGTACGCGCCGCAGCACGTCGAAGCCGACAAGCCGCAGCTCGACCACCCCGGGCTTGACCGGCTCGACGTAGACGCCATGAACGCCCCAGGCGTGCCGCAGCCGCTCAGCCGACGCCGCTACGTCGGCAGGCTCCTGCCCTGGCGCCAGCCGCAGCCGGATGCGCAGACCGGTCGAGGTCGGCCGCAGCAGTCCCCGGCGGGGAGGCACCGGCCGCACTTCGCGACGAGTGGCCGCCCGTACGGCCAGCGCCCGCAGACGGGAGGGCTCAACCGTCAGCCCGCACGAGTCCATGACCGACCCATACGAACCCACCAGCCGCACAGCCGAGGCGGGCATCCCCACCGTCGACCAGTACGCGGCCGGGTGCCGGGCCCGGAGGTAGGCGGCACCGGCACCGAGACCGGCAACCGGGCCGCCCACCTCTATCAACGTCATCAGATCGGACACGGGTCAGCCCCCCACGCCCGCCGGAACGGCACCCGGGGCGACAGCGGCAGCGCGGTAGGCGATGCCGTGCCGCTGCTGCCCGTTGAACACCGACTCCCACGGCCGCGCCACCAGCCCCGGCAGCGAAACCGGAGACCCGAGCGCCAGGCCCTCGGTCACCCCGCTCTCGGGAACGGTGACGTGGATCAGCGAGGACTCACCCTCATCGATGTAGACAACGCCGACCTTCATCAACGCCTCACCGCTCACCGCATCCTTGGCACGCTCGCCCGTCTGGCGGTCCCGGACCTTCGGCGCGGGTGCCTCGGTCAGCAGGATCGTCGCGGTAGAGGTCTCAACTCGAATGGTGCGCACGAATGCTTCTCCTTCACGTATAGCGCCAACCCTTCAGACAGGTTGACTTAGCAAGTACGAAGCTAAGGTTGCCAGGTTGACTTGTCAAGTGCGTTCGCCGACAGGCGCGCGATGAATGGCAGGCGCAGGCTGGTGCTTGAGCACAGTTCGGAGGTGGACAGCATGGGCAAACGGCATCACACCCGACACCCGAAGGCATCGCCGCCGACCTGGGGCGACCGTAATCCACAGTGGCCAAGGGGCTCACAGCAGCCGCCGTCGAATGGAAGCCAGTTGCCACCTGACCAGTTGGAGGCCCAACCGAGGGCCCCCAGGCGGAAGCACCGCGTCTTCCTCTGGGTCTTTCTCGCAGTGCAGCTGATCTTTCTGGCCTGGGTCATCGGCGGGGCGGTCTCAGGCAGCGGCACCCCGGCGGAGTGCCGAGGGCTCACAGGGGACGAGCTTCAAACCTGTAAAGACGCGGCTCACACCGGGACGACGATCGGCGTGGGCCTGATCATCGCCTTGTGGGCCGCTGCGGACTTCATCCTGCTCGCTACGTACATCGTGTACCGGCTCTCCAAGCGACAACCGCGAGACTGAGGCTCGCCGAGGTCAGTCCAGCCGATACGTGTCCTCAAGCTCTTGCCGGTCAGCAGGCAGCAAGACGTCTGTGACCTGCAACGCTTGCCCCTTCGCGTCACGCGCTACGACAAGCACGCTGAGAACCGGCTCTCCTTTCGGCAGTGAGAGGAGGTTCCGCTCCTCCTGGAGCGGCATGCGCGCCGAGACACGTTCCGTGAGGTGATCGAAACGCACCCGCTTGCGGGACTCCAGGTGTTCCCGCAGCCCCTCCGAGAGAGGCGAAGCCTCGGCAAGGTCGGTCCCGTCGGCGAAGGACGGCGGGAAATACGAGGAGACCAGCTCGACGGCCTCTCCCTCGTCCTCGACAAGGAGACGGCGGACGAGCACCGCGCCTTTCTTCGGAATGCCCAGCAGGCTTGCGACCCGAGGTGGGACACGCACTTCCCCCACCTCGACCAGCCGACCAGGGGTACGCGCTTCAACCCGCTCCAGCGCTTCCCGCCCCCGCTGGTCCTTCTGCTGACTGGTCTCGGGCTGGCCTCGCACGATCGTGCCGTAGCCCTGGCGCGACTCCAGCCAGCCGTCCCGCTTCAGCAGCTCAAGGGCCCGAACGACAGTCGGCCGAGACATACCGAAGGTCTGGACGAGCTGATTCTCACTGGGCACCCGAGCACCGGGCGGGTACGTGCCGTCCTCGATACGACTCTGCAGCGTTTGAGCCAACCGCACGTACTTCGGTGCAGCCACTTCGTACGCCATAGCCCCAGCCTCATCGAATCCGGCAAGTCAACCTGTCAACCAGCCTACCGACACTTCTACCGCCACAGTAGAACGGTGCAAGGTCGGGCTGATCTCTCGTTCAGGAAGGCTTGAACCCGGCGTCGACGCGGAACGAAACAGTCGTCCCACCGAAGCGGCCTGGGGTCACCGACCACGAATCGGACAGCTCGCGGACCAGAAACAGCCCGCGGCCATGCCCCGCATCGGCATCGTGATGACGCAGCCGGACCGCCATGGGGAAGCCCGGGTTGTGGACATCGACCCTCAGGGCCTCACCCTCGCGCCACCAGTCGACCCGTACACGCCATGGATCTTCGGATTCGCCGTACAGAATCGCGTTCGTCACCAGCTCCGAGATCATGAGAACGCAGTCGTCCATCGAGCACGCCAGCTCATGACGCGCCATGAACTTCCGGAACCATCGCCGGGCCCGTGGCACCGACTCGGGGACGGGATACAGCGTCATCGAACCGAGCGGCTCGGGTTCTGCATGTGCGGTGTAGTTGCCAGCGGGATCGCCCATTCGCGCACCTACTCCCTACCAGTGCCGTCGCAGTCCAGACAGCGCCGTTTGCGAGCGGCGCGGACATGGCCGTCAGCAGCGGAGGAAGCCACGGCAGAACGAGGGCTGACGTACTTCCACCCCCGACCCCGGCACCCACCACAGGGCGCCGGCCGAGCGGCCTCACTTAACCCCTGTCGCCGTTGGGTCATGCCTCGCACCTCCTTCCACGGAACGAAGTGGCCTTAGCCACTTCAGTGGATACTAGCATTAGCCACTTCGTCCGCGCAAGCGCTTCGCCAACATCTGCCTTCAGATGCGGCTCAGTTGAGGGGGTAGCCCTGCTCGAACGCCCAACGCTCGGGCGGATACGTGGCCTCGGCGAACTCCAGCGGCCGGTCCCGCAGGTCGTAGACGACGTGATGCACGATCAGCACCGCCGACCCAGGCGTGAGCGCGAGATCGGACGCCTCATCCTCGGTGGCCAGGCGAGCACACATGCGGTCCTCGGCGTAACTCCCCTGCCGCCCCGTCGTGTTCTCGACGTACATCAACGTGCCCTCCTGGATGCGGTCGGCGTCCAGGAGCTTCGGCGCACGCTCCCCCACATCCGGGCCGAACCAGGAGGTAGACAGAGTGATCGGCCCCGACTCGTTGTTCGTCACCCTCCGGCGGTGAACCGCACGGCTCCCGGGCGCCAGGCCCAGCGCCTCGGCAACGTGGCCCGGAGCCTGCAGCCAACCCGCCGACGTGATGACCGCGTACTCACCGGGCGTGTAGATCTTGCCCGTCTGACGAGCACGGCCGTACAACTCCCGGGCACGCCGGTTCACATCGAGGCCGCGTACGTAGGTGCCCGATCCCTGGCGCTTCTCGACCAGGCCCTGATGCCGCAACGCTTCGAGCGCACGGGCGGCGGTCGGGCGCGAGACGCTCCAGTCTGCGGACAGCTGCCGTTCCGAGGGCACCTCGGCACCTGCACGCAGATCCCCGCGAAGGATCTGATCGCGGATGTAGTGAGCGATCTGCAAATACTTCGGCTGAGCCTCTTCGATCTTGGGCATCTCACTCCCTCCCTAAGTGGCTATTACCTCTGGCCACTATAGAGTGAGTGGCCAAGCCCGAAACCCGTACCCTGACCTGGTGACGCGCTTGATCGTGGCAGCAGGAGGAGGGGGCGACGCGGTCGCCGCCGCCATGGTGGACACCGCGCTGAACCGCGATGCGGAACCGGCGGTCGTCCTCACCTACGCATGGGACCGCCTACTGATCGACCCGGTTCCGGGCCCTCGTGGGCCCGCCAACTTCACCGGCCTCAAGGCGATCACGCCTTCTGTCTACGCAGTGCCGGGTGACGCGCGGCCGATCGCTCCTGCTGGCTCAACACTGCCCAGGCTCGCGGCGGAACTTCCCCACACCTTTGCTCTGATCGACCCGCACGCAGGCGTCCACGGAATCACGCAGCAGTTGCAGGACCTCATCGAGCACCTGGCCCCTGACACGATCGACCTGCTGGATGTCGGCGGAGACATCCTCGCCAAGGGCGACGAACCCACACTCCGCAGCCCCCTCGGCGACGCCCTCACCCTCGCGGCATGCTGCCAACTGTCCGTTCCCGTCCGGCTTCTGATCGCAGGCCCAGGACTCGACGGCGAACTCCCTGCCGAGCAGCTCCACGAACGCCTCGGCCCCAAGCTCCTCAGCCTCACCGCCGAGCACACCGAACCCGTCAGCAGCGTTCTGGAATGGCACCCCTCCGAAGCCACCGCCATGCTCGCCGCCACAGCACGAGGAACGCGCGGGCTCTGCGAAGTACGGGACGCCGGCCTATCGGTCCCCCTCACCGACGAGGGCCCCGCTCTCCACCAGGCCGACCTGGATGACGCTCTCAGCCGCAACGAACTCGCCCGAGCCGTCCTCTCCACCACCTCACTTGAGGAAGCCGAACAGCACAGCCGTGAGATCTGCGGATACTCGGAGATCGACTACGAACGCAACAAAGCAATGTGGCTGGGCAACCAGGACGAGCGAGAGCTGGACCCCGGGGCCGTATTCCGGGAACTAGACCAGTTCGAGGAAGAGGCACGCGGCCGGGGCATCACACACACCACGTTCCGACGCCTCACGGAAGCTCTCGGCTACAGCGGTTCGCAGCGGACCCAGCTCCGCGAGCTGCTCATCAGCAACCGCCCGGAGCAATACCAGGCTCCGCTGTGGCACATATCAGAGGGCGTATGACCGCGTGATACCGCTGCTCGACCACGCTCAACTCCACCAGCACGGCCCCAGCCCTCCCTGCACGCGTCGATCAAACGCGCACAGCCAAGCCGAGGCAAGCGGTGTCAAGCATCACCTGAAGCCAACCTGTAAAGCATCTCCCGAGACCGGACAACAGCGCACGAAGCGCCTGCGTAACAACTTTCTCTACGACTTCAAGGCGGCCCGCTCACGCGGGCCGCGCGCGCTGGCGGCCCGTGGCCGCCGCCCGCTCCTGTCTCCGCCCCGCTCGCGCCGCCCCCGAGCCGCTCAGCGCGCAGCCCAACGCAGCAACCCGCTTGCTCGCAAGAGCTCCAGATCGCGTCGGCCCGCACGACTTGGCCGACCAGCCGACCCACGCCAGCACGCAAGACCAGGCGCACGAAGCCGACCAGCCCTGTACCGCCGGACCAAGTACGCCGAGAAGGTCCGTGGCGCGGCGCGCAGGTCTCGTAGCGGTCTGCGGGCCGGTCCCGCCATCGCTAGTGGCCGGCTGAGGCTGCGCGGAGGCGACTGCGGGTCAAAGATCGGAACCTGGAAGCGTGGCTGATGACGGTGGGTGGTTGAGGGGGCACACGTGCACGTGATCAAGTACCTGTCCCGCCGTCGTGGCTGACTTTCCCACCTGGATGGTGATCAGTTGGAAAAAACTTCAGCTCTTGAGCAGAAACATTCCGCACAATGAAATGATGTCAAATATTTTCACGGACTTCATACGTATCTACGCCCGGCCCGGCGATTCGATCAGGAACGTCGAGGCACAGTGGATCACATGGAGACTGCTGGGACCCCGCGGCTCCTACAACGTCCCCGTCCACACCGAGCGCTCCCCGGACGGCCGCTTCGTCGACATCCAGTACGGCTCGGGCAAGAACCCTGCCAGCGTCGAGGAAGAGGTGGGCTGGGGCTACAGCGCGATCTGGAAGCGCTTCTACAACGAGGGCGGGGACCAGGACACGATCTGGCACACCGACGACACCGACGTCAACGAGGCACCAGCTCGATACTGTCGTTACGGCTTCGACGAGGTGCGCATACGCACCGCCCACTCCGCACCACCAGTGGCTCCCCAGGCACCATGGCAACAGCACACAGACGGCTCGTGGCGGCTGGCAACACGCGGCAGTTACCGCACGGGCAACGACCGCAGCGCCGTGAAGGAGGCTGGCCCCTGCGCTACCCCCGCCCTACCGCCTCCGCAACCCGGCACCACAGGGCTGGTCACGCCCACCACCCCCAACTTCTACGGCGACGAGCTCGACGCCCTCGATCCGCCCTGGCTGGCTCCTCTGGCCAACGGCCACCCTGATGTCACCCTTGTCGAATACCGATGGCGCGGCCGACTGGTCCACCGTGTCCGAGAAGAGGATGAACTATGGGGCCGAGATTGGCAGCATCGCTGCGCCGATGGCTGGGACAACTGCCTGGACCCCCACTTCCTCGACTTCACCGGGGCTACTGACCTGCGCGCGCCGGATGAGGTCTACGCACGCGACAAGCACGATTGGGACGCCCTGAACTCTCGTTGGTGACCGAGTGCCGTCTGCGCGCTGCACCACATCGCACCATGTGCGCACTCCGCTTCATGCGATGGCGGCTGAAGGGCGGACGGTACAGCAGCGAAGTACAGCAAGCCCAGCAACCCCCGCCGTCTGGCGCCGCCTCCCCCGCACCCTGCGGCGGCCGGTATGACCGTCGTTGACCGACCCATCTACAGCTACGGATCAGAAGGCGTACCCTGCCGAGTGGTGAGGTCGTCCGCACGGTAAAGGCCGCGACCCGGGGTGCGACAAGGGCCGGCTGCCTCACCACCACCGCAGAACCCGTGCCACTCTCGTGCCAGAACGTACGGGGAAGCACGGAGAGTCAGCAGCAACGACGGGGAACACGCCGGAACTTGTCGCACTGTGGATACGCGCAGGTCAGCGCGGCAGCCTCCCAACCTCGCTCCTAAAGCGGGTGTCGCAGGTTCGAATCCTGCCGGGGGCACAGCACGAAGGGCCAGCTCAGCGAGGTTACCCGTCGGAGCTGGCCCTTCACCGTTTCAGGGGTCGTGCCACTACGTGCTGTCGCCGCCCCCGTCCCGGCTCTCCCGGATCATGGCGCCGAGGCCGTCCGCGATGGCCCGGTCCCGCCCACCGGTCATGTGCTGGTAGATCAGCGCAGCCCGGGACGGCTGTGTCCCCTCCCGGCCATCAGCTCACGCGTGCCGGCTCCGGTGTTGGCTCGAGAACACACGGGGCTTGACCGGCTCAACGTAGACAGCGTGCACGCCCTACGCGTGCTGGAGCCGTTCGGCGGAGGCGGCCACGTCGGTCGGCACGTTCCTGACCTGGAGCGAGCCGCAGGCGCATGCGCAGGCCCGTCGAGGTCGGACGCAGCAGCCCGCGCCGAGGCGGAACCGCCCGCACCTCGAGCCGGATCGCGCCCGTACGGCAAAGGCCCGCCCCAGACGGGGGGTACGGTCAGCCCGCGCGAGTCCATGACCGATCCGTACGAACCCACCCACCGGAGGGCCGAGTAGGCGGCACCAGCCCCGGGCCCGGCAACCGGGCAGCCCACCTCCATCAATGTCGTCAGGTCGGACATGGTCAGTCCTGTCCGCCCGTCGGGAGGGCGCTGGGCGCGCCACAGACCGCCGACAGGGCCCGTGGCGCGGCTCCCAGGTCTTGTCACGGTCTGTGGACCGGTTCGGCCATCCCCCAGGGGTCGGCCGAGGCTACGCGGAGGTGTCTGCAGGTCAAAGATCAAAGCTGGAGACGTGGCTGATGGTGGTGCGTGGTTGAGGGGCACACGTGCGGGTGGTCGGGCAACTCTCCCGCCACCGTGGCTGACTTTCCCCATCTGAGGCGTCAGTGGCACCCGTTCGAAGGCCCATGGCAGATCCGCCTCGACGTTTCGCTTCCGCGATGGCACCCACTCGTGCGGGCAGCCGGCCCGGACCTGCCGGCGAGCGTAAGGGCCTTCTCTCGTACCGAAGCAGCTCAGCTCAAAGCCGCTCCGTAAACCGTGAGCGGGTGCTCAGGTGACCCGACCGAGGTAGCAGCGAATTTCATCACGGCTCCGGACAAGCCGGTCGATGCGAGTTTCCAGATGACCAAGTTCTTGACGGAGCAGGTTCGCTGTTTCCGCGTCGGGACACGGCGGCAGGTCGCCATGGGGGCCTTGTACATGCTGCAGAAGAACCCGAATCAGGCGGGTAGGCAAGCCGCAGTCGAGCAGGCCGCGAATCTGGTGAACCCGCTCGACGGCGCACTCGGCGTACTCACGATAGGTGTTCGAGGATCGCTGAGGGTGCAACAAGTCTTGCTCTTCGTAGTAGCGCAGCAGGCGAGTGTTCACCCCGGTGCGACGTGCAAGCTCACCAATACGCATAAGACAACGCACCCAACCCTTGACCTTCACATCGATGTGAAACTTTAGCATCTGCTTTGCGAGCGAACTCGGCGAACTCGCGTCCGCTGCGCACTGCATGCGGCGCCATATGCACATTGCCCCTGGAAGAGAAAGGCACTGACATGGCTTCACCTCCGGCTTCGTACCAGCCGACCACCGAAAGCCTGCTCGAGGTCGACAAGACTTTCTACGACAAGCTTGCCGCAAATCCCGAGGACAGGGAACTCGTCGAACGGTTTGTACTCCCGATCCGTTCAGGTCGCGCATGGGAGGTCCCCGCCGGCTACCTGTGCCGAGTCATCACACCGGATGGGCCACAGTGTGGCGACTTCAATGTCTGGAATCGTCATAACCCGCGAGAGCGTCTATGGGCGGCACGAACACGCCAGTTGCAGAGTGCACACGTGACGCGTTACGACCGGTTGTGGTCGACGCTGCCCTACATGCGCCCGCTGGTGACGATCACGAACGACTCGTTGAGTTGGTACGGAGAGGACGAAGACGGTGCCCGAGTGCACGACCTACTCGGCTCGCGATGTGACCCCTACATCAATCGGATTCTCACGAACGAAGACTTTGACTTCCACTGTCATTCGAACCTGACCCGGGCCGTGCTTCCCTACGGCTTGACCGAGTTCGACGTACACGACGTGCTCAACATTTTCACCGTCACAGGGCTCAACGACCAGGATCAGTACTACATGAAACCCTCACCGGCGAAGGCCGGAGATTTCTTCGAGTTTTTCGCGGAGCAGGATCTACTCTGCGCACTCTCGAATTGCCCGGCCGGTGATCTGTCCATCCCGTTTTGGGGCCCGGACGCTACCGACCCCATCGATGTATGCCGACCGCTCGCTGTCGAGGTCTACCGTCCACCACGCCAGGTAACCGACGGATGGTCCCCGCCGCCCTGCTCCGCGTACGGGGGACTGCACGGTCTCACTTTGCGGTGACTGTGGGAGGCGCCATCCCCACGGAAGGGACACGGTCGGCAGTCGCGCATCAGTCTGGGGACCGGCAAGGGGAAAACTGTTATCGCGGCTTCCGTTGGTCCGTCACCTGTGACAGGTGCGCCGTGAGCGCGCTTCCCCCCACTCACAGGAGCCGTAAATGGGTCACCACAACGCACACCGGATGAGCCGTCGCAGCGTGCTGAAGGTCGCCGGGGGTCTGGCAGCCGCCGGGGCCGCGAGTGGCGGAGTCGCCGCATGGAGCAGTAGCTCCGCCGATGCCGCGGCGGACGCGGGGAAGAAGGCTACCGCCTTCACCCACCCCGGCATGCTGCACTCCTCGGGCGACCTGAACCGGGCCAAGAAACGGGTGGCCGCCGGCGACGAGCCGTGGCTGTCCGGCTGGAAGCGGCTGACCGCCAACGGGCGCTCGCAGAGCGGCCGGACGCCTCGCCCGCAAAAGACCGTGGTCCGCGGCGGCGGTTCAGGCGAGAACTACGGCCTGCTCTACGCCGACATTCACGCCGCCTACCAGAACGCGCTGCGCTGGCACATCGGCGGCACACAGGAGAACGCCGACACCGCGCGGGACATACTGAACGCCTGGTCCGGCACGCTCAAGAGCATCGAGGGTGACACGAACAGGTACCTGGCGCTCGGTCTTTACGGCTGGCAGTTCGCCAACGCAGCCGAACTGATGCGGGACTACGACGGCTTCGACCTGGAGCGGTCCCAGCAGATGATGCGCGACGTCTTCCACGGCTGGAACCACGATTTCCTGGTCCGTCACAACGGCACCTGCGACTCCCACTACTGGGCGAACTGGGATCTGTGCAACATGGCGTCGATGATGGCCATCGGGATCCTCTGCGACGACCGCGCGATCTACGACGAAGCCCTGGACTACTTCTACGACGGCGCGGGCAACGGCGCGATCAAGAACGCCGTCCCGTTCCTGCACCCTGACGTCGACGGCCACGACCTCGGCCAGTGGCAGGAGTCCGGCCGTGACCAGGGGCACACCATCATGGGCATCGGTCAGATGGGGGCGATCTGCGAGATGGCCTGGAACCAGGGCACCGATCTCTACGGCTACGACAACAACCGGTTCATGAAGGGTGCGCAGTACGTCGCCAAGTACAACCTCGGCCAGGACGTGCCGTTCACCACGTACGAGTGGGGCAGTGGGCACAATTGCACCCCCAATTCCCACACGGAGATCTCGCCGGGTGGCCGGGGGCAGCAGCGTCCGGTGTGGGACATGCTGCACTACCACTACACCCGGCGGCGGAAGCTGTCCGTGCCGTACATCAGCGAGATGGCGCAGAGCGTCCGCCCGGAGGGTGGCGGCGGGGACTACGGGGCGAGCAGCGGCGGATACGACCAACTAGGTTTCGGGACGCTGCTCTACGCGAAGTAGCCCCTGGCCAGGGCTGCGGTTCGGCAGGAGTGGGAATGACGGTGCAGGCGCGGCAGTGGCGCGCGGTCATCACCGCGGCGCAGGCAGGTGACCGGGAGGCCATGGAGCAGCTGGTGACCGGCTGGCTGCCGCTGGTCTACAACATCGCCGGACGGGCGCTCAACGGCCACGCCGACGTCGACGACGTCGTCCAGGAGACGATGCTCCGCGTCGTCGAACAGCTCACCACGCTGCGCAACCCGGACAGCTTCCGCTCCTGGCTGGTCGCAATCACGATGCGGCAGATACGCGACCGCGCTCGGCGCCGGGAGTCGCCGGCCGCCGCCCTGGAGCCGGCTTCCGTCCCGGCCGGGACCACCGACTTCGCCGAACTCACCGTCCTGCGGCTGCGGCTGCAAGGACAGCGACGCGAGGTCGCGGAGGCGGCGCGCTGGCTGGAGGAAGAGGACCGGCAGCTGCTTTCCCTGTGGTGGCTTGAGGTCGCCGGTGAGCTGAGCCGCCGCGACCTCGCCTCCGCGCTGGGCGTCACCCGGGGGCACGCCGCCGTACGCATCCAGCGGATGAAGGAGCGGCTGGAGACGGCACGCGGCATCGTCCGGGCACTGAACGGTCCACAGTCCGCCGACTGCGACGGTCTGCGCGCCCTGCGCGTCGGCTGGGACGGCAGGCCCACCTCGGTCTGGCGCAAACGGCTGGCCCGGCACCTGCGCGGCTGCGCACGCTGCGGGGCGCCGCGTGCGGATGTCGTACCGACCGAGCGGCTGCTGGTGGGCCTGGCACTGGTGCCGCTCCCGGCGGGCTTGGCGATATCCCTTGCGCTGGGCGGCAAGGCCGCACAGGCAGCAGCAGGCGTCGGCTGGTCGGCCAAGGCGCTCGCGGCGCTGGGTAAACCCGCCGCGGCGGTCACGGCGGGGGCGACACTCGCCGTCGGCGGTACGGCGTTCCTCGTGTTCGAGCAGCCGGCGGACCTGCCGCCGCGGGCCACCGCTCGCTCGACGCCGTCCCGCCCGCCCAGCACTCCACCGGGGAACACGCTGCTGGCGGCCCCGCCCCACACCGGAAGCCCCACCCCCAGCCGGACGACCAGCCCGGTGGCCCGCTACGGCAGCGTGGTCGACTCCGTCGACGACGCCCCCGACCCCGACCGGCCGCCCGGACCTCTGCCCCGCCGCGCAGACCATGGCCTGACCAGTACCGGCGGCCCCGCCGTCACCCTCACCCACCGCGGGGAGAACGTAACCCTGCGCGGCACCGGATATGTGCGGATCCGCTGGCAGATCGCGGTCGCCGAGCCCGACGGCTCTCTGACCATGCCCACCTGGACCGGCTTGCGGGGCAAGCTCTTCCACGTGGCCTCGGGCGGCGGCCGGCGGATGGACGACACCAAGCCCGGCAACCCCGGCGAGACATGGATGAAATCACCCGAGATCGGCACCACCGTGCTACCCGGAGGCACCCAACAGATGTGGCAGAACGAGTACTTCTGGCTCGACGGCACCGTCATCCTCAACCAGAACGAGAACGGTGAGGACTACAACTTCTTCGTCCAGCCGACGAACCGGAAGGACATCCTGCGCGACCTGCGCACCGCCCCGGCCCCGGACAAGGGCATCGTCCGCTACGGCCTCGTCCGCGACACCGGCGACAACCGCACCCCCGTGCCGCAGTACCTCACCCGCACCCGCCCCTCCGACCCCGCCACCGTCCCGCAACACTCCCCGGTCGAATAACACACGGGCCGAGCAGTCCAGGCCGGGGCCGGGGCTATGGTGCCGGAGCAGCCGGGCCTGATCGGTCTTCAGGTGATGCCTTGGCCGGCGCTGGGATCGGCGGTCCCGGGTTCTCGTCGAAGGAGCGAAACACGCGTGTCGTCGGTTCGGGCGCTGCTTCGTCCCGGAGGCGATCGGTGAGCAGGAAGTCGGCCAGTTCGAATGCAGAAGCGTGTTCGCTCTCGGTCAGGAAGAACGTCCCGCCCATGACGTTGGGGTTCCAACCGTGCGTCAAGGCATACTCGATGACCGTTCGTACGTCCTTGGGGCACGGATAGGTGGAATCGGTCGCACAGCCCCACGGCAAGACCGCCTTTGACAACAGGTCTGCCTGGAGCGCACGGCTGTTCTTCCCGGCGCCCCAGACGCGCACGCGGACACACCTGTGACAGTCGCGCTCACCGGCCACGTGGTGGATCCGGCCCGTCCACACGAACTCTCGTCCGTCCACGTGCAGCTTTCGCAACCGCTCATTCATGCTGCGCACCCCCGCCCGATCTGCCTGTTTGCAGCCTATCGGTGGCTGTGTAGTACGCGGTCATTAATTAGGTAGACTGGTCTACCTAATACGAGGGAGAAGCCCGATGAGCGATGCCAGCACTGCCAGGGCACAAGGCAAGGAGCGGCGGCGGACCGCGCGCGAGCGGCTGCTTGCCGCCGCATCGCGCCGCTTCTATGCGGACGGCGTGGCAGCGACAGGGATCGACACGATCACCGCCGAGGCGGGCGTGGCGAAGATGAGCCTGTACAACAACTTCTCCTCCAAAGCGGATCTGGTGATCGCCTACCTCGATGCACGGCATGAGGAGTGGATGGGCCTGTACCGGCGGCGGCTGGAAGGAGTCCCGGACGGTCGCGGCGGCGTGCTGGCCGTCTTCGACGCGTACGCCGATCACGCGGCCTTCGCCTATGAGCACGGTTTTCGGGGGTGCGGTCTGCTGAACGCGGCTGCCGAGCTGCCTGCCGAGGACGAGGGGCGGGCCGTGGTGCGTCGGCACAAGGAGGAAGTGGAGTCCCTGCTCGCCGGGCATCTTGAGGAGTTGCTGCCGGGTCGGCCCGAGGAGGCCCGCGCGATGGCGGAGCATCTGGCGTTCCTGCTAGAGGGCGCGGTGGCGCGCGCCGGCCTGGAGGGCGCGGCTACGCGTCTGGACCATGCGCGGACGATGGCGGCGCACCTGATGGACCAGCTGTGATGCCGCCTGGTGGACGTGCGACCGGCTCGGTGGGCGTGGGATCGCTGTGCGTGCTCGTGGCGTCGGTGCTGTGGGGCACCACGGGCACCGCCGCGACCTTCGCCCCAGCAGTGGGACCCCTCGCGATCGGGGCCGTCGCCATGGGCCTGGGCGGGCTGCTCCAGGCCCTCACAGCCGCCCCCCGTATCGCCCGGGAAGCGCCTGGGCTGCGCACGCAGCGCGGTGTGGTGCTGCTCGGCGCGGTGGCGGTGGGGGCCTACCCTCTGGCGTTCTACAGCGCCATGCACCTGGCCGGGGTCGCCGCTGGAACAGTGGTGTCGATCGGCTCGGCCCCACTCGCCTCTGCCGTGATCGAGCGTGCCGTGGACAAACGCCGCCTCACACGCCGCTGGCTGACCGGCGCCGCTCTGGGGTTGTCCGGGACGGTGCTGCTGTGCATGGCCGAAGCGGCCCAGGCGCATTCCGGCACCGGGGCCCGGTCCGTGGGGGCAACCGTGCTCGGAGTGGGGCTGGGCCTGGTGGCCGGTTTCACCTATGCCCTGTACGCATGGGCGGCCTACCGTTTGATCAGCCGCGGTGTCACCTCCGGTGCGGCCATGGGTGCCGTCTTCGGGCTGGGCGGGCTGCTGCTCCTGCCTGTACTGCTGGTCACCGGCGCCCCGCTTCTCACCTCTTGGTCCAACGCGGCCGTCGGCGCCTACATGGCCCTGGTGCCCATGTTTCTCGGCTACGTACTGTTCGGCTGGGGCCTGGCACACGTCCCGGCGAGCACCGCGACCACGCTTTCACTGCTGGAACCCGCCGTCGCAGCCGTACTCGCCGTACTGGTTGTCGGCGAGCGACTGCCCCTGCTGGGGTGGGTCGGCATCGCCTTGGTCGTCGGCTGCCTCGCCGTGCTCACCACCCCGCCCCGGAGGGCTCACCGGCTTCGAGCGGCCACGATGGACCCCAGCACCGGCCCAGAGGGACCCAGCGCGCCTGAACCCGACGATGGTCCCTGTCGGGCACGGGTGACGGGGCACGGGTGACTTCAGCAGCCGTCCGGGCCCTGGCTTGGACGATCAATGTGGCCTGTTGATCGGCGGAGAACCGGTCAACCGGTCAACAGGCCGTGAGGGGCTCAGCTCCCTCTCTGGACGGCGTCCGCCGGCTCGTAACGGGCCGAGCCAGCGGACGCGTTCGTCAAGCGGGCCCCTGCAAAAGTGACGACAAAGGTGGCGACGGCGGTGACCGCCGTCGCCACAGACGCGAAACGTCGTCCCATGTCTCCCCCACATCGTGCCTATGAGCCCATCGGCACGAGCGGTCCCCCCGTGACCTCACGACGTGCGCGTCGTCCCCATGATGGGGCGGTGGCTCCCGGCGCGAGGAGCATATTCGGGTGAGGCCGAAACACCACTCACTGCGTACGGTGCTCGGCATCGCCGTTTCGGAGCCGTCGCCGGATCGCCCTAAGCTTCGGAGGCGTTCACCACAGGAGTGCGCCATCTCGGCCTGCTGGGCGCGGCGTTGTGGGGGCCGTCCTCGTCCTGACGGTCACAACGGTGCCGGGTCCGGTCCGGGACGCGTAGGGACCCCGGCAAGCTCCTCCGGGGCGAGGCGGGCGTCAGTGTCTCTCTTTCGGGGGCATGGTGTACCGAGGGCGGGGCCCCAGATTCTGGCTGATCGTGCTGTGCAGGGCGGCGTGCAAGGTGGCTGCCGGGGTCAGAGAGCCGGCAGGAGTGCACGGCACGGCCCAGTGCGGACCCGGGGGGTGCAGGCGGCTGCTGGGCGGAACGGTCACCCAGCTCGCCGTGCCCAGCACCTGTACTGCGGCGAACTCGCAGAACGACCACTCCCGCGCGCTGCCCGGCTCGACGAGCCAGTAGAGCCTGCTGCCGTACGGATCGCGGATGACGGCCCCGGACGAGGTGCCGAGCCGGGCCAGTACACCCTCTCCCAGATACGCGGGCACACGCACCGCGTCCCACCACTCCCCTGCGGGTAACAGCACGGCATCCAGGCCCTTCGGCAGTGGCCACCACACGGTCACGGCTTCTCCTGTGCTTCTTCAGCGACTTCGGCCTCTCCGGCACCGTCGCTTCGGGGGGTTACCTGTCCCCGCGCTGTCGGTCGCATCTCACGCTTCCTCGCGCACTTCACATGTCTTCACGTGTTGGGACGCGACCCACCTTGCCGACAGCGGCAACAGCAAAGTGTCACCAATGTGTGACACCCCGGTCGCGCACCGTGTCCACTCATCTGCCACCCGTCTGTCCGCCCGGCAGTGCCCCGCTTTGTGTCCGTCACCGGCAGAGCCACGCCGCCATGTTGTCCAGCGAGTCGGGAGTACGGCGGCGCTGAGCCACCAGGCCGTTGATGGTCTCGCGGGCCCCGGGGTGGTAGCGGGTCTGCTCGGGCGCCAGTTTCCGCGCCGTCACCACGGACTCCAGTGCCGCGTCGCAACGTCCGGTCTCCATCTCGGCCCGGGCGCGGTCCACATAGAAGTGCGCCCTGCGCGACATCGGCCAGCCGTTCGGAAGGCGGACACTGCGGGACTTCTCCAGCGCCTTGCCGTAGCGCCGCATCTCGACCTGTGCGGACACCTCGTGCACTGCCACATTGGCCGGTCCGAAGCTCAGCCAGTACACCCGTTCCGCCTCACCGGTGCGCTCCGCGTAGGAGGCGGCATACCGCAGATGGCTCTCGACGGCGTCCGCGTCGTGCGCGCGGGCCGCGATGACGCTCGCACCGAGGTGCAACTGGCCCCGTACGACGAGAGTTTTGCGGGCCTCCCGGTCGGCGCTGTCGGTGCGGGAGAGCGCCCTGTGGCCCGCATCGATGAGCCGCAGCCCGATGGTGTGCTCGCCCTCGCGGAAGTAGGTGAGGGCACGCATGTACTGGCGTACGGCGGCCAGCTGCGGATCCGAACCGCGTTCGGCCGCCCAGCCGAGCCGGTCGAGGGCGATGGTCGCCAGGTCGTAGAAACCGAGCTTGGTAGCAATGTCATGCGCTGTGCGGTACGCCGAACCGAGCGTCTGCCACAGCGCCGTACTGGGGTTGCGGTGCACGGCTGCGGTGACCTCGGCGATGAGCGAGGGCAGTGCGTGCGCCGCCTTGCTGAGCTGGGTGGCGCGAACCATCCGGCACAGCTCATCGGCCTGAGCGGCGAGTTCGGCAGCCGTTGTGGTCGCGTGCGTGCCCGCATGCGGCACGCGCATGCCCGCATGCAGCCCATGCGTTCCCTCGTGCGGTCCGTGCGTGCCCTCCTGCGGTCCGTGCAGCTCGTCGGGGTCGTGCAGGTCGTACAGGTCGAGCGATTCGCGGATGGGGCGAATGAGGGCGGCGAGCCGGTCCTGCTGGAGTTCGGTGACGTACGGCTGGCCCGTCAGCATCGTCACATCGATGCGCAGCACCCGTGCCACGGCCGAGACCAGGTCGGGCGAGGCGTTCTTGCGCCCCTCCTCCACCTGTCGTAACAGGCTGTAGGAGTAGGGGATTTTGGCGGCCAGCCCGCGCTGGGTCAGTCCGGCCAGCTTGCGTTGGTGGGCGATGCGGACGCCCGCGTGTTCTTCTTGCAGCCCGCGCATCCGCGACTCCGTTCTTCGATGCCCCGGCACCGTACGCACGGTGTACGGCAGCGATGCTTTTCGGACGTGAGCACCACTCGATCGGGTTCCGCCGAGTTGCACGGTCGCGGTGCAGTGTGAGAGGCCCCATACGGGAGAGGCTGAAGACGCAGCGTTCACCAGCTTCTGGTGGGATGCGCTTATGGCCTCACGCGTCCTTTACCTGCTCGGTTGCGCAGCTCCACCCGTACTACGGGTCGCCGATGTCGTCGACGATGCCCAACGCGCGGGCTGGGACGTGTGTCTGGGGCTCACCCCCACCGCTGCGCACTGGCTGACGGACGACCTGCCCGCGCTGGAGGAGCAGTCCGGACACCCGGTGCGGTCCCGCTACAAGCTGCCCGGCCGGCCCGATGCCTGGCCGCCCGCGACAGCGGTACTGATGGCCCCTGCGACGTTCAACACCGTCAACCAGTGGGCGCTCGGAATCACGGAGAAGTTCGTCGTCGGTTTCGCCGCCGAGGCGATCGGCAAGGGCATCCCGCTGGTGACGATGCCGTGCGTGAACGCTGCCTACGCCCGCCACCCCCAGTTCGGCCACTCCCTGGAGACGCTGCGCCGGGCGGGTGTCCGGGTGCTGTACGGGGAGGGCGGCTTCGTGCCGAACGCTCCGGGCCAGGGCCGCCCGGACGCGTTCCCTTGGGGGCAGGCGCTGGCGGCCGTGGCCGAAGCCGCGGAAGACGTCGTGGAGGGCGCCAGGGACACAGCTGCGGCGCGCCCCGACGACGCGCGCTGAGCACCGACCGCCCTGGCTCCCCGACCCGCTGACCGCGCCACCGGCCCGCCGCTTCGTTCGCCCTCGGACCGCGCACTCTCCGTCCTCGGACCACACAACTTCCACCCGCACGGAGCGACTTCCGCCCGAGCGCGGTATTGTTCGGTCGACGGAATTGGTCAATCGCCCAAGGCGTACGCTCAGGGCGGACGACCAAGGCGGCTGGTCAAAACGGCCGGCCAAAACGGCCGGCCAAACGCGCACCCCGTAGAGCCGACGGCGCCCGCGGTCGTGCCCGACAGCGCGGGCCGCCAGTCCGCGCAACCACCCATCGCCCAGGAGGTCCCCATGCCACCACCCCCTCCCACCGCCGCTGACCGGGGCCGCGAGGTGCGGCAGCGGCTCTTGCAGGCCGGCGCCGAGCTCATCGCCGAGCGAGGCTGGTCGGCGGTCAGCACGCGCGCGGTCGCCGAGCGGGCCGAGGCCGGACAGGGCCTGGTGCACTACCACTTCGCTTCCCTCGACGCGCTGCTGCGGCAGGCCGCGCTCGGCGCCGTCGAGGCGCTCGTCAGCGAGCTGACGGGACTGCTGAAGGCCGCTGCCTCACCCCAAGAGGCGCTGGATCGCATACTGGGCGCGCTGGACGCCTATTCGGGCACGGACCCGACCTCGCTGCTGTTCGCCGAGACCTATCTGGCAGCGGCCCGCGACGAGGAGCTGATGCGCGGTCTGGCCTACCTCATCGCAACCGCGCGGGACGAGCTGGCCGACCGTCTCGGCGACCAGGGGGTGCCGCAGCCGCAGGAGACCGCAGCCGTACTGCTGGCGGCCATCGACGGACTGATGCTGCACCGGCCCGCCTCGCCCTCCCTCACCTCGGCAACAGTCGGGCCCGTGCTGCGTCGGGTCTTCGCGGGAGCGACGGCACCTGGGAGTTGGACCGTATGAAGGCCGTCATCTGCGGCGCGGGAATCGCCGGACTCGCGCTCGCTCACCGGCTGGCCGCACACGGCTGGCAGATCGAGGTCGTGGAGCACGCGCCAGGGCCGCGCGAACAGGGATACATGATCGATTTCTTCGGCGTCGGCTACGAGGCGGCCGAGGAGATGGGGCTGCTGCCCCGGCTGCAAGAACTCGGCTACCTGATCAGCGAAGCAGCGTTCGTGGACGAACGGGGCCACCGCCGGGCGGGCCTGAACTACGCGCAGTTCTCCGAAGTGGCGGGCGGCAAGCTGCTCAGCATCATGCGGCCCGATCTCGAACTCGCGCTCCGGGAGAGCCTGCCGGCGCGCGTGGCGCTGCGGTACGGCCTGAGCGTCGCAGCGGTGGCGGACGAGGCGGACTGCGTACGCATAGCCCTGAGCGACGGCAGCGTCCGGGAAGCCGACCTGCTGGTGGGCGCGGACGGTATCCACTCCACGGTGCGCTCCCTGGTGTTCGGCCAGGCGGGCTCCGACGAGCACTGCCTACGCCGTCTGGGCTTCCACACGGCGGCGTTCGTCTTCGACGATCCCCAGGTGCGCGAACAGGTCGCGGATCGCTTCTGTCTGACCGACACGGTGGGACGGCAGATGGGTTTTTACGCACTGCGCAACGGCAAGGTCGCCTCCTTCGCCGTGCACCGGGTGGACGATCCGTCCGCACCGCTCCCCCAGGACACACGGAGTGCGGTGCAGCAGATCTACGGTTCGCTCGGCTGGGTCGCGCCCCGCGCGCTGGCGGCCTGTCCGCCTGCCGAGGAGATCTACTACGACCACGTGGCGCAGACGGTGCTGCCTCGGTGGAGTCGCGGCAGGACGGTACTGGTCGGTGACGCCTGCTACGCGGTGTCGCTGCTGGCGGGCCAAGGCGCCTCACTGGGCATCGCGGGAGCGCATGTACTGGCTGCGCAACTGGCGGCAGCCGACGGGGACGTACGCGCGGGACTGGAGCGGTACGAGCAGCTGTGGCGTCCGGTGGCCGAGGAGAAGCAGCGTGTGGCCCTCCAGGGCACGCGCTGGTTCCTGCCCAGCAGTGCGGCCTGGCTCCGGCTGCGCAGGGCGGCGATGCGGCTCTCGGGGCTGCCCTGGGTCAACCGGCTGATCGCCTCCACAGTGACGGGCAAGCCCGCGGAGCTGGCGGAGCTGACGCGGTGATGTGCCGATGCGCCGCCGACGAGCAGAGCTGCGCCGGACCCGAGGGGCTGCGAGGGACGAGGGGCTGCGAGGGACGAGGGGCGGGGTTCGCGAGGGGGCGAAAAAATCTTCCGGCACAGCGATGAGTTCCGCCTCCCTGCCCCGTCTACCACTGCGTGGAGCCTTTCACCCCCTACGAGAGGTGAAGGACCATAACTAACGACATAACCGTCAGAACGCGCAGCGGAGCGCAGAGAAGAGGCACATCATGTCCCGGAAGATCTTCGTCAACCTGCCGGTGAAGGACCTGAACCGCAGCGTCGACTTCTTCACCAAGTGCGGATTCTCCTTCAACCCGCAGTTCACGGACGAGAACGCCACCTGCATGGTCGTCAGCGACGACATCTACGTGATGCTGCTGGTCGAACCGTTCTTCAAGTCGTTCTCCAAGCGGGAGATCCCCGACACCGCGCAGACCAGCGAGGTGCTGGTCTGTCTGTCGGCCGACAGCCGCAAGGACGTCGACGAACTGGTGGACACGGCGCTGACCGCCGGTGCCGGGGCGCACGGTGACACGCAGGAGGAGGGCCCGATGTACGGGCGCGCCTTCACCGACCCGGACGGCCACATCTGGGAGGTCATGTGGATGGACCCCGCAGCCGTGGCGGGCTGACCGACCGCGAACTCAACCGCCCGCCCCGGCCTCGGCCGCCCACGACCGCCGGCGCTTCAGCGGAAGTCGACGCCTCAGCGGAAGTCCTCCGCGTGGTCCCGGGCCCACTGCGCGAAGCTGCGCCCGGGACTGTCGGTGAGCTGCTCGACGCCCGGCGAGACCTGTGCGGGGACGTCCACGGAGCCGGCGGCGAGGTCGAGCAGCACATCGGCGATCCCGGCAGGTGTGCCGGCCGCGATCATGTCCGCGCGGGCCTCCTCGTGCGGAATCTCGTCGAACCGCAGGTCCCGCCCCGTGGCCTCCCCGATGAGGCGGAGCTGGTCGGTCTGCGTCAGCGACTCCGGCCCGGTCAGTACGGGGGTGGGGCCGGCGGCGCCCAGGGCTCCGGTCAGCGCGAGCGCGGCGACGTCCGCGATGTCGTCCTCGTGGATGGGCGCTGCCTGTGCGCGGGCATGGGCGGCGCGCAGCACTCCGTCACGCCGCAGCGCATCCGCCCAGGTGAGGGTGTTGGTGGCGAACATGCCGGGCCGCACATGCGTCCACTCCATCCCGGCAGTCGCCGCCACGGCCTCCACCTCGGCCTCCAGCGCCCGGTGGTGCTCCGCGATGGGGTTCCGGGGATCCATGGGCAGCGAGGAAGCGACGACCGAGGACGACGAGAGGGTGACGACTCGCCCCACCCCGCGCTCGGCCGCGAGCCGCAGCAGTTCACCGGCACCGTTCCAGAAGGCGGCGGGGTTCAGGAAGACGGCGGAGGCACCGTCCAGTGCGGCGCCCAGGTCGTCTGCGGCCACCGGTAGCGCACCGTCGGGCAGCCGGGCGCGGTCCGGGTTCCTCGTCAGTCCGCGGACCTTGTGGCCCTCGGCGGTCAGACGGGCGACGAGCGGACGGCCGACGTTTCCGGTCGCCCCGGTCACCAGAATCATGCTGTTCTCCATTGCAACGTTGGTCCCTGACGTGCGAGTTCGCGCCGGATGCAACGGCATCGGCGTGCACAGGAAAGCAACTTTCAACCATCCGGATGAAGAAATCAACCGGATAGATGAAGATGCCCTGGCAACCGCTACGCTGGACGCCGTGAGCGACAAACCCGGCCCGACTCCCGACGTGCCTCCCGATGCGCGCGCCGCGTCATCCGATGGGCGCGAAGCATCAGCCGATACCCGCGAAACGTCATCCGAGAGGCGCGAAGCATCAGCCGACGCGCGCTGCCCGCGCCGTGCGCCCCGCCCGGAGGCCCGCAAACTCGATCCGGAGCGCTCCTGCCGGCGGCTGCTGGAGGCGGCGTTGGACGAGTTCGCCGCAAAAGGGTTCGCCGGGGCACGGGTGCAGGACATCGCCGACCGGGCAGGGCTCAACAAGCAGCTGATCGCCTACTACTTCGGCGGCAAGGAAGGTCTCTGGAACGAGCTGAGCCGACGTTGGGCCGAGCGCGAGGAGTCGTTCAACCAGCCGGACGTCCCGCTGGACGAGGTGATGGCTCACTATCTGCACGAAGCACTCGACGACCCCCGCGGCTCCCGGCTGAACGCCTGGGTGGGGCTGACGGGCGCTGAACCGGAGTCCGGACGCGAGGACTTGTCGGACCTGGAGCGCCGCAAGGCGGCCGGGGAGATCGCGGAGGAGCTCGACACGGGCGCCGTCCTCCTGCTGCTGATGGGTGCGGTCTCCGCACCTGTGGTGACGCCGCACCTGGTCCGCTCGGTCCTCGGCATGGACCCGCAGTCACCCGAGTTCCGGGAGTTCTACACCGAACAGCTGCGCCGGATCGTACGGCGCCTCGGCTGAAAGACACTCCCGGGCACACGCGTAACGACCCCGCAGGGAACACACCTTCTACCGTCACTGTTTCTGCTGTCGGCATCGAACCGAGCCAGAGGAGACCTCTCATGTCGATCCAGCTCAATCACACGATCGTGTACGCCAGCGACAAGAAGCGGTCCGCGGAGTTCCTCGCCGGTCTGCTGGGGCTTCAGGTGCGGCCGCAGTACGGTCCGTTCCTGCCGGTCGTCACCGCCAACGACGTGGCTCTCGACTTCGCCGACGCCGGGGACGGGGCGATCACGCCGCAGCACTACGCGTTCCTCGTCTCGGAGGAGGAGTTCGACGCCGTATTCGTCCGGATCAAGGAGGCGGGGCTCACCTACTACGCCGACCCCGGGCGCACCCGCCCCGGCGAGATCAACCACAACGACGGGGGCCGCGGCGTCTACTGGACCGATCCGGACGGGCACATCCTGGAGATCATCACCCACCACTACGGAGGCGAACAGCCCTTCTGAGGACCCCTCCTGAGGAGCCCTTCTGAGGACCTCGCCGCGTCCCTCAGTCCGTCGAGCTTCCGTCGTCCGGCCCCTCCGGGCAGGGTGTGCCGCGCGGCAGCTTGTAGGGGGCCGCGATGCGGTAGACGCCCGGGCGGGGCGCTTCCAGCACCGTCCAGGTGTCCAGCACCGGCTTGTCCTTGCCCTCCGGCGGCGGGCCGCCGAACGTCGGTTCCGCCTCGCGCAGACAGCCGTTGATGTTGTCGCCACCCTCGGTGGGCGGTGCCAGCCTGTCCCCGTCCTTGTCGACCAGCCCGAGCCACGGCGAGTACGGAACCCGCACCAGCACCCGCCCGCTCTCGCGTACGCGCACGGTCACGCTCTCCGCGTCGGCGCGCTCCACCGACGCCGAGGCGTCGACCAGCGGCACGGGGTCCTTGACCCGGAAGAGCCGCCAGCTGTCGTCGGACCAGATCTCCTTCAGATACGGCTGGCCCTCGGCCACCAGCTTGGCCTCGGCGACGCCGCCCGCGATGTCCGGCGGATCGGCCGGCAGGACGACGTAGTGCACGGCCCAGCGGCGCAGCCACGCGTGGTAGCGCTCAGAGCTGAGATTCTCCTCGTAGAAGAGCGGGTTGCGCTCCAGGTCGGCCTGCCGGTTCCAGCCGCGGGCCAGGTTGACGTACGGAGCCAGCGCCGAGGCTTCCCGGTGGCTGTTGACGGGGACGACCTCGACCCGCGCCCGGCCCGCGTCGGCCTTACGGAGCTGGGTGAGCAGCGGCTCCAGGTCGCCGGACCAGTCGGTGTCGGGTGTGGTGTGCAGGACGTCCCAGGTGGGCTTGCCGATCTGCCATCCGAACGTCACCAGCAGCGCCAGCGCCATGGCCAGCCCTCGGCGGGACTTCCAGGGCCGCCACCCGCGCCCCACCACGACCGGGACGGCCGCCAGCAGCGCCACCCCGCCGAAGAGCAGCCCGAGCCGCTCCACGTTCGAGCCGACCTGCGAGGGGATCGCCCAGGTCAGCACTATGCCCAGGGCGTATATGGCACCGCCCACCCGTACGGCCATCCACGTCTTGGGAACCAGCAGTACGACCGCGACGGCGCCCAGCACGGGGAAGACCAGCGACCAGAGCGGCATCGGCTGCACACCCGTGAACGGGAAGAGCAGCGCCGAACCGGCCACCACCACCGGCGGCGGCAGGGCGACGGAGAACATCGCAGCGGGCCTGCGCGCCAGCAGCAGCGAGGCCGCCACCACCTCCAGGAACAGCCCGGCGACGGGACTTGCCGCGGTGGCGAGCGCGGCCAGCAGCATGGCGAGCGCCGCCCGCAGATAGCGCGCGGGGCGGCTGGCACGCCCGCCCCGCCAGCGCGCGGGCCACGTCCACACGACGGCGACGGCGCCGAGCCCGAAGAACACACCCAGCGCGAAGGTGACCCGCCCGGAGGCGGCGTTGCACGCAAAGGCGAAGGCCCCCCACAGCGAGGGCAGCAGCGGTCTGGCAACCGTCCGGGCGAGAAGCAACGACAGCAGCCCGGCGGAGAGCACCCCGGAGACGATCAGCGTCGTACGGACACCGAACACGGCCATCAGGTACGGCGATATGGCGCTGTACGAGAAGGGGTGCAGCCCGCCGTACCAGGCAAGGTTGTACGCCGAGCCCGGATGCTGGCCCGCGAACTCGGCCCAGGCGTCCTGCGCGGCCAGGTCCCCGCCACCGCTGGCGAGGAACAGCAGCCACAGCAGATGGAGGAGCGCCGCGACCGCCAGCGTGACGCCGACGACGAACATCGGCCGGGACGCCAGTCCCCGCCACCGTGCCCGCCCGGCACCTTCGGCGGCTGTCCGCCCGGCCCCACCGGCGCCCTCGTGGGCTCCTCCGGTGGCCTCGGGGGATTCTTCGACGTCCCCGTGGGATTCTTCGACGCCCTCGTGGGATTCCGTCGTGTCTTCGGCGCCGGTGTCCGTCCGCTGCCGCCCGGGCTTCGGGCGCTGACCGGGTACGGGTGTGCGAACGGCGCCCGTGGCGTCGTCCACGCCCGGGCTCCCCGCTATCTCACCGGCACCGGGGTCAGGATCCGACTCCGGCGTCCGCGGTGGGTGCACAGTGGCCACTGCGCTCTCTCCCCGTCCTCCCCGTACGGATGTGCGGCTCAGATCCGCACGACGTTACCGGACGGCACACCCACGCTCTCCGCCGCCCCGCGCCCCCGGCTTTCGCCGTGGGGCGAGCGGGGCGCGCGGGGCGCTCAGACGAGCCATGAGCCGGACATGCCGACGGAACGGGGGACGCGGCGCGGCCCGGAATGGTTCAGCCGACGCGCGTCAGCTTGTCCCCGAACCCGGGCTCGGTCAGCTCACCCTGGAGGGCCACGGGGACCTTCACCTGACCCGGACCGTCACCCGCGGTGAGGGTGCCGACCTTGCTGCCCGACCCCGCCGCGTGCGGGACGGCCTTGCCGTTGTCGGTCAGCTCCAGCTTGACCTTCAGACCCGGCCAGCCCACGGCCGTCACATCCTTGGTGGCCACGACCGGGGTCTTGCTGCCCAGTTGGTCGTCCACATAGCCGACGACCTCGCCCTTCTTGACCACCTTCTTGGCGGTGAGCGCATCCTGACCGGCGTCGATCAGCTTCTTGCTGGCGCCCAGCACGGTGTCCAGGATCGACGGCTCGTACTGCCCCAGCACGGCGCCGATGATCAGCTGCTTGGTGCCGCCGATCTTCTTCTCGGCCGCGAACAGCAGATTGCCGCCCGCCTTGGTGGTCGTGCCGGTCTTGATGCCGACGACACCGTCCATCGGGACCAGCCTGTTCCAGTTGGGCTGCGTCTTGCCGTTGGCGTCCTCGTACTGCGGCTGCCGCACGACCTCGCGGAACAACGGCTTCTCCATCACCTTCTTGCCCAGCTTGACCTGGTCGGCCGCGGTGCTGACCGTCGAAGCCGTGAGTCCGCTGGGGTCGGTGTAATGGGAGTTGGTCATGCCCAGATCCTTGGCGGCGGCGTTCATCTTCTTCACGAACGCCTTCTCCGAGCCCGCGTCCCAGCGCGCCAGCAGCCGCGCTACGTTGTTCGCGGATGCGATCATGATCGCGTCCAGCGCTTCCCGCTGCGAGATCTTCTGACCCGCCTTGACCTCGACGGTCGACTCGTTCTGCGCGCTCAGCCCGGCCTCTTCCTCGGCCTTCTGGTCGACGGGGATCATCTTGCCCTTCGACCCCTTCTTCACCGGGTGGTCACGCAGGATGACGTAGGCCGTCATCACCTTCGCAACGCTGGCGATCGGCACCGGCTTCTGCTTGCCGTACGAGCCGAACGACCCCAGCCCATCCACGTCGATCACGGCCTGCCCCTCCGAGGGCCAGGGCATGGACGGCTTGGAGCCATCGAACGTGTACGTCCCGGCAGCCGTCATCGACAGCTCGGGGTCCGGCAGCGGACGCACCGCCTGTACGACGACGAAGATCACCGCAAGCAGCAGCGCCAGCGGTGTCCAGATCTTCACCCGCCGGGTGAACGTACGCAGCGGCGTCTCGGGCGGCGGCGGGCTGTTGGTGAGCTGTGCCAGCAGATCCAGCGGCTGCGGCTGCCGACCGCTCTCCTCCGCCTCCGGGCTGCCCGGCATCGGCTGCTGCCGCGTACGCTCCGGCTCGCTCTCGGCGGCGCCGGGCGCCCCCGGCGGGGCCTGCGGGGCTCCCGCGGGGCGCGGCGGTGCCGACGCCCACGGGTTCGCGGTCGGCGCCGACGGTGCCGACGGTGCCGAAGCAGGCTTGCCCGGGGACGAGGGCTTGCCGGGTGCCGTCGGAGCTGCGGCTGCCTCAGCCGCCGGGGACGCCGACGTCGCCGGGGTGCGCGGTTCGTCCGCGGACCGGAGCGGGATGAACTGGCTGGTCCGTTCGGCGTCCGACTCCTCGCCGCTCCCCTGGTCCTGGCCGGAGCCGCCCTTCTGGCCGTCCCGGTCGTCCCGGTCGTCCCGCTTCCGAGGATCGGGAGCGCCTGCCGGGGCGGACTTCCGCGGGTCGGGAGTGCCCGCCGGAGTGGCTGAACCCTTTCTGCCGGACTCTTCCGACTTCACACCCGTTTCCGGCTTCGACGACGCCGGCTTCTCGGGCTTCGAAGCCGACTTCCCCGGCTTCTCCGGCTTTTCCGACTCCTCCGGCTTCCCGCTCGTGCCGGTCGTCCCGCCGTTCTTACCCGTGCCGCCGCCGGAGGGCCCGTCGCCCCGCTTGGCGTCGACCGTGCGGAAGATCGCCGTCGGCTGGTCGACGGGGGGTGTCGCCTTGCCGGAACCGGCGTTTCCGGAGTCGGCCGCGCCGGTCTCGTCGGCGCCCTTGGCGTCCTTGGTCTCGTCGGCGCCCTTGGCGTCCTTGGTCTCGTCGGCACCCTTGGCGCCCTTGGCGTCCTTGGCCTCCTCGGCGTCCTTGGCGTCCTTGGGTGCTCCGAAGAACGCCGAGGTCAGGCGCTCGGCGCGGTCGGCAGCCGTGGCGTCGTCGTCCTTGCCGGAACGGTCGCTCTCCCGCCGTACGACCCCGAACATGGCGGTGGGCGCGTCCTCCTGCGGGGCAGGGTCGGCACCCTTCTCCGCGCTCTTGCCGTCGCCGTGACTCTCGGGGGCCTTCGGGCCCGCTGCGCCGTCGGCTTCGTCCGAGCCCTCCGGGGCGCCGTCGCCCGAGACCCAGGCGGCCACGGCCGACTTCAGCCGCGCGTCACCGTCGTCGCCCTGCTCCCGGCCCTCGTCACCCTCGCCCTGCTCGCGCGGGTCGCCCTCGGCCGCCTCGTCCGCCGCCGTAGCAGCCTTCTCCGCGTCTGCCGGCTCGTCCGGCTCGCCCTCGGGGGGTGTGGGAGCGGGGATCTTCGAGGGCTTCCCGCCCTGGGCCGCCGTTCCGGTGCCGTTCTGGCCGTTCGCAGTCCCGGAGCTCGTCGGCCGTTCCTTTTCGGCCGTCTCGTCGGGCCGTGCAACCGTCCCGCCGCTCCCCGTCGTCTCCCCCGACGACCTCTCCCGCTCCGACCTGTCGGGGGATTCGCCCGCCACCAATGCCTCCTGATGCTGCTGCTCGCCGCTCGCCATACCAGTTAACAGTGTCCTATTCACCGAGGGCGCCACCGGCGTGGCGGCGCTCCCTCGGAGGGCTGCCCAGCGGCCTCCCCCAGCCGCAGACGAGAACGACATACCTACTGGTTCCCGCCCATAACGACCGTGCACTCTCGACAGACCATTGTGAGAGGGGTCACCCTGTCATTCATCCACGCGGGGAGGCATGGATGGGCAGGAGCCGCAGAACAATTCCCGAGGAGCTTCTGTTGCTCGCCCTGGACCCGGCCACGGGTACCACGGCGCAGCCGCAGTCGCTCGACCTCGGCCTGGCCGGAGCACAGCTAGTGGAGCTGGCTCTGGCTGGACGGATAGCCCCTGATGGGGATCGTATCGCCGTGGTGCTGCCACGGCCGACCGGAGATCCGACTCTGGACTCCGCATTGGAACTGCTGCGCAGGCGCGGCAGCCCGGTGCGCGCTGTCCACTGGATCGGCGGGCCCCGATTGGGGCTGCGCCAAACCTATCTCACACATCTGGAACGGTGTGGCATGGTGCATGCCGTTTCCGGCCAGATGTGCGGAGTGCTGCCGACGACGCGCTATCAGGCGACGGAGACGGCCATCAGCCGGGAAATCAGGGCCCGGCTCGACACCGCGATCCGCACCGGCGTCCCACCGGACCCGCGGACAGCGGCGCTCGCCGCGCTGGCCCACGCGGTCGGCCTCGGCAAGCACCTCTACCCGGGCAACGAGGGACGGTCGTGCCGTTCCCGGCTGCGGGACCTGATCAGGCATGACCCGATGGGCGGCCTCGTCGCGCACGCGGTGATGGACGTGCAGAACGGTGTCGGGGCGCAGCCGCGGCGGGCCCAGGCGGGCGCGGCGGGCGGGCCCTCATCGGGACGCCCGGCCGCCAGGGCGACGGCGTCCGCCGCCGGTCCGGCACGGCACATGTCTGAGCAGGCCCGGCACCTGGCGGGCGGCATGGTCCGGGCAGGAGCACGCTGACCGTCCCGCACGGGTCCCGGCGTCACGCGCCCCGTGCACCGCGCACCACGTACGTACGTGCCGCACACGACGCACAGCACAGCCAGGCCGGGCATCACGCACGGCAGGTGCGTCGAGCACTACGCGCGTGGCTGAGCGGCGGAGTGCGTCGACTGCCGGGTTGCCGTCGGGCAGGTCGGTTACAGGACGCATGGGCGGGATGCGATTCCGACCGTCGAAACAACGGCCGGAATCGCATCCCGCACGTGCGGTTTTTCTGAACTGCTGTACTCAAGTCCGCACTCTCTGTTGCCATTTTCCAGCGCGAGCGCACATGTTGGTGGCAATCTGCTGGAGTAGTCGTACTTACACGGAGGTGCGGTCCCGTGGCGTCGAACGTCAACCCCACAGTCCGGCGTCGCCGACTGGGCCAGGAGTTGCGCCGCCTGCGCGAGAACCGGAACATGACGGCCGAGGAGGTCGCGGACCGGTTGCTGGTGTCCCAGTCGAAGATCAGCCGACTGGAGAACGGCCGGCGCAGCATCAGTCAGCGGGACGTACGCGACCTGTGCGGGGTCTACGAGGTCGAGGACCGGCGGATAGTGGACTCCCTGATGCAGATGGCGAAGGAGTCGCGCCAGCAGGGGTGGTGGCACGCGTTCGGCGACATCCCCTACAGCGTCTACATCGGCCTGGAGACGGACGCCGCCTCGCTGCGCGTCTACGAACCGCAAGTCGTGCCGGGGCTGTTGCAGACGCGGCCGTACGCGGAAGCCGTCGTCGCCGGGGCGCTGCCGGAGGCCACGGCGGCGGACATCGAGCGCCGGGTGCAGGTGCGCATGCGTCGCCAGGACCGCATCAAGGACGAGCGAAACCCGCTTCGGCTGTGGGCAGTGCTGGACGAGTCGGTGCTGCGTCGCGAGGTGGGCGGTAAGCACACGATGGCCGAGCAGCTCGAATTCCTCAATGAGGTGTCACAGCAGCCTCATGTGACGCTCCAGGTCATGCCGTTCTCGATGGGTGCCCATCCGGGGGTGAACGGGCAGTACGCCATTCTCGAGTTCCCGGAGGCATCGGACTCGACCGTCATCTACCTCGAAGGCGTCACCAGCGATCTCTATCTGGAGAAGGCGAACGACGTACAGAACTACAGCGTCATGTACGAGCATCTGCGGGCGCAGGCGCTGAACCCGGACCAGACCCGGGAGTTCATCGAAAACGTGGCCAAGGAGTACGCCCGGGGCTGAGCGCCCGAGGGCGAAGCGGACTGCGGAACGATCGGACGGCCCGGCGACTGCCGGGCCATCTGGCATGTGCCCTACGAGGATGCAGAAAAAGGCCGGGAGATTACACCGCAGTACACCGCGATGTGAAGAGCTGTTTGGAATATGCCATCCGGTTGAGTGAACGGCCGCTTCGTGCGCCCGAATCGCCGCGTAATGTCGTTCGCACGTCAGGAGACAACCCGGAACAACCGGAGCAGACATGCCGATTCAGCAGGGAAACACCCACGCATGGACCAAGTCCAGCTACTCGACCGGCAACGGTGCCTGCGTGGAGGTGAAATCGCCGGCCGTGCGCACGGTGGCGGTGCGTGACTCCAAAGAGCCGCAGGGGCCCGCGCTCAGCTTCCACCCGGAGGCGTGGGGCGCATTCGTGGCCCGGGTCGGCGCAGCGGAATCCGGCAGCACTCGGGCCTGAGGCCGGACGCCGGAAATCCGCACGGCGTCGGCGGCGGCACGCACTCGCAGCGCTGTCCCGGTGACGCACGACGCAAGAGCCCTCTCGACTGGTTCGCCGTCCCGGCCGAGGGGGCTCGGCACTGTCCGCACAGTCTCCCGCTCCTCCCCTTCTCCGCTTTGCCTCTCCTCCCCCGCCTCCCCGGTTCAGCGCAGCCGGTCCACATAGGTGTCCGTGCCCGGGATCGTCGGGATGAAGGGCGCGACCAGTTCCGTCCTCCCCAGTCCGGAGTCCGCGACGGCTTCATCCAGGCCCGTGAAGCATGCCTCCCAGCGTTCGCGCGGGTCTTCCTGGAGGAACCACAGCAGGGTCAGCCGGGTATCGACACCCTCGACCTGCTTCACGTACGACATCCGGTCGACGGGCAGCGGGGTGGGGCGGAAGACGGTGACCAGGGCGGCAGGGGATCCTTTGAGACGGTCTGGGAGGTGGCGGGTGCGCAGCCACTCCAGCAGTTCGGCCCGCTGCCCCGGGCCCACCGCGTCGACGACCTGGAGCACCAGCCCCTGGTAGGGGTGGTCGAGCGCGTGGTGGTCGCGGGGACCGGCGGCGCCGTCACGGTAGACGGTCGCCTGGTGGTCCTGGAAGCTCGTGAAGACGTGGGTGCGGTCGCGGTAGACGCGCCCGTCGCGGTTGAGGCGCTTGTTGATGGCGACGGTCCACCGCATGTGCTCGCCGTAGCGACCCTCCGTGATCCAGTACGTGGACAGATAGCAGCCCGCGGTGACCGGCTGCGCGACGGCCGACTCGGCCGGGTAGCGCAGCAGTTGGAGGTCCCGGGTGGCCACCCAGCGGCGGCCCGCGTAGATCCAGGGCATGGCCATGGCGCCCGCGATGTAGTGGTCGTCCTCGTACCAGCGGTTGTACGCGTGCTCATGGCCCGGGTGCGGCTCAACCATCGTGATGAGGGCGTGCCCGGGGGCGCACCCCGTAGGGGCCGACGGCGGCCAGTTCGGCATAGGCGGCGTGGGTGTCGGCAGGCGTCTCGGTCGGCGGCTCGGTCGGGGTCTCCATGGGGTTCCTCCGGCTGCTCGGCTCCCGTACGGTGTCCCGGACCGGTTTAGCTGACTGGGCGTCAGAACGCGAGACCCCCGGCGGGCCGGCACGCGTCGTGCGGAACTGTGCGGGAGGCGATCTGTCGTGCTGCTTGCGGACAAGACCGTGGTGGTGTCGGGAGTCGGCGCCGGGCTCGGCCACGAGGTGGCCGCCGCCTGCGTACGGGAGGGCGCCGGCGTGGTGCTCGGCGCCCGTACGGAGGCGAACCTGGCCGGCTGCGCCGCCGCCGTCGACCCCGGCGGGTCGCACAGCGCCTATCGCACCGTGGACATCCGCGACGAGGAGCAGTGCGCGGCGCTGGCCGCACTGGCCCAGGAGCGCTTCGGCAGCATCGACGCCGTCGTACATGTCGCGGCGCTGGACACCGTCATGGGCGGGCTGGAAGGTGCGGATCTCGCGGAGTGGCAGCACGTGCTGGACGTCAATCTGCTGGGGACGCTGCGGATGACCCGGGCCTGCCTGCCCGCGCTGAAGGCGGCCGGGGCCGAACGCGGGGACGGCTCCGTCGTGATGATCGGCACCCAGTCCTCCGTCGCCCCGCCCACCCAGGTGCAACAGGCCGCCTACGCCGCGTCCAAGGGCGCCCTCGTCTCCGCGATGTACTCGCTCGCCCGCGAGCTGGGCCCGCACGGAGTGCGGGTCAACACCGTGCAGCCCGGCTGGATGTGGGGGCCGATGGTGGAGGGTTACGTGGCCTGGACGGCGGAGTCCGAGGGGGTGGCGCCCGAGGTGGTGCGGGGCCGGCTGGAGGAGCGGATGGCGCTGCCGCGGATGGCGGAGGACGGGGATGTGGCCGAGGCGGTGGTGTTCTTCGCCAGCAGGAGGGCACGGGGGATCACGGGGCAGTGTCTGCTGGTGAACGCGGGGGAGCTGATGCGGTAGCGGCTGACCGTGGGTCTTGTGTTCCGGCGCGGGGTGCCCCTGTCCGAAGGGCGCGGACTGCGGGTGGGCTGTGGCTGAGGGGAGCGGTTCCCCGCGCCCGTTCGGGGCACGCCGAGGGGATCGCCCGCAGCACGCCGATCAGGCAAGTAGGCGCCGGGAAGCCTTAGTCCGCGTGTCTGCCGGCTTCGCGGAAGTGCCGTATGACCTGGGCTGCGACGGCGTTCGCCGCGCGGGAGGGCCGACGGCGTCGGTGGCGGGCGAGGTGGACGGAGACGTCGGGGAGGGAAGGACCGCGCACCGCCGTGAGACGGCCGTCGCGTAGCGGTTCGGCCACGTTGGCGTGCGGGAGGACGGTCAGGCCGAGCCCGGCTGCGACGCAGGAGCGGGCGGCTTCGATGCTGCCGAACCGGGTCAGCCGAGGACGGGCGCCAGGGACGGCCTGCAGCCGTTCGGCCAGCCAGTCGCTGTAGGAACAGCCCTGCTCATGAAGGAAGAAGCTCTCCCGTGCCAGTTCCTGCCACGTCGCCGGCCGTGCGCGGTCGGCGAGCGGGTGCTCCGGGGCGCACAGCAGAACCAGGGACTGGCCGGCGATACGCTCGGCCGCGATGCCGGGGAAGTCGACCTGCTCCTCCAGCAGCAGCGCGCAGTCCAGTCTTCCGCTCCGCAGTCCCTCTACGGCCCTGGTCGTCCCGCACGGCTCCAGGTGCACCTCCACGTCCGGATGGAGGCTGCGCAATGCGGCGATCACACCTGGGAGGTGGGCCGAGCAGAGGGTCTCGCCCGCGCCCACCACCACCGTCCCGGTGACCGGGCCGTCCTCGGTGGCTGCCGCGAACAGCTGTGACTCGGCTTCCAGGACTCCTTCGGCAAGCGTCAGCAACCGCCGCCCCGCATCGGTGAGCAGCGCGCCTCTGGCCAGCCGGTCGAAGAGCCGGGTGCCCAACGCCTTCTCCAGGGCTCTGATCTGCACCGTGACCGTGGACTGGGCGAGCTGCAACTCGGCGGCAGCGCCGGTGAAGCTTTCCGTCCTGGCGAGTGCGGTGAAGGTCTGGAGCAGCCGGGTGTCCATGGCCGCACCCTAACAAGCCATCGGAAGAGTCGATCGCTTTCATGTATAACTATCGTTGGTAATAATGTGGCCAGGGTGGAAGGGTGAAGCCATGACTTCCTCAGCGGCCACCACGCCTACAGCAGCCACAACAGCGTCAGCGGTTACCGATGTCCTTCGCTACACGGCGTTCACCTCCGACCCCGACGGCGGGAACCCGGCCGGCGTCGTCCTCGACGCCGCGCGGCTCGACGAGCAGCAGATGCTGGCGATCGCCGCCGAGGTCGGGTATTCCGAGACCGCTTTCGTCACCGCCCGGGACGAGCAGCAACGCCGGTTCACGCTCCGCTACTTCAGCCCTCTCGCCGAGGTCGCCTTCTGCGGGCACGCCACCGTCGCCGTGTCGGTGGCGCTCGCCGAGCGGATCGGCCCCGGTGAGCTGGTCTTCGACACTCCTGCGGGCGAGATCAGTGTGGCGACCGTGGCCGACGGTCACGGTGCTGTGCGGGCGACGCTCATCAGCGTCCCCACCCGGTCCCGGCCCGCGCAGGACGCCGAGGTGGACGCCACGCTCGCGGCCCTGGGGTGGGCAAGGGCCGACCTGGACGCCACGCTGCCGCCGCATGTCGCCTTCGGCGGCAACGCTCATCTGGTGCTCGCGGCCGGCTCCCGCGCCCGGCTGGCCGACCTCGACTACGACTTCGAGACGCTGACCGGCATCATGCAGCAGTACGGCTGGACGACGGTGCACCTGGTCTGGCGCGAGAGCGACGACCGCTACCACGCACGGGATCCGTTCCCCGTCGGCGGCGTCATCGAAGACCCGGCCACCGGAGCGGCCGCCGCCGCGTTCGGCGGCTATCTGCGCACGCTCGGCCTGCTGCCCGCAGCAGGCGTGGTTGCCATCCGGCAGGGCGAGGACATGGGGCGGCCGAGCGATCTGCTCGTCGAGGCGGGACCGGACGACGCGCGGGTGCGCGTCACCGGCCATGCCGTGCCGATCGCCGGCTGAGCACGGCCGGGCTGCTCTCCGCCTTCTTCCGGTGGCCTCAGCCGCCGAACTGTCTCTCGAACTGCCGCTCGAAAAGCAGTGGTACGGGCATCGAGGGAACAGTCGCCAGGTGGCTGGTGGAGCGGCGGTTCGCGGCCTGTGGGAGGTGGGGCAGTTTCACGGCTTCCAGGGGGAGGCGGGGTGACTTGCGTTCGTGCCAGGGGCCCGGCACGAACAGGCTGCGGCCCGCCCGCGAGCGAGTGCCCCGGAGCACCAGCGGGGTCGCGCCCAGTTCCGCCACCGCCTCCTTGAAGCGGGCGGCCTTCCAGCCGGTCCACGCCTTCACATTGCGGTCCGTCGGGTCCGGGAGGGCCAGCAGCATCAGATGGAGGGCCGCCGCGTCCTCGCTCAGACCGTGCTGCTCCGCACACCGGGCCACCAACAGCGGGACCGAGCGGACCGGGTGCTGCTCCCAGCCGGCGGGCGCATCGGCGTCGGCAGCCAGATGGGCGCCCAGAGCGGCGAAGTCCTCGCTGAGCAGCAGGCGGAGATCCGCCAGCACCGGCAGGCCCGAAAGGGTCGGGAGCCACTGGGAGGGCAGGGCGGAATCCAGATAGGCGTCCAGCGCTTCGAGTATCGGATCCTCGGCGCCGGACAGGTGGGCCGGGTCCACATACACGTGGCGAATGTCGTACGTCTCGTCCTCCGCCTCTGTCACGGCCGGGTGCGCGGTGAGTGCGTCGGTGGCCGGCGGGTCGCCCATCAAGTAGTTGCTCTGCACGGAGAAGACCCGCAGTGGGCCGGGGCCCGCCGTCAGCTCCTCGCGGAGGCGGGAGATGGCTGCTCCGACCACCGGGCGCAGCGGATCGCCCGCAGGCGTGCGGTAGGCGAGCCACGCGGCGAGGCGGGGCAGCGCGAGCAGCTCGGGCTCAGGGCTCAGGGGTATCCCCGTGGCGAGGCAGTCTGCACCGGCGGCGAGACGGCCCAGAAGTGCGGGGCGCCGCAACGGCGGCCACCACAGCAGCGACGTGGAGTCGTGGGGCGGACGATCGCCGTCGTCGGCCGGACCGGCGTCCTTGGACCGGCTGCGACGGGTTGCCGACTCCCCGGTGGGGGCGGCGAGTTCCTTGTCGGCCACCGCCAGCAGGCCGTGAGGCGGCGGAAGCGGTCTGCCGATCTCGCTCAGCCACCACTCGGCGGCGCGCCGCACGTCCGGGCCCTCGGTCCACAGCAGTTCGGGATCGTCCGGCAGCAGCCTGTCGTAGAGCGCCGACAGTTGCTCGGGGCTGAGGAAGTGGGCGAGCCCGTCCAGCGCCCTCTCGTTCTCCTTGTCCGTGACCTTCCACTGCCGGACCTGGTAGGAGCCCGCCCGGGAAAGGCCCTGCCCGATGCCTTGGTGAGGCGCGGGAGGCAGGGCACCACGCAGCAGGACCACGGTCTCCGGCACCGAGAGGCCGAGCCGCCCGGCGAAGTCGGCGGCCGGCTCGGGCCGGGCCGGTACCTGGCCGTGCTTCTCGTACAGCTCGGCGAACCGCGTGAGCCAGCTGCCAGGACGCGCGGGTTCCAGCACACGGGCCCGCTTCGGTTCGAGGCCGGCGGCGGCGAGCGGACCGGCCGCCGGGAAGTCACCCTCGGGCGCGTACTCCAGCACCCGCAGCGGAAAGAGCTTCGGCCGGCCCGCCGGTAGTCCTGTTCTGCGCTCCGGCAGCAGCACAGCGGCCGAAGTCTCGGTGCGGATCGGCCGGGTGGACAGTGCGGAGAACTGCCGCGCCGTTTCGAAGGAAACGGCGTACTCCACGACCCGCCACTCGCCCGAGGCGAGCGGGCAGGCCGCGTACTCCGCAAGCTCCGCCACCGTCCTGCGGGCGTCGCCGGTGCTGCCCATCGCGGCACGCAGGGCTTCCACCACGGCGTACCCGTGGAGGTGCCCGATCCTGAGCCGCTGCCAGGCGTGGTCCTGTTGCTCGCTGCCCTGCCGGGGGTCGCCGTCCCAGGGTGTGGTGTCGGAGGCCGCCAGCTGCGCCAGCCGTCGGGTGAGGGCCTGCCAAGAGCTGTCCGGCTCCTGCGCGGGCGCCGGGGCAGCGGGCTGCTCGGCGGCCGGGGTGAAGCGGCGCACCAGGCGGGCTTGGCCGTCGAGGCAGTTGGCCGCCATCACCAGGAGGTGGGTGATCCGGTGGAAGCTGTCACCCGCCTGCTGCCAGGTGGTGCCCTTGGCCAGCTCGGGCAGCTCATCGCGGAGCAGGACGAAGTTGGGGCCCGTGGCCCCGTCACCCCGGCTGAGGAATTGGGGATCCAGCTTGGCGACGGTCTTCTCCACCCGCTCCCGGTCGAGCACCGGTGGCAGCTCACGCATCAGCAGCCCGATGACATCGACCGCCGCGAATTCGCGGGCCGCCTCCGCGTCCTGGAGCAGCTGGTCGACCGCTCCTCCGACGTGGACGAACCGGCCGAGGAGCAGCACCAGCCCGTCGAAGTCCACCCCGGCGCGCAGCCGCGCCCGCTCGCGCTCGCACCAGGCGCGCAGCTCCTCATGGCCGACCCAGGTGGCGTACAGATGGTCGGGTTTGCCCCAGCCCTTGGCCTGGTGCGGGTTGTACCAGCGGTTGGACGACATGCCGTCGGCCGCCGTGCCGTTCTCCCCCACCGTCATATCGAGGTCGGCGCGCATCCATGCGCGCACCTCGCGCTGGAAGCGTTCGTCGGCCAGCAGGTGGCGCAGCTCGGGGCGGCGCTTGAGCAACAGGTCGTACGGGCGGGCGGTGGCCAGCCGCTCCGGTGGGTCGTTGATAGGGACGCCGTACTCCAGGAGCAGGTCCATCAGGTCGAGGGGGATGCTCCGACGGCTCTGCCAGTGCCGGTACGCCCACTGCTGGAACTCGACCGGGACACCGTCGGTGGCCGCCTTGGGCGCGACGCGCTCCGCCAGCTCGTACACCTCCCGCCAGGGGGCACCGTCCCGGCCCGTCCGGGCGTTGACGCAGTCGGTCAGCCAGGCCGCTGTCGTTCCGTGGGGCAGTCCGGGGCTCTCGCCGGTGAGCTGGGCGAGCGTTCCGGTGCGCTCCAGCAGGGCCCGCCACAGCTCCGACGTTCCTCCGGACCCGTATCCGTGGGGGCGCAGCTTCAGGACGGCCGCACGGACTGCTTCGGGGCTGCGCTCCACCAGCAGATCCATGGCGCGCGACTTGCAGCACCGGGTCCAGAACTCGGTGTCGCCCAGCGAGAGTCCGCCGTCCTCGATCAGCTCCGCCATCATGGTGGCCAGCTCCTCGTCCGGGTCGCACCCGGCCGCCTTGGCGAGCTTGCGAATGTCGGTCGCCAGCTGTGGATGGAGCTCGCCCTGGCCCTGCTTCCGGGCCCGCACCACCTCACGGAAGCGCATCAGGTTCTCTTCGCCCACGGTGCTCTCGGCGGCCAACTCGCCCACCCAGGCGCGGAGCGCGGTCGCGGAGAGGGTTCCCGCCTCGGCGTAGCGCAGATAGCGGGAGTACAGCCAGGTGTGGTCGGGCGTTCGGCCGGAGTTGCGTTCAGTCTTGCGGGCCCGGCCGAACCAGGCCGCCGCCGCCTCGGTTTCCGTCTCCTTGCCGAGTGCGAAGTCGGCCATCTCGTCCAGCAGCGTGACCGCCAGCGCGGGCGCGGATTCCTCCAGTCCGGCCAGCACGCGGTCCATGTCCTTCTTGAAGACGTAGCCCCAGTCCGAGGTCTCGTACTCCAGGGCGCGGATCTTCTCCACAGCGAGGCGATGCTGCTGCGGGTGGGCCGCCAGTACGCGTTCGGGGAAGGGCAGTCGGCCGTCCTCGTCCTGCGTCTCGTCGGGCAGGCCGGTGGCGAAGAGGCCCTCGGGCAGCCAGGCGTCCTCGCGCATCAGCACATCGCGGTACGGGACCACGTCCTCGGGCAGGAGCTGGGTCAGCGTCAGCCCGTGGGGGCCCGCGTAGGTGCGGGCGAAGAGGCCCTCCTCGCCGCGTTCCTCGGTCAGCGGCACGTCCGCTTCCTCCAGCGCGCGCCGCCATTCCGGGTCGGCCTCGGCCAGCGCGCGCGGTGCGCCCGTCCCGGCTTCGGCCCACGCCCGCGCGTACTTCTCGCACGCCGTACGGTGCGCGCGCAGCGCTTTCCGCACGGCGAGCAGGGAGATCAGGCCGGGGTCGCCGGAGAGCTGGGCCGGAACCGTCTTCAGCTTCCGGCCCTTCGGGTTGCGGTAGACGATCTCCAGGCCGCCGTCCGTCAACTCGGCCGTGTAGCCGTCCTTCTCGACGCTTGCCGCCATGCGCTGCTGCCTTCCCCGTTGTGCCCGTTCATCCCCGTCCGGCCGCGGCCAGGGCACAGCTGTTCCCTGGACGATCTGCCGTGCGGGGATCTCGAGAACACACTACGCACCGGCACCGACAGCCGTTGGTGCCTGTGGATAACTCGGGTCAGGCGCGCGGATAGCGGGCCAGCCAGGCCGGGGACGCCGCGCCGGGGCCGTGCAGCGCCGGGCCCTGCGTCATCTCCATGGCGAAGTCGTCGGCCAGCTCCAGGATTGTCGCGCGGCCCTCCAGCTCGGTCACCCAGCCCGGTGGAAGGGAGGTCTCACCGTGCATGGCGCCCAGCAGATTGCCGCAGATGGAGCCGGTCGAGTCGCTGTCCCCGCTGTGGTTGACGGCCAGCAGCAGACCGTGCCGGACGTCCTCGGCGACCAGCGCGCAGTAGACGCCGATGGACAGCGCCTCCTCCGCCGTCCAGCCCTCCCCCAGCGCCGCCACCCGCTCCGGAGACGGCATGCCCTGGCGGACGGCGCCCAGCGCGCGTTTGAGGGCTTCGGTGGTCTCCTGGTGGTCAGGGCGCGCCGCGAGGTGCACCAGGGCGCGCTGGACGGCGGTGTCCAGGTCGTCGCCCCGGGCGAGGGTGTGGACGATCGCGGCGAACGCGCCGGCGGCCAGATACCCGGTGGGGTGGCCGTGCGTCTGCGCCGCGCACTCGACGGCGAGCTGGAAGACCAGCCCCGGCTCCCAGCCCACCAGCAGCCCGAACGGCGCCGACCGCATGACCGTGCCGCAGCCCTTGGAGTCGGCGTTCTTCGGCTGCTCCAGGGTGCCCATCCGGGGCTCCGCCAGCCCGCTGAGGCAGGCGTTGCCGGGTGCCCGGCGGGCATAGAGCCACTCCTGCCGGGCCAGCCAGCCGTCGTCCGCGCGGCGCTCATCAGGGCCCCAGTCCCGCTGGGTGGCCGCCCAGCGGCGGTAGGCGGCGTGCACATCGGTGGGCGGGTGCCAGGCGCCGGTGTCGCGGCGCACATGGGCGCGGATGAGGCCGTCGACGGTGAACAGCGTCATCTGGGTGTCGTCGGTGACGGCGCCCCTGCGGCCGTATACGGGAACGTAGTCGGTGACGCCCTGCGGCCCCCACTTCTCGCGAATGGCGGCCAGGGAGTCGAACTCGACACCCGCGCCCAGTGCGTCGCCGATCGCGCCGCCCAGCAGACAGCCGCGCACCCTGCTGCGGAAGTCCTGCTGCTCGGACCGCCCCCATATGGCCGTCGCGCCGCCGTCCCCACCGCCCGCACCTGTCACGATTCGCTGCCCTTCCTGAAGCTTGTGGCTCCCGCACTTTAATAAAGATCCGGCCGGGCGGAGGGGGGTGTGCGGGAGCCGTCCGGTGCACTACCACCGGCAGCAGGTGGCGTCATACCACCGGCAGCAGCTCCGGGAGATGTCCGTCCGAGGCGTGTGCTGCCTTGATGCGCTCCGGCGGGACCTCACCGTAGCCGGTCGTACGCGGCCGGGCCGGGCGGCCCGCGGCTTCCGCGATGGCGACCAGGTCCTTGATGGAACGGTAGGAGCCGTAGGAGGAGCCTGCCATCCGGGAGATGGTCTCCTCCATGAGGGTGCCGCCCAGATCGTTGGCGCCGGAGCGGAGCATTTCGGCGGCACCTTCGGTGCCCAGTTTGACCCAGCTCGTCTGGATATTGGGAATCCATGGGTGGAGCAGCAGCCGGGCCATGGCGGTGACGGCGCGGTTCTCCCGGGTGGTGGGCCCCGGGCGGGCGATACCGGCGAGATAGACCGGTGCGTTGGTGTGGATGAAAGGCAACGTCACGAACTCGCTGAAACCGGCCAGCCCTTTCTCCACCGCCGACCGCTGGATGTCGGCCAGCAGCCGCAGATGGCCCAGCCAGTGGCGGGGCTGGTCCACGTGCCCGTACATCATCGTGGACGTCGAGCCCAGACCCACCTCGTGCGCCGTCTTGACGACCTCGATCCAGGTGGCCGTCGGCAGCTTGCCCTTGGTGAGGATCCAGCGGACCTCGTCGTCCAGGATCTCGGCAGCCGTCCCCGGGATGGAGTCCAGCCCGGCCTCCTTGGCGGCGGTCAGCCACTCGCGGATCGACATGCCCGTGCGGGTGGCGCCGTTGACGACCTCCATGGGGGAGAAGGCGTGCACATGGATGCCGGGGACGCGTTCCTTGACGGCACGTGCGATGTCGAAGTAGGCGGTGCCCGGCAGGTCCGGGTGGATGCCGCCCTGCATACACACCTCGACAGCGCCCACGTCCCACGCCTGTTGCGCGCGGTCGGCGACCTGCTCCAGGGAGAGGGTGAAGGCGTCGGCGTCGGTACGGCGCTGCGCGAACGCGCAGAAGCGGCAGCCGGTGTAGCAGACGTTGGTGAAGTTGATGTTGCGGGTGACGACGTACGTCACATCGTCACCGACCGCGTCGCGGCGTACGTCGTCCGCCGTGCGGCACAGCGCGTCCAGCGCCGGTCCGTCGGCGTGCAGCAGGGCGAGGGCCTGCTCGTCGGTGAGCTTCGTCGGGTCGTCGGCGGCCTGGCCGAGCGCCTCGCGTACGTCGGAGTCGACGCGCTGGGGCGCCATCCCCGGTGCCGCGCGCTCACGCAGCTCCTCCCAGTCGCCGTACACCTCGTCGAAGTCGTCCCGCCTCTCGGCGGTGCGGCCCTCGGTGTCGATGGTGCGGTGCAGATCGGTACGGCCGCTGGGGGCGAGACCCGCGAACTCCTCGTCCGGCTCCTGCCAGGGCCGCCCCTCGGGGCGTACGTCCGCCCGCGCCAGCCCCGTCTCCGGGTCGGCCAGCGCCTGTACGTGCGGCAGGATGCGCGGGTCCAGCCACGGCTCGCCGCGCTGGACGAACTCCGGGTAGACGGCGAGGCGCTCACGCAGCTCGAACCCGGCCGCCTGGCTCTTCTGCGCCAGCTCGTCGATGTGCGGCCAGGGGCGCTCCGGGTTGACGTGGTCGGGGGTCAGCGGGGAGACGCCGCCCCAGTCGTCGATACCGGCCTCGATCAGCCGTGCGTACTCGGCGTCCACCAGGTTCGGCGGGGCCTGGAGACAGCCGGACGGGCCGAGAATGTGCCGTGCGACGGCAACGGTGGCGACCAGGTCGTCCAGTTCGGCATCGGGCATACCGCGCATCGCCGTGTCCGGCTTGGCGCGGAAGTTCTGGATGATCAGTTCCTGGATGCCGTGGTAGGCGCGCTGGACGCGGCGCAGTGCGAACAGCGACTCGGCGCGCTCCTCGTACGTCTCCCCGATGCCGATCAGCAGACCACTGGTGAACGGGACGTTGGAGCGACCGGCGTCCTCCAGCACCCGAAGCCGCACCGCGGGCTCCTTGTCGGGAGAGCCGTAGTGCGGGCCCCCCGGCTGACTCCACAGCCGTTCGGCGGTGGTCTCCAGCATCATCCCCATGGAGGGCGCCACCGGCTTGAGCCGCTGGAAGTCCGTCCAGGACAGCACTCCCGGGTTGAGGTGCGGCAGCAGGCCCGTCTCCTCCAGGATGCGAATGGCCACAGCGCGGACGTAGGCGAGCGTGTCGTCGTAGCCCTCCGCGTCGAGCCAGGCACGCGCCTCGGGCCAGCGGTCCTCCGGCTTGTCCCCCAGAGTGATCAGGGCTTCCTTGCAGCCGAGCTCCGCCCCACGGCGGGCGATGTCGAGGACCTCGTCCATCGACATGTACATCCCGTGCCCCTCGCGCCGCAGCTTGCCCGGAACGGTCACGAATGTGCAGTAGTGGCACTTGTCCCGGCACAGCCGGGTGAGGGGCAGGAAGACGCTCTTGGAGTACGTGATGACACCGGGCCGCCCCGCCGCGGCCAGGCCCGCGTCTCTGACGCGGGCGGCCGACGCGGTGAGGTCCACCAGGTCCTCGCCCCGCGCCTGGAGGAGCACAGCGGCTTCCGTCCGGTCGAGCGCGACCCCGTCCCGCGCCCGCTTGAGGGCCCGCCGCATCGCGTTGGCCGTCGGCGTCTGTCCGTGTGAGGTCATCCTCCGAGCGTAGCCCCGCCCCCCGACATCGCCGCAGGCGGCGGGCGCGGATGACCTGCGGAGCCGGCACGAGGGTCGGCGGGAGCCGGCACGAGGGTCGACCGAAACCAGCACAAGGGTCGACCGAAACCGGCACGACAGTCGACCGAAACCGGCACGACGGTCGGCGGGAGCGGCACGGCAGTCGGCTACCGGTGTGCCGTACCCGCCGCTGCGCCGGAGGCGGTCCGGTCTGCCGCCTCGTCGGGCTGGAACTGTGCGGCCAGCACCTCGGTGAGAAGGGCGAGAGGATCGTCCCAGGGAGCGTTTGCCCAGTCGGCGTTGAGATTGACCGTGAGGACGTGCCGGCCGTCCCGGGTGCCGTATGCACACGTCCAGGAGCCGAAGAGAGCGCCTGCCATGCCCCACAGCGTTCTGCCCTCGGTGAGGGTGAGGGAGGAGATGCCGAAGCCGTACGTGGTGCCCGGCAGCCAGTCCTTGGTGGGCACCATGGTGAACATCTCCGCCTGTTGCGGCGCCGGGAGAAGTCGGCCGCCGAGCAGCGCGCGGAAGAACCGGTTGAGGTCACCAGCGGTGGAGATCATGGCGCCTGCGGCCCAGTAGGGGGTGGGGTCCAGTTCGGTCGCGTCGTAGATCTCGGCGTCCGGGTCGGGCGAGTGCAGCTTGGTGTAGTGCCGGGAGTGCGGACCGGCTATGGAGGAGTCGTCCCCGCGTGGCAGGTAGGTGCCGCTCAGGCCGAGGGGTCCGGTGATGTGCCGGACGATCCCCTCCACGAGCGGCCGGCCGGTCGCCCGCTCGATGATCAACCCGGCCAGGATGTAGTTGGTGTTCGAGTACGCCCAGTCCGTGCCGGGTGCGAACGGTGCCGGATGGGCGAGCGCCATCCGCACAAGCTCTTCCGGCGTGCAACTCCCGGTCTGTTGCAGGGTTTCCGTGTCGTCCGTGTAGTTGACGGTCCCGCTTGTGTTGTTGAGGAGCTGGGCGAGGGTGACGCTGCTGCCGTCGTGGCCGTTGCCGTGCAGCAGGCCGGGCAGCCACTTCTCCACCGTGTCGTTCAGGTTCAACGTGCCCTCGGCGGTGAGACGCAGGGCGACGGTCGCGACAAAGGTCTTGGTGATGCTGCCGATACGGAAGCGGTCTTCTTGCCGCCGTTCCCGGCCGGTCTCCCTGTCGGCCGTACCGTCCGCGCCGAACCATCGGCTGTCACCTTGCCGGGCCTCGGCGAGGATGCCCGGGACGCCGCCCTCGGTCACGGCCCGGTGGAGTGCGTGGCGCACTTTCTCGGTTGTCATCGTCTGTTGCCTTCCTCGGTACGTGAGCTTCAGGGATGCGTGAAGCTACGTTGCGTTTCACCTCCGAGCAATGGATTCGGTCGTTGCAACTGGCCATTCACTAGGCACTAATTGCTATTCGTTGCAATGAAGTTGAACGTGAATGCAACCACTGTCCACAGCCGTTGCACGGCCCTGAACGCGAACGCAAAACTGAAGGCCGACCGTCGCCGGGCGGGACAGCACACCGCCGGGCGGGAAGGGGGGCTCGATGCCGGGAGGAAGGCTGACCCGTCAGGACCGTCACACCATCGCGGCGGGACTGGCCGACGGGCTTGCGTACGCGGAGATCGCCAGGGCCCTGGGCAGACCGACGTCCACCGTCAGCCGGGAGGTGCGGCGCAACGGGGGCCCGGGACGCTACCGCGCCGACCACGCTCACCACGCCACCGCCCACCGCGCGCGACGCCGCCGGACCGCGCCACCGCCGTCCGAGCTGCCGCCCGGGGTGAGCGGTCTTGGCCGCGACCCCGAGGCGGTACTCAGCTTCGTGGACCGGTTCGCCGGGATCATGACGCAGACCGGTGTACCGCGCATGCTGGCCCGTGTCCTCACCTGCCTGGTCAGTGCGGACTCCGGGAGTCTCACCTCGGCCGAGCTGGTCCGGTGTCTGCGGGTCAGCCCGGCGTCCGTTTCCAAGGCCGTCCGCGCCCTGGAAGAGCTGGAACTGGTCCGGCGCGAACGTTTCCCGGGGGGACGGCGGGAGCGGTACGTCGTCGACGACGACGTCTGGATCAAGGCGTGGACGGCGAGCTCACAGAAGAACACCGTGTGGGCTCAGGCGGCGCAGCAGGGTGCCGAGATTCTCGGCCCGGACACTCCCGCGGGCGCGCGGCTCGCCGCCATGGGACGGTTTTTCGGACGTGTCAGTACCGAGATGACCGGCGGGCACGCGCCCGATCCCGCGGAGGCCGACGCGCCCACGGTTCTCGCCGCACTGGTGCACACGCGTAAGCCGCTCGCCCCTGCGCAACTGGCCGAAGCGCTCGGCTGGTCGGCGGACCGGGTGGCCGCGGCGCTGGCCGCCGCCCAGCGACATCCCCGTCTCACCGATCCGATCGCACCGCAGCGCATCGGTGCCGACGCCTATGCCGTCGCGGTCAGGCGCGACCGGCTCACCGTTCGCCAGCGGGAGGCCCTGATCGATCCAAGGCTTCACAGGTACCGCGTGTAGTCGTCCAGGGTGCTCAGGACCTCCGGTTCGGTGCCCGAGGGAAGTTGCAGCAGGACTTCTTCGGCGCCCAGGTCGCGGTAGTGCTGGAGTTTCCCCGGGGAGGGGAGGACGAAGCTGGGCACGACTGCTGGGGTACCGGGGCGGCCGGCGGAGCGCCATGCGGCGTGGAGGGTGGGGACGGTGTCCGTGAGGCCCCTGCCGCCGATGGGCAGCCAGCCGTCCGCGTACTCGGCGATGTGCGCGAAGAGGGTGGGGCCCGCTGCGCCGCCGACCAGCAGGCGGGGACCGCCCGGGCGTACCGGTTTGGGGTGGGCCAGTGAGGCGCGTACGGAGCCGAACTCGCCCTCGTAAGGCGTCGGCTCGGCCGCCCACAGGGCCCGCATCAGCGCGATACGGTCGCGCACCAGGTCGCGGCGGCGATGCCAGGCGACGCCGTGATCGGCGGCCTCCTCCACGTTCCAGCCGAACCCCACGCCCAGCGTGAACCGGCCGCCGCACATCCGGTCGAGGGTGGCGATCTGCTTGGCAAGCACGATGGGGTCGTGCTGGGCGACGAGCGTGATGCTGGTGCCCAGGGCGAGCCGTTCGGTGACGGTGGCGGCGGCGGCCAGGGCGATCAGGGGGTCGAGTGTGCGCCCGTAAGGGCGGGGCAGAGGGTCGCCCATCGGGGCGGGTGTCTGCCTGCTGACGGGGATGTGGGTGTGCTCGGGCAGATAGAGCCCGCCGAAGCCGCGCTGTTCCAGTTCGCGGGCGAGTCGGGCGGGCCGGATGGTCTCGTCGGTGAGCAGGATGGTCGTCGAGATCCGCATCCCGTCACTGTGCCGGGGGGCCGGGGTGAACTCCATGCCCCCGCAGGGCTTCTGCTTCTGGCGCTGCGGTCCGGCGCAGCAGTTGGCGTTTCCGCCATCCCCAGGTCTTCTCCCCCTCACCGGCCGCGCGTACAACTCCTCCATGGACACCCCGATGAGCAACTCCACGGACACGCACATGGGCAGACGCGACGCGCTGCGGCTCTCCCTCGCCGCCGGGACCGCGACAGCGGTGACGCTTTCCGGAGCGAGCTTCGCCCGCGCGGAGGACGGTGCGACAGTGCGCCGTACGCTGCGCGGTCATCTGCCGCCCGGCGCTCCCGACTTCGTGTATCTGCCGGTGGAGATCCCCGAGGGGGTGCGTGAGATCGCGGTCTCCTACCGCTACGACAAGCCGGACGTGCCGAAGGGCACACCCGGCAATGCGCTCGACATCGGCGTCTTCGACCAGCGCGGCACGGCGCTGGGGGGACGTGGTTTCCGCGGCTGGTCCGGCGGTTTCCGGGACTCCTTCTCGATCAGCGCGGAGAAGGCGACGCCCGGCTATCTGGCGGGCCCGGTCCGGGCGGGCACCTGGCATGTGGCGCTGGGCCCCTACACGGTGGCGCCACAGGGCATGGACTACGAGGTGACGGTCACCCTGCGGCACGGTGAGCCCGGGAGTACGCCGCGGCCCAGCTACCCGCCCGAGCGCGCCAAGGGGCGGGGTCGGGCCTGGTACCGGGGTGACTGTCACCTGCATACGGTGCACTCGGACGGGCGCCGTACGCCGGAGGAGGTGGCGGTCGCGGCGCGCGCCGCCGGGCTGGACTTCCTCACCACGACCGAGCACAACACCACCTCCGGGCACGCCGCGTGGGAGGGGCTGTGGGGCGACGATCTGCTGGTGCTGTGCGGCGAGGAGATCACCACCCGCAACGGCCACTATCTGGCGCTCGGCACCGACCCCGGCACCTTCCTCGACTGGCGCTACCGGGCCCGGGACGACGCGTATCCGCGGTTCGCACGGGCCGTGCACCGGGCGGGCGGTCTGGTGGTCCCTGCGCATCCCAACTGCCCGTTCGTGGGGTGCCAGTGGAAGTTCGGCTATGAGCACGCGGACGCGGTGGAGGTGTGGAACGGGCCGTGGACGGCCGACGACGAGCTGGCGCTGGCCGCCTGGGACAACATGCTCGTCAGCGGCGACAGCCGGCTGCCCGCCATGGGGAACAGCGACGCGCACCGGGAGGGTCAGGACGTGGGTCTGCCGCAGACCGTCGTCCATGCGGACGATCTGGCGCGCGGCCCGCTGCTGGCGGCGATCCGGGCGGGACGGTCGTATCTGGCCGAGTCTTCGCGGATTTCCGTCGAGCTGAAGGCGACCACTGCAAAGGGGGGTCACGCCACGCTCGGGGAAACGCTACGGGCGGAGCCGGACACCGAGGTGGATGTCACCCTCACGGTGCGGGGCGCACCCGAGGGTGCCACGCTGCACCTGGTCACGGATGAGGGCACCATGCGCACCGGCGGCGGCGCAGAGCTCGGCTGGCGGACGACGCCCTCGCTCGCCACCTACGTACGGGCTGAAGTGCGGCACCCCGCGAAGGAGGGGTCCGGGTTGCCCGGCGCCATGGCGGCGATGACGAATCCGGTCTGGCTGGGAAGGTCCCGGAGGGGCGAGTGAGTCAGTGAGTGAGTGATTCCTCGCTCGTCCGGTCCGCGAGCCACCGCAGTGCGGCCTCCGAGGGGGAGCCGGGCTCGACGGTGTAGGTGCACAGCGTCTGCTGGGGGTCGACAGCGAGCTGGAACGTCTCATAGGTCAGCTCCAGCTCGCCCACCTGCGGGTGGCGGATGCGCTTGCGGCCTGCGAGCTTTTCGCGCACCTGCTGGTCCTCCCACCGTGCGCGGAACTCGGCACTGGAGTCGAGCAACTGCGTCAGCACCCCTTTGACCCGCGGGTGGCACGGGTAGCGCGCGCATTCGGAGCGCAGGGCTGCCACCGTCTCGGCGGCAACGGTGTCCCAGTCGGGGTGCAGAGCACGGCTGTCGGGGTGGAGGAAGACCAGCAGCGGGGCGTTGCGCTGCTGCGGCGGCAGGGCTTCCAGGTCGAAGGCGATGCAGGCGCCCAGCGCGTTCCAGGCCAGGTAGTCGATACCGGGGCCGTGGACGGAGGCGGGCACATACGGTCCCATGGCGTCCAGCAGTTGCTGGATCTCGGGCCGTACGACGGGCCGGGCCTGCGCGCTGTCGGCAAACCTGGGTTCGGCGAGGTTGCGCAGATAGGTGTGCTCGTCGTCGGTCAGCCGCAGGGCACGCGCCAGCCCGTCGAGCACCGGGTCCGAGATGCCCTGTGCGCGGCCCTGCTCGATGCGGATGTAGTAGTCGACGCTGATGCCCGCGAGCTGGGCGACCTCCTCGCGGCGGAGCCCGGGTACGCGGCGCCGGTTGTGGATGGGTGGCAGCCCCAGTTCCTCCGGGTCGAGCGCTGCCCTGCGGGACTTGAGGAAAGCGCCGATCTCCAGCGTCTCCTTCTTCTCCGTGGCTGTCATACGTCCAGTATCCGCCGAGGGTGGTACTGCCGGACCCAGGCTGGGCTTGATCTGGCTGGGGTCTGCGGCCTGGGCGAGGCTTGCCAGGAACCCGAACACAGGGGACTCGACAAGCAGACGCGACAAACAGGAGTGCAACTGTGCAACGGCGCATTCTCGGCGGTACGGGCATCTCGGTCAGTGACCACGCCCTCGGCGCCATGATGCTGGGTACCGCCAACACCGACCAGGACGACTGCGTCCGCATCATCCACCGTGCTCTCGACAGCGGCATCAATCTCGTGGACACCGCCGACATCTACGGCAACGGCGCCAGTGAGGAGGTCGTCGGCCGGGCCCTCAAGGGCCGCAGGGACGAGGTCGTCCTGGCCACCAAGGGCCACCTGCCGATGGGGGACGAGCCCAACCACAGCGGCAACAGCCGCCGCTGGCTGACCCGCGCGCTGGACGACAGCCTGCGTCGGCTGGGCACCGACCATGTGGACCTCTACCAGCTGCACCGCCCGGACCCGCACACCGACATCGAGGAGACCCTGGGCGCACTGTCGGACTTCGTCCGCGCGGGCAAGGTGCGCGCTGTCGGCACCTCCACGTTCCCCGCCGAGCTCCAGGTGGAGGCGCAGTGGGCGGCACAGCGGGGCGGTCACGTCCGGCCGCGTACCGAGCAGCCGCCGTACTCGATCCTGGCGCGCGGTGCCGAGGCCGCGCTGCTGCCGACCGCGCAGCGCTACGGGCTCGGCGTGCTGGTGTGGGGGCCGCTGTCCGGCGGCTGGCTGTCGGGACGTATCCGCTCGGCCGACGACATCGATCTGAGCGCGGGCCGTACGGCCATCGAGCGGCACAAGTTCGATGTGAGCCGACCGGCCAACGCGCGGAAACTGGAGGCGGTGCACGCGCTGGCCGAGCTGGCGGAGGAGGCGGGGATCGAGCTGCGGCACATGGCCACCGCGTTCGTCCGCACCCATCCGGCTGTCACCTCGGTGCTGCTGGGGCCGCGCACGAGGGAGCACCTGGAGACGCTGCTGCCGGGCACCGAGGTGACGCTGAGCGCGGATGTGCTGGACCGGATCGACGAGATCGTGCCGCCGGGCACGGATCTGAACCCTGAGGACAGCTACTACACACCGCCCGCACTGGCGGACGCGGCGCTGCGGCGGCGCTGAACTGCTCGCGAGGCCAGTGGGGGTGTGCCGCGGATTTGTTCACGGTTCCAGTGGTTGCGCCGACCGTCCGCGTGTGACGATCGTACGCCTGACCGACCGCGGGGGCGGTCGGCCACCGAACAGCCCTGGAGACACTCACGATGCGCACACACCGGGCAGCCGTCTGCCTTGCCGCCGCGACCCTGCTGCTGGTCGCGGGCTGCTCCGACAGCGGGGACGACAGCGACGCGGCCGGTGGCGGCTCCTCCCGCTCTCAGGCCGCTCCCGAGGAGCGGGATTCCCGCGTCACCGTCGAGCTGCGGGTCACCGGCGACTCGCCCGCCAGCCTCTACATCCCCGGTGTCAAGTACCAGGCCGGTGACGATCCCGGCGGCGACCACGACCTCGACCTGGACAGCGTCAAGACCCCGTGGTCGAAGAAGTTCAAGATCGAGCCGGGCAGGTCGCTCTCGCTCCAGGTCGCCTCCAAGGAGCCGAAGAAGGAGATCGGCTGCCAGATCATTGTCGACGGCAAGATCAAGGCCGAGGAGTTGAAGAAGAACAAGCCCGGCTACACCCTCAACACCACGTGCACCACCACGTCGTGACCGCCGCTGCGGGCTGCCCGGCGCTCACCTCGTACTGACGGTCTCCGTGTCGCGTCCCGAGCGCAGGACCTTGCCCGGCACGGCGCCGGTGACCTTGTCGTCGCGGATGGTCTCCACGCCGTTGACCCACACGCCGACGACTCCGACAGCGCGCGAGTCGAGCCGGGGGCTGTCGCCGGGCAGGTCGTGGACGAGGGTCGCCTGGCCCGCGTCGATCCGTTCGGGGTCGAAGAGCACCAGATCGGCGTGCCAGCCCTCGCGCACCTGACCGCGCTCGCGCAGTCCGAACAGCCGGGCCGGTTCGTCGGTGAGCAGCTGCACGGCGCGCTCCAGGCCGACCAGCTTCCGGCCGCGCAGACAGTCACCCAGAAAGCGCGTCGTGTAGGGCGCTCCGCACATGCGGTCCAGATGGGCGCCCGCGTCCGAGCCGCCCAGCATGACGTCCTCGTGCTCCCAGGTCTGCCTGCGCAGTTCCCAGCTCGCCGGGTCGTTGTCGGTGGGCATCGGCCACAGCACCGTACGCAGCTCGTCGTTGGCGCAGATGTCCACCAGGCAGCCGAAGGGGTCCTGGCCACGCTCGGCAGCGATGTCGGCCACGACGCGGCCCGTCAGCCCTTCGTTGGCGGCCGAGTAGGTGTCGCCGATGACGTACCTGTCGAAGCGTGCCAGTCGGCGGAAGACGCCCGCCTCCTTGCTGTCCGCGCGGCGCAGCATCTCGGCGCGTACGCCGGTGTCGCGCAGTTTTGCGAGACGTTCGGGTACGGGCAGCCCGAGCACGTCACCCCATCCGGGGATGAGGTTGAGCGCGCAGAAGGTGCCCAGCGACATGTTCATGGGGGTGAGGATGGGCATGGTGAGCGCCACGACACGGCCGCCCTGCTTACGGGCGTGCTCGCCGGCGGCCAGCTGCCGTGGCACCCGTTCGGGTACGGCGGCGTCGATGGTGAGCACGTTCCAGTTGAGCGGCCGTCCGGCAGCCGCCGACATCCGGGCGAGCAGATCGATCTCGTCGTCGGAGAACTGGTCGAGGCAGCCGGCGACGATGGCCTCGAGCTGGGTGCCCTCGTGGTCGGCGACGGCGCGGGAGAGCGCCAGCAGTTCCTCCGGCCCGGCGTGCCGGGAGGCGACGGGGTTGCCGTCGCCGTCGGAGTGGGTGGACGACTGGGTCGTGGACAGCCCCCAGGCGCCCGCCTCCATCGCCTCGTGGAGGAGCCGCAGCATCTGCTCGAGCTGCGCCTCGTCGGGCTGTCCTCCGATGGCGTCCTGGCCCATCACATGCCGCCGCAGCGCGCAGTGGCCCACCATGAAGCCCGCGTTGACCGCCGTACGGCCCTCCAGCGCGTCCAGATAATCGCCGAAGGAGTGCCAGTTCCAAGGGGCACCCTCCTCCAGGGCGACCAGGGACATGCCCTCCACTTTGGACATCATCCGCCGTGTGTAGTCGGCGTCCTGAGGGCGCTCGGGGTTGAGCGGCGCCAGGGTGAAGCCGCAGTTGCCGCCCGCGACCGTGGTGACGCCGTGGTTCATGGAGGGCGTCGCGTACGGGTCCCAGAACAGCTGCGCGTCGTAGTGGGTGTGCGGGTCGACGAATCCGGGGGCGAGGATCAGCCCGGCGGCGTTCTGGCTGCTTCGGGCCTCCTCGCGGAGCGTTCCGGGCTCGGCGACACAGGCGATCCGGCCGTCCCGGATGCCGATGTCGGCCCGGTAGGAGGGCGCCCCGGTGCCGTCGACGACGGTGGCGCCCGTGATGAGGTGGTCAAGCATGCTGCGGGTCCTCCTTCGGTCGTCCTGCCGTCTCCGCCGCGGCGCCGGGCACGGGCGGTTCAGCTGTCGCGCGCCGAGTGGGGTGTCAGCCATTGCGCGCCGGGTGGTGTGTCAGCCGTTGCGGGCCCCGTCGCGGAAGCGGGTGGTGCGGTGCACCGGGTCGGTGTCGATCTGCGGGATCACATGCGCACCGATGAGCTTGATCGTGTTCATGGTGTCCTCGTACGGGATCCCGATGGGCAGTCCGAAGGAGAGCTGGTCGGCGCCGGCCTGCTCCCAGCGCTTGCACTGCCGCAGCACCTCTTCGGGGTTGCCGCAGATCATCAGCTCCTCGGCGATCAGCAGCTCGACGACTTCCTCGGTGTAGTCCGGGATCAGTTCCGGCCACTGCGGGATGCCCTCCGGCCGGGGGAAGGTGTCGTGGTAGCGGAAGAGGAGCGACTGCAGATAGTTGAGGCCGCCGTGCACGGCGATCTGCTTGGCCTTCTCCGTCGTCTCGGCGCAGATGGCGGTGGAGGTCACCATGACGTTGTCGTTGACGTAGCCGCCGATGGGCCGGGCGTCCTTGACGGCACCCTTGTAGGACTCGACGACCCACTCCATGTCGGAGACCTTCTGCACGCTGAACCCGAGCACCCCCAGCCCCTTCTCCGCTGCCATCGCGTACGACGAGGGGGAGCCGGCCGCGTACCACATCGCCGGGTGTGAGCCGCCATAGGGCTTGGGAAGGATCTTGCGTGGGGGCAACGACCAGTGCTCCCCCTGAAACCCCTGGTACTCGTCCTGAAGCCACATCTTGGGGAACTCGGCGATCGTCTCCTCCCAGATCTCCTTGGTGTGGTTCATATCGGTGACACCCGGCAGGAACCCGAGGATCTCGTGGGAGCCGGCGCCCCGTCCGGAGCCGAACTCGAAACGGCCGCCGGAGAGGTGGTCGAGCATGGCGACCTTCTCCGCCACCTTCACCGGGTGGTTGACCTGCGGCAACGGGTTGAAGATGCCGGAGCCGAGGTGGATGCGGTCGGTGGCGTGTGCGAGGTAGCCGAGGAAGACGTCGTTGGCCGACAGATGGCTGTACTCCTCCAGGAAGTGGTGCTCGGAGGCCCAGGCGTACTTGAAGCCGGACTTGTCCGCCTGGATGACGTACTCGGTCTCCTCGACCAGTGCCTTGTGCTCGGCCTCCGGATCGGCCTGGGCCCGCGCGGCGGGCACGTACCCCTGAACAAAGAGCCCGAACTCCACGGTGTCATCTCCTTGGGCGAAGCTTTTCTGACGCTCCGTCAGATAGCGATGCGTCCGACTCTGGCACCGCGGGGTGGGGCCGTCAATACGGCGGAGGACCCCCTGCGGACATGGGTGGGCCCCTCCGCGCGCACGGAGGGGCCGGCGCTCAGAGTGAAGGGAAAGTGAAGAAGTGATCACGAAATGCTGTAGGACTTGCGAAGTCTTCCTGGCGGAAATCGGCCCCCCTCCCGGCGTACCGGCGCCACCGTTCCACAAGCGAAGGAGCAAACTCCTAGGCTGCCGTCCGGAAAGGTGGAGCTCAGAGCACCGAGACTCCCGCCAGCCAGCCGCCGTCGATGACGAACGGCTGGCCCGTGACGTACGAGGAGTCCGCACAGCTGAGAAAGAGGGCCAGCCGCGCCACCTCCTCCGGGCTGCCCATCCGGCCCTGCGGAATGAGTTTGGCGTAGAAGGCTGCCGTGCTGCTGACGGCTTCTGAGTCGGCGGCGTCGAGCCGGAGGCCGCTCTCCGCCGCCTGCGCGGGGTTCGTCATCGGGGTGTCGATCGCGCCGGGGCACATGGCGTTGACGCGGACGCCGCGGCCCGCGAGCTCCATCGAAGCGACGCGGGTCATGCCGACGATCGCGGCCTTGGTCGCCGCGTAGGCGGTGAGAAAGGCCATGCCCGTCATGGCGGCGTAGGAGGCCGTGTTGACGATGGTGCCGCCGCCCGCCCGCTCGATGCGCGGGGCGAGGGTCTTCATGCCGAGGAAGCAGCCGGTCTGGTTGACGTCGACCACCTCGCGGAACTCGGCAACGGGTGTCGCCGTGAGCTCGTTGAAACGGAGGATGCCGGCGTTGTTGATGAGGCCGTCAACCTTGCCGAAGGCTCGCTCGGCGGTGTCTGCCGCGGTCTGCCAGTCAGCCTCGTCGCGTACGTCCAGATGTACGTAGCGGGCCTGCTCCGGGCCCAGTTCGGCCGCCACGCGTTCGCCCTCGTCGTCCAGTACGTCGCCGAGCAGCACTTGGCAGCCCTCGGCGGCGAACAGCCTGGCCTCCTCCGCGCCTTGGCCACGGGCGGCTCCGCTGATCAGGATCACCCTGCCGTCCAGCTTCCCCATCGCTGCCTCCTCGTTCCTGTACGGCGCCCCCTTGCGGAGCCGCCACCTCTCGTCGGACCCCGTGTCTGCCCCGCTACTCCTTGCGGAGAAGGGGGGGTGGGAGCTACGCCTCGGCCAGCTGCGGGGCGACCTGCTCCGCGAACAGTGCGAGCTGGTCGAGGAGCTCGCCGGGCGACCTGGCGCGGAAGCGCAGTTGCAGTTGGGTGACGCCCATGGCGCGGTAGGGGCGGAGGGCCTCGGCGATCGAGGCGGGCGAACCATGACAGGTGCGGCGTCCCACATCCCAGGTGGGGCTGCCCACATAGAGGGGCTCGGCGATGGCGCCGAAGGTGAAGGGGGACTCCGCCAGTCCGGACGACTCCCGGAGCCGGCGGATGCGCTCGATCTTGGCCGGCAGAGCTTCGCGGGAGTCGCCCTGGGGGAGCCAGCCGTCGCCGCGCAGGGCGGCGCGGCGTACCGCGGGGGGCGAGGAGCCGCCGACCCACACCGGCGGCCGGGGCCGTTGTGCCGGGCGCGGTTGCTGCCCCAGATCGGCGAAGGCGAAGCGGTCGCCCGTGAAGGCGGGGAACTCCTCTTCCCCCAGGGCGGTCTTCAGCGCGTCGATCGTCTCGTCCAGTACCGGTCCCCGCGCCCCGAAATCCGCGCCGAGAGCTTCGAATTCCTCACGTACGTGCCCGGCACCGACCCCCAGGACGAGCCTGCCGCCGGAGAGATGGTCGAGCGTGGCGTACTGCTTGGCGCTCGCCAAGGGATGCCGCAGGCCGACGACGGCGACATGGCTGAGCAGCGCCACGCGTTCGGTGGCGGCGGCCAGGAAGGAGAGCGTGGCCACGGGGTCGTACCACACGGTGCTCATAGTGCCGGCCAGCCTCCGCGGCACGGCGACGTGTTCGCAGCAGCCGATGTAGGCGTAGCCGTGCTGATCGGCGGCGCGGGCCACAGCCAGCAGCTCGGCCGGCCCGGCGGCGGCCTCCCAGGGCTCGGCGTAGAGGGTGCTCTGTGACTGGACCGGCAGCTGGATTCCGTAGGCCAGCCGTCCGGGAGGGAAAGTCAGCACCCGGCCATGCTGGTACCTGACGCCTCGTCAGGCAAGGGTGCGGGCGGGCCGACCCGCCGCCCGGCCCGGGTGCGGGCCCGGTCGAGGTGGCGACCCCGACGGCGGGCCAGGTGGCGAACCCATGGCGGCCCCGAGGGCGGACCAAGTGGCGAACCCCACGCATACCGCCCGGTTGAGCGTCGATCAGAAGTGCTAGCCTCTGCGCCGCGCACCAGCGCATTTGCTGTCGGCAACCAGGAGTGCGGATTCCGCATCCGGCTGCGCGCACAGCGCCACTGAGGGAACATGGCAGGTACTGCTGTTTTCTGATCAGTTCGCGCCCAGTTCGTGATCAGTCCGCGGACTGGCCCGGCCCGCACGACAATCCAATCGCTCAAGGACGCCGATGACCGAGATACCGGTGGCACTGACCGTCATCCTGTCCGTGGGGACGGCGGCCGCCGTGGCACTCGCCCTCCTGCTGGCGCGTTCGGCGCGGGAGACGAAGCGGCTGCGGCAGCGCTCCGCCACCGCCGAGAAGGATCTGCAGGAAGCCCGGCACCACCAGGCGGCCCTCGCCCGGCGCGCCCAGGCGACAGAGGCCGAGGTCCGGCATCTGGCGGGCGCCCGCATCCCGGATGTGACCGCGGCACTCGCCCATCCCAACGTCCCCGTACGCGGGCTGCTCGACCCCACCTTCCAGGGCACCGAGCTGGACCGCGCGCTGACCACGGTGATGGAACAGGTCAGCGACGCCGTCACCAAGGAGCGGCTGCGCGTGGACGGCGCCGCGCAGGCATCCATGCGCGGTGCGACGACCACCATCCAGGCGTTGCTCTACCAGTTGCAGACGCGGTTGCAGACGATGCAGGAACGCTACGACGACCCGTTCGTGGCCGAGGATCTGCTGGCCGCGGACTTCCTCAACGAGCAGGCGCTGCGCCGTATCCAGTCCACCGCGATCGTCTGCGGCGCCTGGCCCGGGCTGACCCGGCAGAACTCGCACCTGGGCGACATCGTCGTCGGCGCGATGTCCCGGCTCAGCGGCTACGAGCGCGTCCAGGTCACCAACCAGCTGCGCGACCCGATAGGCGTGGTGGCGCGAGCCGTGGAGCCCGCCGCCGTGGTGCTCACCGAGCTGCTCGCCAACGCGCTGCACTACTCGCACCCCGAGCTCCCCGTGGCCGTCACCATCCAGCAGGGCAACCGCGGCGCCTCGGTGATCATCGACGATGCCGGTGTCGGCATGCATGCCGAGGAGATGGACCGCGCCCAGCGGATGATGGCGGGCCAGGACAACGTGCTGCTGACCGAGCTGGGTGACCCGCCCAAGACGGGCTTCGCCACGGTCGGGCAGCTCGCCAGGCAGTACGGCTTCACCGCGTCCGTCGAGGTCTCCCCGTACGGCGGTGTACGGGCCATCGTGCACGTCCCCGGCGACCCGCTGCTGACGCTGCTCGACGAGGAGGAGCAGCCGATGTCCCCCATGGCCCCGGTGCCGCGCTCCGGCACGAGTGCCGCATCGGCCTCGGGGCTGCCCGGACAGCCCGCCGCCCAGCGCCCGGCCCAGCCCGAGCCCGAGCACACCGCGACGGTCCAGCTCGGCCCCGACTCGGGCCGCACGGCCTCGCGCACGCGGCCCTTCAGCCCGACGCAGGGCCGGACCACGGACCAGCCGCAGGGGCAGCCGCAGCCGTCCGAGGACGACCTGCCGCGGCGCCGGCGCCGTCGGCCGGTACCGCCGTCGGCACCGGGCGCCCCGGCGGACGAGGCGATGCCCGATGCCGCGCCGGCCGGGCACCATGCGCAGGCGCAGCAGGCGCCTGCCGAGCCGCAGACGTCGCCGGAGGAGAGTGCGGAGCGCTGGGCCGCCTTCCAGCGCGGCACCAACTCGGGCCGCGCGGCAGTCGACGAGGCCGTCGATACGGGGGCATCGCCCCAGGCGGCGTCCGCGGCATGGAGCCCGACCCCCGCTCACGGCAGCGCGCTCCCCGACGCCCCCCACGCAGATCCTCGTTCCTCTGAAGGGAATCCGCAGGAATGACAATCCCGACACGCCGGTCACTCCGGGACGACACCTCCTGGGTGCTGGGCCCCCTCCTGGAGCTCCCGCACGTCATCCACGCGGCCGTCATCTCCGGCGACGGCCTCATCGAGGGGCGCTCGCCCAACCTGGAACGGGACGCGGCAGAGGGTGTGGCCGCGATGCTCTCCGCGCTCCAGGGCGCCGCGCGTACCACCACGGCGGCGTTCGCCGGTACGTACGAGGCACGGCTGCGGCAGACCGTGGTGGAGTCCGACCACGGCTGGGTCTTCGCGATCCCCGCGGGTGAGAACACCACGCTGGCTGTTTTCGCAGGCCCCGACGTGAACATGGGCGTGGTCACCCACCAGATGCAGGTACAGGTCGCGTCGCTGGGAGCGAAGACCATGAGCACCCCGGCGAGGAACGACACGGCGATATGACTCCGCCGCCCCGTGACGGCAGGCGCCTGGTGCCTGCGTATCTGGCGACGACCGGACGAGCCCGGCCCAGCCGCAACACGCTCGACCGCCTCACCGTGCTGCACGGCGCGGTGGATCCCTCGACGGCCTCCGGGCTCCGCCCGGAGGAGATCCGGCTGTTGGAGCTGCTGCGCGGTGGCGCGCTGTCGCTCGCCGAGACCGCCGCGCATCTGCGGCTTCCGGTCAGTGTGGTCAAGGTCCTGGTGGCCGACCTGGTGGACGCGGGCCGTCTGATGGCCCGCGCCCCGATCCCCGACGCCGAACTGCCGGAGCGGCAGATTCTGGAGAAAGTTCTCAATGGACTCCGCACTCTCAAGTCCTCCTAGTCCGGACGCCCCGTCGGGCTCCGGGGCGCAAGGCGGCTCCATGTATCTGGACGACAAGCCGCAGACGCTGGTCAAGTTGCTGGTCGCGGGGCCGTTCGGGGTGGGCAAGACCACCTTCATCCGCTCGCTGTCCGAGACGCAGCCGCTGCACACCGAGGAGGTGATGACGCGGACCGGTGCGCTGGTGGACGATCTGGCCGGGGTACGCGACAAGACCACCACCACGGTCGCCATCGACTTCGGGCGGCTGACGCTGCCGGGTGATCTGGTGCTGTACATGTTCGGCACCCCGGGGCAGCGCCGGTTCCGCCCGCTGTGGCAGGACATCGCGCGGGGCGCGCTGGGCGCCCTGGTGCTGGCGGACACCCGTCGCCTCGCCGACTCCTTCGAGGTGATGGACATGATCGAGGAGGCGGGGCTGCGGTACGCGGTGGCCGTCAACTCCTTCCCGGACTCCCCGCAGCACCACCCGGACACCCTGCGGGACCACCTCGATCTGGAGCCGGACACCCCGCTCGTGGTGTGCGACGCGCGCGACCGCGACCAGTCCGCCGACGCGCTGATCGCGCTCGTCGGCCATGTCCTCGAAGCCCTCGACCAGCAACAGCAGCAACAGCAGCCCAGCCAGCCGCAGTCCCAGGAGCCCTCTTGAGCACCGCCCCAGCGCCGGGTACCCAGCCCTCCGGCCAGATGCCGCCGCCGCTGTCCCGGCCGAAGCACGAGGTCACCCCGCTGTACGGGGAGGAGTTCGCGGCCGACCCGTACGCCGTCTACGAGCGGCTGCGCAAATACGGCGCCGTCGCCCCGGTGGAGATCGCACCCGGGGTGGGCGCGATGCTGGTGATCGACTACCGCGCCGCGCTGGATCTGCTGCACGACCCGGCCACCTGGTCGAAGGACTCCAGCATCTGGCTGGACAGCGTGCCGGAGGACTCGGCCGTGATGCCGATGCTGCGGGGACGGCCCAACGCGCTGTTCACCGACGGTGAGACGCACGCCAGGTACCGGAAGGTCATCTCCGACAGCTTCGCGCGGCTGGAGCCGCACACGATCCGTCAGATGGTGCGGGAGGTCGCCGACTCGCTGATCGCGAGCTTCGCGCAGGACGGCGAGGCGGACCTGGTCGGCCAGTTCGCGCGGGTGCTGCCGCTGCTCGTCTTCAACCGGGCCTTCGGGCTGCCCGACGAGAGCAGCGAGCTGCTGATCCAGGGCATCGCCGGGATGTTCGACAGCAAGACGCCCGAGGACGCGGCAGCCGCCGATGCCGCCTACACCCGCTACATCACCGAACTGACCCAGCTCAAGCAGCGGGAACGCGGCCAGGACCTGACGTCCTGGCTGATCGACCACCCCGCGCAGCTGAGCGCCGAAGAGGTCGTTCACCAGATCGTGGTGATGCTGGGCGCCAGCTACGAGCCGCTGTCCAACCTGATCGGCAACGCGCTCAGCCGGATGCTCGTCGACGACCGCTATTACGGCAACCTCTCCGGCGGCGCGCTGACGGCCCGTGACGCGCTGCACGACGTGCTGCGCAACGAGCCGCCGATGGCCAACTACTCGGCGCACTACCCCCGCCGGGACGTCTACTTCCACGGTGTCTGGATGCGTGCCGGCCAGCTCGTGCTGGTCTCCTACGCAGCGGCCTCCACCCAGAGCGGACGCGCCGCGCCGGGTGAGAGCACGGGCGCCGCAGGGTCCGGAGGCGGCGCGCACCTGGCATGGGCCGCGGGCCCGCACGCCTGCCCCGTCCAGCAGCCCGCCCTGCTGATCGCCACGACCGCGATCGAACGGCTCACCGCCTGGCTGTCCGACATCGAGCTGTCGGTTCCCTACGGCCAACTGGACTGGCGGCCCGGCCCCTTCCAGCGTGGACTGGTCTCGCTGCCCGCCCGGTTCAGCCCCGTCAGCCCCGACACCGCAGGAGGAACCCCGTGGAAGCGCAACAGCAGCGGACCGTCCGCATAGACCCGTTAGGCCGGGACATCCACGGCGAGGCCGAGCGGATCCGCGGACGGGGGGCGCACGCCACACTGGTCGAGCTGCCCGCCGGGGTCCACGCCTGGTACGTCAGCGAGTTCGACGTGCTCAAGCAGCTGCTGCGGGATCCGCGGGTCTCCAAGGACCCCCGGCAGCACTGGCCGCCCTGGCAGCGCGGCGAGTTCCGCGACAGCTGGCTGCTCACCTGGCTGGACCGGGAGAACATGCTGTGCTCCTACGGGGAGGACCACAAGCGGCTCCGGAAGCTGGTCGCGCCCGCGTTCACCGCACGGCGTACGGCCGCCATGCTGCCCCGTGTGGAGCGGATCACCGCGGAGCTGCTGGACGCGATGGAGCGGGAGATCAAGCTGGCGGAGGTCACCACCGGTGCTCTGCAGCTGGATCTGCGCTCCTCCTTCGCCCATCCGCTGCCGATGAACGTCATCTGCGAGCTGTTCGGCGTACCGGAGGACCAGCGGCCCGAGATGAAGCGGCTGATGGACCTGATCATGGACACCACGCTGACGGCCGAACAGGCCGGACAGACGGCGGTGGACATGATGGCGGCCTTCACCGCGCTGGCCGAGGCCAGGCGCGCCGAGCCGGGCGAGGACCTGACCAGCGTGCTGGTCTCGACCCGGGACGACGAGGGTGACGCGCTCTCCGAGAAGGAGCTGCTGGACACCCTGCTGCTGATGATCGGCGCGGGGCACGAGACCACCGTCAACCTCATCGGCAACGCGGTGCACGCCCTGCTCACCCACCCCGACCAGCTCCAACTGGTGCGGGAGGGCGCTGCGTCCTGGGACGACGTGATCGAGGAGACCCTGCGCTGGGCGCCCAGCATCGCCAACCTGCCGCTGCGCTTCGCCGTCGAGGACATCGAACTGCCGGACGGCACCACCATCCGGCAGGGTGACGCGATCCTCTCCACGATCGCCTCGGCCAACCGCGACCCGGCCAAGTACGGCGACCGCGCCGCCGAGTTCGACATCCTGCGGCCCGGCGGCGAACACCTGGCATTCGGGCACGGGGTGCACTTCTGCATGGGCGCCCCGCTGGCCCGGATGGAGGCGCGTACCGCACTGCCCGCACTCTTCGACCGCTTCCCGAAGCTGTCGCTGGCGGTGCCCCAGGAGAAGCTGGCACAGGTCCCCTCGGCCATCGCCTTCGGTTACGCGACGCTGCCGGTGCGGCCGCTGGGCTGAGCGGCAGCCTTGAGCCGGAGGCGGAGGGGAGCGGACGGGCCAAAGGACAGGGACAAGCAACCCCTCCCCACAGCCCCCCAGGCCCTCGCCCCGCCGCCGCCTCCCAGGCCCTCCCCGTGAGTCCGGACTCAGGGCCCGGCCCACAGCCCCTCGTCCGTCAGCCCGAGCAGATCGATGGCATTGCGGCGCACGATGCGCTCCACCAGTTCGGGGGGCAGGTGCCCCATCTGCGCCTCGCCGACCTCCTTGGATTTGGGCCAGGTCGAGTCGGAGTGCGGATAGTCGGTCTCGTACAGGACGTTGGGCACGCCGATGGACTCGACGTTCTTCAGCCCGAACGCGTCGTCGAAGAAGCAGCCGTAGACGTGCTCGGCGAACAGTTCGGAGGGCGGGCGCAGCACCTTGTCCGCCACGCCTCCCCAGCCCCGGTTCTCCTCCCAGACCACATCGGCTCGTTCAAGGATGTACGGAATCCAGCCGATCTGGCCCTCCGCGTACATGATCTTCAGGTTGGGGAAGCGGTCGAAGATTCCGCTCAGCAGCCAGTCGACCATCGAGAAGCAGCAGTTGGCGAAGGTGAGGGTGGAGCCGACGGCGGGCGGCGCGTCCGCCGAGGTGGAGGGCATCTTGCTGGAGGAGCCGATGTGCATGGCGATGACGGTGCCGGTCTCGTCGCAGGCCCGCAAGAAGGGGTCCCAGGCGTCGGTGTGGACGGACGGCAGCCCCAGGCGCGGCGGGATCTCGGAGAAGCAGACGGCGCGTACGCCGCGTGCCGCGTTGCGCCGCACTTCCTCGGCGGCCAGCTCGGCGTCCCACAGCGGTACGAGCGTGAGCGGTATGAGGCGCCCCTGGGCGTCGGGACCGCACCATTCCTCCACCATCCAGTCGTTGTAGGCCCGCACCCCCAGCAGGCCCAGTTCGCGGTCCGCGGCCTCGGTGAAGGTCTGGCCGCAGAAGCGGGGAAAGGTGGGGAAGCACAGCGCCGACTGGACGTGGTTGACGTCCATGTCCGCCAGCCGCTCCCGCACGTCGTAGGAGCCGGGGCGCATCTGCTCGTAGGTGATCGCCTCCAGCCGCACCTCGTCCCTGTCGCAGCCGACGGCCGTGTCCAGCCTGGTCAGCGGGCGGTGCAGAGCCTCGTACACCCACCAGTCGGCGATCGGGCCCTCGTCACCGGGCTCGCCCATCTTCGGCGCGAACTTCCCGCCGACGAAGGTCATCTCCTTCACTGGCGCACGGACGATACGGGGCCCGACCTCGCGGTATCGGGACGGCAACCGGTCCCGCCACACATGCGGGGGTTCGACCGTGTGGTCGTCCACCGAGATGATCTTGGGGAAGGTCTCCATGCGGCCACGGTAGCGCTGACCTGACGGCCCGTCAGCTAGCGTGCGGCGCCTTCTTCCACCGGCTTTCGCCGCGCGCCGAATTCGAAGGCTTCGTAGAGAGGCTGGTACCTGAGCTGACGTAATTGCCATGGACAAGGCAGACTGACCTCTGCGGGGAACGGAGGAGTGCGGATCTGCAGGGGAGCACACCAATGGGCGCCGGGGACCATACGCGAGTCGGAACGGAGCACCAGGAACACGAGCTTCGCTTCGCCGTGCTCGGTCCCGTCCGCGCCTGGCGTGGGGACAAACCGATCGGCATGGGCTCGCCCCAGCAGAAAGCCCTGCTCGCGGCGCTGCTGCTGCGCGGCGGCCACACCGCCACCGCCGAGGAACTCATCGACGCCATCTGGGGCGAGGAGCCGCCCGAGCAGGCCAAGGCGGCACTGCGCACCTACGCCTCCCGCATCCGCAAGGCCCTCGGCGCCGATGCCGATCTGCTGGTCAGCGAGTCCGGTGGCTACGCCGTCCGCACCGGACCCGACGCCGCACTGGACGTAGAAACAGCACACGAGCTGGCCGTACGCGCCGAGAAAGCCGCCTCCGGCGGCGACCGCAACCAGGCCCGCGAGCTGTACACCGCAGCCCTCGCCCAATGGGACGGCGAACCACTCGCCCACATCCCCGGACCCTTCGCCGAACACCAGCGCGTCCGGCTGGAGGAATGGCGCCTGAGCCTGCTGGAACTACGGCTCGACCTCGACCTCCAGGTCGGCTGCCACGCCGAGACCGTCAGCGAACTGACGGCGCTGACCGCGGCCCACCCGCTGCGCGAACGGCTCCGCGAACTGCTGATGCTCGCCCTCTACCGCAGCGGACGCCAGGCCGAGGCGCTGGCCGTCTACGCCGACACCCGCCGGCTGCTCGCCGACGAACTCGGCGTCGACCCGCGCCCCGAGCTGACCGAGCTCCGGCAGCGCATCCTGGAGGCCGACGACGAGCTGGCCTACCAGACCGACACCCGCTCCCCCTCCCAGGCCACCAGCGTCACCCGCCCCGCACAGCTGCCCGCCACCGTCGCCGACTTCACAGGCCGCACCTCCTTCGTCGCCGAACTCGGCGACCAGCTCGCCCAGGCCGAAGGCACCGTCATGGCCGTCTCCGCCGTCGCAGGCATCGGCGGCGTCGGCAAGACCACGCTGGCCATCCACGTCGCCCACGCCGCCGCCGACCGCTTCCCCGACGGCCAGCTCTACGTCGACCTCCAAGGCGCCGGAGCCTCACCCGCCGACCCCGAAGCCGTCCTCGGTTCGTTCCTGCGTGCGCTGGGCGTCGCCGACTCGGCCATCCCCAGCGGCATCCAGGACCGCGCCGCGCTCTTCCGCTCGCTGCTGGCGGGCCGCCGGGTGCTCGCGCTGCTGGACAACGCCCGGGACGCCGCGCAGGTGCGGCCCCTGCTGCCCGGCACGGCGGGGTGCGCGGCCCTGGTCACCAGCCGGGTACGGATGGTCGACCTGGCCGGGGCGCACCTGGTGGACCTCGATGTGATGAGCCCCGAAGAGGCCATCGCCCTGTTTACCCGCATTGTGGGCGAGGAGCGGGTGCTCTCGGAGCGCGAGGCCGCCATGGATGTGGTGGCAGCGTGCGGGTTCCTGCCGCTGGCCATCCGGATCGCCGCGGCCCGGCTCTCGGCCCGCCGCACCTGGACGGTCGCCACCCTCGCCGCCAAACTCGGCGACGAGCGGCGCCGCCTGGACGAGCTCCAGGCCGGCGACCAGGCCGTCAAGGCCACCTTCGAACTCGGCTACGGCCAGCTCGACCGCGAACAGGCCCGCGCCTTCCGCCTGCTGGGCCTCGCCGAGGGCCCGGACATCTCGCTGGACGCCGCCGCGGCCCTGCTGGACCGCACCCCTGAGGACACCGAGGACGTGCTGGAGTCGCTGGTCGACACCTCCCTCCTGGAGTCCGCCGCACCCCGCCGCTACCGCTTCCACGACCTGGTCCGCCTCTTCGCCCGCGCCTGCGCGGAACGCGACGAGCAGCCCCCGAGCGAGTGTGAGGCAGCACTGGGACGGCTGCTGGACTTCTACTTGGCGACGGCGCGGAACGTGCACGCACTGGAGCGGCCGGAGGAACGGCTGGTCGACCATCTGGAGCCCACGGAAGGCGACGGGCTCAGCTTCACCGGCCAGACCGCGGCCATCGACTGGCTGTTCGCCGAGTCGGCCTGCTTCCTCGCGTGTGCACGCCAGCTGGGACACGGCAACACTCTGCGCAGGGCGGTGGACCTGCTGATGGCCGCTGGCGCACTGGGGGAGTCGGGTGCCAACATCCGGCAGTACGAACAGGCCGCACAAGCGTTGAAGGAGGCCGCGCACGCCGATGGCAACGGCTACGCCGAGGCCCGTGCGCGTTCGGTGCTGACCGGGCTGCACCTCACCACCGGCAACTTCGCGGAAGCGGACGAGGAAGCCCGCGTGGCGGGCGCCCTGGGGGCGGGCGAGGGGGATCCGATCTCCTCGTCGTACGCCTTGAACGACCGCGGCATCGTGGCGAACTACCAAGGGCGCCATCTGGATGCCAAGCACTACCTCGGCCAGGCGCTGGAAGCCTTCCGCGCCCAGGAGAACCAGATCGCCGAAGCCAGCGCCCTGTGCAACCTCTCGCGGGCGAGCACCGAACTGGGTGAGACGGCGGAGGCGATTTCGCTCGCCGAACAGGCGCTGACCATCCATTCCCGGCTCGGTGTGTCCATGCGCCGGGCGACGACCCTCTACGCGCTCGGTATCGCACTCGTCAACGCCGAGCGGCTCACGGAGGCCGAACAGCACTTCGGCGAGGCGCTGGACATCTTCCAGCACTCCCGCCAGCGCCTGTGGGAGGGCATGGCGTACTTCCGGCTGGGTGAGGTGCAGCTCGCCGGTGAACAGCCCGCCCAGGCAGCCGTACTGGCCGAACAGGCCATCGCCATCCTGCGCAGTGTCGGGGGGCCCTGGCGCCGGGCCAACGCGCTGACGCTGCTGGGGCGCGCTCTGGAGGCCATCGGTCAGCACCGTCGCGCACAAGCATGCTGGCGGGAAGCGCTGGAGCAGTACGAGAATCTGCGCACGCCCGAGGCCGCCACGGTTCGCGAGCTGTTGGCCGCGAAGGCTGCCGCATAGCGGTTCACCGCGTTCACCAACGAGACGTTCATCGATCGTTTATCGCCCCCCGGCATGCTTCTACCAGTCGATCCGGCGCCTCGGGGGGCAGGCGGATCGAACAGGGGGAACCGACCAACCCCCCGATAGGGTGAACGGCCCTGACCCGTCCGCCCGGCGGCCCACGGGGGAGCCGCTGGGCGGGCATCTGCCCACCAGCCCAAAGAGGGGATGCCACCATGAGCGACCACGAAGAGAAGGTCACGCCCGAGAGCGGCGAGATGTCCACCAAGGACCGCAACCAGACCATCAAGCGGAAGAAGACCACGGAGGGCGGCTCCGGTCAGATGAGCACCACCGACCGGAACCAGACCATCAAGCCCACCAACTGAGGCTCGCTCTCCGGGGGACGCAGGGGGATCAGGGGAGACCCCCGGAGAGCGCACGACCATCACACGGGGGCGGCCCACCCGGGGGGGGATACCAAGGGGGCTGTCCCACGGGGGAAATGCGAGGGTCGCGGCCGACGACACGGAGGGGGAGTCGTCGGCTGCGGCCCTCGACGCATGCCCGTTCCTCGTTTCCCGGAACGCCGCAGCGTCAAAGAAATGAGTAGAACGCCCATTCGCTCCCGGAGGTGCTCCTCATGACCCGCCCCAAGAAGATTCTTGCCGTTTGCGCCCTGATGCTGGGCACGGTGGTCGCCATGGCCCCGCCCGCGCCGGCCGACGACGCGTCACCGATATCCACGAACGACCGGACACAGACCATCAGCATCCTCGAGCGCAACACCACGCTGCTGCCAGGCACCGCCGCAGCGCCCTCCCTCACTTCCGCGCCCGCAACCGCGTCTTGACCACCTTCCCCCCGGCATTACGGGGCAACTCCGCCACGAACTCGACCTCGCGGGGCACCTTGTAGTTGGCCATTTCCCGGCGGGACCAGGCGATCAGATCGTCGGCGGTGACCGTCGCGCCGGGATGGCGTACGGCGAAGACCTTGGCGACCTCGCCCAGCCGGGGGTCGGGGATGCCGATGACGGCGGCCTCGGCGATGTCGGGGTGGTGGACGAGAAGTTGCTCTATCTCGGCCGGATAGGCGTTGAAGCCGCCGACGATGAACATGTCCTTGATCCGGTCGGTGATCCGCAGATTGCCGTCGGCGTCCAGGACGCCGACGTCACCGGTGCGCAGCCAGCCGTCCGGGGTGAGGACCTCGGCCGTCTCCTGAGGGTCCTCGTAGTAGCCGGACATCACGTGGTAGCCGCGCACCAGCACCTCGCCGGGTGTGCCGGGCGGCTGCTCGGCGCCGGAGGAGGCCACGACCTTGACCTCCGTGTCCGGTATGGCCCGCCCCGAGGTCCCGGCGACGACCTCGGGCGGGTCACCGCGCCGGCACATGGTCACAGTGCCGGACGCCTCGGTCAGCCCGTAGGCGGTCAGTACGGTGCCGACCTTCAGCTCGGCGCGCAGCCGCTCGACCAGTTGCAGCGGTACGACGGCGGCGCCGGTCACCACCAGGCGGAGTGCGGACAGATCGTGCTGGTGGCGCGCCGGGTGGTCGAGCAGCGACTGGTGGAGGGTGGGCGGGCCCGGCAGCACGCTGACCCGCTCGGTGGCGATATGGGCCAGCGCCGTCTCCACGTTGAAGACGGGCTGCGGGATCATCGTCGCGCCGCGCAGCAGACAGGCGATGATGCCCGCCTTGTAGCCGAAGGTGTGGAAGAACGGGTTGACGATCAGATAGCGGTCGCCCTCGGTCAGTCCGGCCAGCTCGCTCCAGCAGGCGTAGACCCGCAGCGTCTGCTCATGGCTGATGACCACGCCCTTGGGATGCCCCGTGGTGCCCGAGGTGAAGGTGATGTCGGAGGGCGAGGAGGGCGCGATCTGCTCGGCGCGCTCCCGGACCGCCCGGCGCGGGACACCGGCCCCGCCGGCCAGGAACTCGCTCCAGGTGCGGAAGTTCTCCGGTGCGTCCTGGGCCAGCACCACGACCTCGCGCAGGTGCGGCAGTCCGGGAAGCGGGCCGGCGCCCAGCCCCTCCGCGGTGGCACGGCGCAGTGAGGCGACGTACGAGGTGCCCAAAAAGGTGCCGGTGACGAACAGCAGCCGGGCACGGGTCCGCTCCAGCACGTAGGCGGCCTCGGCGCCCTTGAAGCGGGTGTTGAGCGGTACGAGGATGCCGCCCGCCGTGACGGCGCCGAGCGCGGCGACGATCCACTCCAGCGTGTTGGGCGCCCAGACGGCCACCCGGTCACCCGGCTCCAGCCCGCAGGCCAGACAGCCGGCGGCGGCCTGTGCGACCCGCTCCCCCAGTTCCTCGTACGAGATCCGAGTGCGTCCCTCGACCACGGCCTCGCGCGGCCCGAACCGCTCGGCGGCGGCCCTTACCAGCTCAGGGACGGTCTGCGGGGTGGTCCGCGAGGCGGTTCCGTACGCGGCCGAGAAGTCCGTACCACTCACCGTGCGCCTCCCTCGGCGGGCCGCAGGCACCGCTGCCTGGGTTCACGTACCTGACACCCCGTCAGGTTAGCGGTAGCCTCCCGCACTGTCAGCACCGGAGCACGCCAGGAGCACGTCCGGGAGGACGCCATGAAGGACGCCACGGCGATCGTCGGCATAGGCCAGACGCCGTTCGCCAAACGGCTCCCCGAATCCGAGAAGGCCCTCGCCTGCCGGGCGATCCTGCGGGCGCTGGACGACGCGGGGATCGCGCCCGCCGAGGTGGACGGTTTCGCTTCGTACACCATGGAGGAGACCGACGAGGTCGAGGTGGCCAAGTCGATCGGCGCGGGCGACGTGACGTTCTTCTCCAAGGTCGGCTACGGCGGCGGCGGCTCCTGTGCGACCGTCGCGCATCTGGCCGCCGCCATCGCCACCGGACAGGCCACCGTCGGAGTGGCCTGGCGCTCCCGCAAACGCGGCTCCGGCGGCCGGCCATGGCGCAACACCACCGTGCAACTGCCCACCCCCGCACAGTGGACCCGTCCCTTCGGGCTGCTGCGCCCGGCCGACGAGATCGGCATGCTCACCCGCCGCTATATGCACGAGTACGGCGCCACCCGCGACCACCTCTTCAACGTGGCACTGGCGTGCCGCAACCGCGCCAACCAGAACCCCGCCGCGATGATGTACGAGCGGCCGCTGACCCGCGAGATGTATATGACCTCCCGCTGGATCAGCGAACCGCTGTGCCTGTTCGACAACTGCCTGGAGACCGACGGCGCGCTGGCGTGCGTCCTCGTCTCCGCCGACCGGGCACGCGACTGCCGCAGCAGGCCCGTCTATGTGCACTCCGCCGCGCAGGGCCTGCCCGCACAGCACCACGGAATGGTCAACTACTGGGCCGAGGACCCCCTGCGCGGTCCCGCCTGGACCACGGCGCAACAGCTCTGGAAGCACGCCGATCTGTGTCCACAGGATGTGGATGTCGCCGAGATCTACGACGCGTTCACCGCACTCGTCCCGCTCTCCCTGGAGGGCTACGGCTTCTGCGGGCGCGGCGAGGGCGCGGCCTTCACCGAGGGCGGCGCACTGGAGATCGGCGGGCGGCTGCCGCTCAACACCTCCGGGGGCGGACTCAGCGAGGCGTACGTACACGGCTTCAACCTGATCACCGAGGGCGTCCGCCAGCTGCGCGGCACCTCCACAGCCCAGGTGCCCGACGCCACGACCTGCCTGGTGACGGCGGGCGAGGGCGTCCCCACCTCCGCACTGCTGCTGAGGAGTTGAGACCATGACCGCCGAACCGGCCGGTCTGCCGGAAACCGGACTGCTGCTGCCTGTGCCCGACGACGACGGAGCGCCGTTCTGGTCGTACGCCGCCGAGGGCGAACTGCGCGTACAGGCGTGCTCCGGCTGCGGGGTGCGGCGCTTCCCACCGCGGCCGTGCTGTCCGCACTGCCAGTCGTTCGAGGCCGAGTGGCAGTGGATGAGCGGACGCGGACGCATCTGGTCCTATGTGGTGGCCCATCCACCGCTGCTGCCCGGCTATGCCGAAGCGGCGCCGTACAACGTCCTCGTGGTGGAGCTGGCCGACGACCCCTCCATCCGGCTGGTGGGCAACCTGGTCGCCGCACCGGACGCACCGCTGGGCTCGGTGGCCGCTGGCAAGCTGCGCATCGGAGCGCCCGTACGGGCCGTCTTCCGGCAACTCGGCGACGGCGAACGGCGAATGGCCGTGCCCCGTTGGGTGCTGGAGCGGCCATGACCATCCGTCTCGAACGGCAGGACGGCGTTGCGACCGTGACCCTTGACCGACCGCAGAAGCACAACGCGCTCGACCTTGCCGACGCTGCCGCGCTCTCCCGCATCTGGCGCGCACTGCGTACCGACGGGTCGGTGCGCGCGGCGGTGGTCACCGGAGCGGGCGGCCGGGCCTTCTGTACGGGCGTCGACCGGGCAGCGGTCGCGGAGGAGGGCGCCGTCCCACAGCCGCATGCGCCCTTTGCAATCGAGGATCCGTTGCTTTCGATCGGGCCGAAGAGCAACGATCTGTGGATTCCGGTCGTCGCCGCGGTCGAGGGCATGGCCTGCGGCGGTGCGTTCTATCTGCTGAGCGAGGTGGAGTTCCTCGTTGCAACGGAGGAGTCCGCCTTCTTCGACCCGCACACCAGCTACGGCATGGTCAGCGCCTACGAGGCGATGGGGATGGCGCAGCGGATGCCGTTCGGCGAGGTCGCGCGGATGGCGCTGATGGGAGCGGCCGAGCGGATCTCCGGACGCCGCGCGTATGAGACGGGGCTCGTCTCCGAGCTCGCGCCTGTCGGCGGGGCGCTTCAGGCAGCGCTGCGCTGCACCCGGGTGCTGGCCTCCTACCCGTCCGGTGCCGTACAGGGCACGGTGCGGGCCGTCTGGGCCGCGCGGGAGGCGGCCCGCAGCCAGGCCATGGCTCAGGCCCCACCCCTGATCGCCCTGGGCAATCTGCCTCCGCAGCAGCAGGCGGAGCTCTTCCGGGGGCGGCGCGACAGCACCGCTTTCCGGACCCGCTAGACGACGCTGAAGACCTCGCACTCCTCGACGTCCCGCACGACCTGCGGGTCGTCCATCGGCACCTCGACCGACTTGCTCCTGCCGACCGGGACGGTGACGACGGCCGAGCCATTGTCGACGACAGTGCCGTCCGCGTCCCGGAAGTCGACGCGGACACTGAACGTGCCGGTGCTCCTGCCCGTGTTGCGGACACGGACGGTAGCGCCGGGCTCCGCCTTGCTCTTGAGCTTCCGGCCCTTGGCGGCTGCGCACTCCGTCACGGTTCCGGACGCCTCGGTGCTGTCACGGCTTGAACCACTGGAGGTGCTGCTGGACGTGGTGCCGTTGTTGTCATAGCGGCCGTTGCCGCCGTAGCCGCTACTACTGCCGTAACTGTCACTGTCGCCGCTGCTGTAACCGTCGTTTCCGGAACTGCTGCTGTAACCGTCGCTGCTGTAACCGCCGCCGCCAGAGCTGCTGCTGGAACTGTGACTGCTGGAACTCTTGCTGCTGCAGCCGCCACCGCCGTGCCCCCCACTGCTGCTCTTGCTGATACCACTGCCGCCACTACGTCCGCCGCCGCCCCCGGAACGGGCCGGGCTGAAGCCGCTCAGTGCCACCAGCACGATGGTGACGGCGGCGAGCAGCTTGATGTGACGCATCCGCTTCATGAGGTTCCCCCGATGAGTACCTGTTCCGCGAGGCACCGGAGCCGACGCCCGGTGCTTGTCGCGTGCAGTACAACTTTTGTCACCGGCTCAAGACGCCCGCAGTGGCGAGGGGGTTCCCGGCGGCGTAGCGTCGATTGCGGATCACGCACCCGTGCGGCGTCGGGAGCGGCGCCGGAAAGCGAGGCGAGACCATGATCCGAAACATGATCGGGTCGCTGCTCGCCCTCATCGGAGCGGCGGCCGCCGTATACAGCCCCTTCCGACCGTGGTACGACGGCCGCTTCGGACGCGATTTCCGCCTCGACGAGCTCTTCCAGGGCGGAGGCATCACCGGCGCCGACGCGGCCCTGTTGACCGGGCTGTTCGTGCTGATGGTGGTCGCGGCGGCGGTGGCCGTGGTCGGCGTACTGCTGCAATCACGGCTGACCGTGGTGTTCGCGGGTGTGCTGGATCTGGGCTTCACCGTCCTGTGGATGGTCCGGCAAGGCCAGGCCGCCGGCAGCCTCTCCGCCGGCAACACCGGAGGGCTCGCCTCCGGTGCCTGGCTCGCCCTCGGCGGGGGACTCCTGATGCTGCTCGCCGGCGCCCTGATGGCAGGCCGCCACACCCTGGCCCGACGGCACGCCGCCGAGCCCGCGGCAGCGGGAGGCGCCGCCGGTGTCGTTGCCGGGGCGCCCTACTACGGGGATCGGGGGAGGGGAGAGGACACGCTGGAGCAGCCGTTCGCGGGGCCACCGCCGCCGCAACAGCCGTATCCGGAGCAACAGCCCTACCCCGAGCAGCAGCCCTACCCCGAGCGGCAGCCCTATCCGGAGCAACAGCCCTACCCGGAGCAGCAGCCATATCCGGGACAGCCCGGGATGCGTGGAGCGCCCCCGCAAGAGCCCTACCCTCCGGGGCCGCCGCCCCCGGAGCCCGGGGCCCCGCCTCCGGGCCGGCCGTTCAAGGGCCCGGAACACCAGCAGTACACGGGCCCACCGGCCCCCGAGGAGCGCGAGCCGTACGAGCCCCAGGCCGGCACCCAGGGAGCCCCGCTGGACGAGCCGTACGAACACCGTCCCGAGGCGGAGGGCGAACCGCGCCCCGACAGCACCCGCCGCTTCCCCACCCCGCCTCCCCCGGAGGAAGAACAGCCCGGCGACGAGGACACCTGGCCGCACCGCGGACGCGACGCGGCCTGACGGACGGGAGCCGGGCGGCAGCCGGCCGGGGCCTCAGCCGGAGTGCCGGGCCTGGCCGGTGCCTTTCGTAGCGTCCAGCGCGTAGACGCAACGGTCCTTGCTGCACGCGTAGATGACGCCGCCGACGGCCACCGGCGAGCCGGTGATCTCCCCGCCGGTGGCCAGTTTCCAGCGCAGCTGGCCGCCCACTGCGTCGACGGTGTACAGGCAGTGGTCGGCCGACCCGAAGTGGACCCGGCCGTCCGCGACGACGGGTGCGCCCACCACGTCGGCGCCCGTCGCGAAGCGCCAGCGGGGCGTTCCGCTGACCGCGTCGAGGGTGTACAGGGCGCTGCCGCTGCCGAGGTGCACCAACCCGTCGGCGGTGACGACCGGCTCCGTCGAGTGCCGTGCCTCGGTGGCGATGCGCCAGCGGTCGTGGCCGTTGCCGGAGTCGAGCGCGTACACGGTGCCGAGGTAGTCGGCGAGGTAGACGCCCCCGCCCGTCACCCCGGGGCCCGGGACGAAGGCGGGTGGGCTCAGGAACGCGGCCGGGGCGTCGAACCGCCACCGCTCGTGTCCTGTCGCCGCGTCCAGCGCGAACACCCGGGAGCCCGCGCTCACATACACGGCCCCGTCCTCGGCGGCGGTCACCCGTACGGGAACGCCGCCGGTGGCGGAGGCGTCACCGACCGGGTACGTCCAGCGTTCGGCGCCGGTCCGCGCCTCCAGCACGTACAGCCGACCGTCGGCCCAGGTGTAGACGGCGCCGTCGGCGATGACGGGCCCCGCCTCGGGAGTCTCGAAGTCGGTCTGGGCGCCGGTCAGTTCCCACAGCTTCTCGCCGCTGGCCGCCTCCCATGCCTGTACGCCGCCGCCACGGGTACCGGTGACCACGGTGCCGCGGTCGACCTGGAGCGAGTAGACCCAGCCGTCGGTGGCCAGCCGCCAGCACTCGGAACCGTCGGTGGCGTCGAGCGCGTACAGGCTGGGCCCGTCCGAGGCGTGCACCCGCCCGCCCGAGACCGCCATCGACCAGGCGACCTCGCGCGTCTTGAACTGCCTGCGCCCGCTGGCCACGTCCAGCGCGTGCACCTCGAACGAGGTCACATAGACCAGGTCGTCGGCGACGACGGGCGAGCCCCACACATCGTTGGACATCCGGAACCGCCACGGCCGCCAGCGCTGCGGGCCGCCGGACTGCGACCCGCCGCCCTCGTGCACCGGCCCCGCAGACGGCGGGGACTGCACGGGGTGCCCGGACGGCTGCGCGGGCACCCCGACGGGCTGCTGCTGGTGCGGTGGGGCAGCGGGTGACGACTGCCCGGGGCCATGGTCGGAGCCCCCGGCGTGCCGCGGCCCCTGACCGCCGTACGGGCGGGCCAGCGGATGGGCGGACGGCGCGGCGGAAGCCGCTGGAGGGCCTGCCGAGGAGACCGCCCCCGGCGACACGGCCGAAGATGCTCCGGACGCCGACTGCTGAGGCAGCTGCGCGTACGGCTGTGCGGCGGAGGACTGCGGGGTGCCTTCCTGGCCACCCCCGGGCGGGCGCACCCAGCCGGAGGTCCCGGTGGCCTCGGCATCGCGGCCCGTCTCCTCCGAGCGCCGCGGCCCGGGGCCGATCGGCAGCTGTGCGCCGGGCAGCTGCACCGATCCCCCCTCGGGGTTGCCCGGCTGGGAGGCGGGACGCGAGACGACGGGCCCCGGGCCGGAGTCCTGGCCCGCCTCCGCGCTTCCGGAGCCGCCCGGGGCGGCGGAAGCCCCGACGGAGCTGCCGACGGCGCGCGGTCCCGGCGGGATGCCCTGGTCCCACTCGGCGACGGCGGCACCCGGCCCGCCGGCTCCCGCCGCGGCTCCCGCGCCGGGCCCGGATGCCGCCGGGGCCTGGCCCGCTGCCGCGCGCCCGGCCGCCGGGGGCCCACCGGGCCCCACGGACCCCAGCGCCGAGCCCTCCGCACCACCGGCACCGGCACCCGCACCGTTTCCGCCGCCCACGGCACCGGCACCTTCGCCTCCCGCTGCGGCACCCTCGGCCGCACCTGCGGCAGCCGCGGCGGCAGCGTTCTGCCTGCGCATCGCACGGCCGCCCCTGCGGCGCTCGATCAGCGAGACGGCCGTGGACGGCAGCCATGCCGAGACCGTGCCGCTGTCGTCGCTTCCGGCACCGAACAGATGCGGCGCCAGCTGCGCCTGGAGGTCGGCGGGCGTGGGCCGCTCCTCGGCGTTCATCCGCATACAGGACTCGATCAGCGGACGCAGCTCGTCCGGCAGTCCCTCCAGATCGGGGCCCTCGCGCAGCAGCATGAAGACCGTCTCCACCGGATTGGCCCCGTGGAAGGGCGCATGGCCTGTGGCCGCGAAGACGAGCGTCGAGGCGAGCGAGAAGACATCGCTGGCCCCGGTGACGCTGCGGGAGTCCCGCGCCTGCTCGGGCGACATGTAGGCGGGCGTACCGACGGCGACGTTGGTCATGGTCAGCCGAGTGTTGGAGACGCCCGATGCGATACCGAAGTCGATGACGCGGGGGCCGTCCTCGAGGACGAGCACGTTGGACGGCTTGAGGTCGCGGTGCACCAGACCGGCGCCGTGGATGGACTGGAGCGCCTCGGCGACGCCCGCCGCCAGCCAGCGCACGGCCTGCACGGGCAGCGGTCCGCACTCGGTGACTATTTCCTCCAGAGAGGGTGCGGGCACATAGGCGGTGGCCAGCCACGGCACGGCGGCGCGCGGGTCCGCGTCCACGACGGCCGCGGTGTAGAAGCCGCTGACTGCGCGGGCCGCCTCGACCTCCCGGGTGAAGCGCACCCGGAAGAGCTGGTCCTCGGCCAGCTCGGTGCGCACCGTCTTGATCGCGACCCGGCGGCCGGATGCCGAGCGTGCGAGGTAGACCAGCCCCATACCGCCGGAACCGAGACGGCCCAGCACCTCGAACGGGCCGATCCGCCGCGGATCGTGCTGTGTAAGCTGCTCCACCACTTGTCCTGCCACCTCCCCGTAGGGGCCGTAAAATCTGCCCGTTCCCACCCCGTGCAGCCTCTCACTGCCGTGCCGGACCTGACGGCCCGGACGCCGATTCTTCCTGGCGAACGCGGCGGTTGCGAACCCGGGGGCGGCACGTAAGTGTCTCCGTGGCCCGACAAAGCCCGGGATGACCCGGAGAATCCGGCACGCGGCCTTGATTGCGTATCACCCCAATTGCCCCCACCTCGATCAGCAATCCGAGCACACCCCGTTTGCCCGCTGACGAATCGCGCGCCGATCACCCCTCGGTAAGCTGACGGCATGACAGGACAAGTGCGAACCGTCGACGGCCGGGTGGCCGGACGCCGCGGTCAGGCGACGCGGCAGAAGCTGCTCGACTGCCTCAGCGAGATGCTCAGCTCGTCGCCTTACCGCGACGTCAAAGTCATCGACGTGGCACGGAGAGCGGGCACCTCTCCGGCGACCTTCTACCAGTACTTCCCCGATGTCGAGGGCGCCGTCCTGGAGATCGCGGAAACCATGGCCAAGGAGGGTGCGGGCCTCACCGAGCTGGTGGCCGGCCGCTCCTGGGTCGGCAAGGCGGGCCGACAGACGGCCGAGGACCTGGTCGAGGGCTTCCTGACCTTCTGGCGCAAGAACGACGCGATCCTGCGCGTGGTCGATCTCGGCGCGGCAGAGGGCGACAAGCGGTTCTACAAGATCCGCATGAAGATCCTCAACTCGGTCAACAACTCCCTCGCCGATGCGATCAAGGACCTCCAGTCCCGGGGCAAGGTCGACAAGGAGATCAACGCCGCAGCCGTCGCGGGCTCCCTGGTCGCCATGCTGGCCTCCGTGGCGGGCCACCAGAAGGGCTTCCAGAGCTGGGGCGTCAAGCAGTCGGAGCTCAAGCCGAGCCTGACGCTCCTGGTCCACCTCGGTGTGACGGGCAAGAAGCCCGCCAAGTAGCCACCGTCAGCCCTGCTCCCGGCGTTCAAGGCGGAAGATACGGATCTGCCGTTCGATCCGCGCCTGGTAGACGGCGTACGGCGGCCAGAACCGCAGCAGGTCCTGCCACGCCTCCTCCCGCTCGTCCCCCTCCAACTGCCGTGCCCGTACCGGAATGTCCCGCCCCAGGTAGCTGATCCACGCCTCCGGGTGCCGGCGGAGGTTGACCGTCCATGCCGGATGGCCCGGCCTGCCGAAGTTACTGCCCACCAGCAGCCAGCTCCCCCGCTCCTTCTCGGGCATGCATGCCAGCGGCGTACGCCGCGACTGCCCGCTCTTCGCGCCCGTCGATGTCAGCACGACTCCGGGCAACAGCTGGTTGCTGAGCATCGTCCGCCGGCCCGACAGCCGGTGCACGGCCCGGTCCAGCACCGGGATCACATGCGGTGCGAGGCGCGCGAAAGCCCTGGTGGACGAGATCTTCTGGACCAGCTTCACGCCGCTTTTCCCGGCCATCAGACGGCGACCGCCTCTCCCTCGCGCTCTCCTCCGCGCTCTCCCTCACCCGCCCCGAACAGCGCCGCGCGCTCCGCGGCCCGCGCGCGCAGCCGGTGCACGGGACCGAACAGCAGCTCGTCGCCTGCCGCGCGCTTGAAGTACAGGTGCGCCTCGTGCTCCCAGGTGAAACCCACCCCGCCGTGCAGCTGCACCGCCTCGGCGGCAGCCGGCCGTAGCGCCTCCAGCCCCTGCGCGAGCGCCAGCCCGCCTGCCGTGGCGGCCTCACCGGCGGACAGACCGGCCGGTCGGTCGGCTGCCCATGCCGCGTAGTACGCCGCCGAGCGGGCCGCCTGCAGCTGTACGTACACGTCCGCCAGCCGGTGCCGGACCGCCTGGAACGAGCCGATGGGCCGCCCGAACTGCTCACGCGTTTTGACGTACTCGACGGTACGGGTCAGCGCGCCGTCCGCCGCTCCTACCGCCTCGGCGGCCAGCACGGCGGCAACCCGCGGCCCGGCCGTCGCGAGCGCGGAGCACATGTCGTCGTTGCTTTCACCGAGCAACGTTGCGTTCACATCCCGCAGTTGCACCCGGGCCACGGCGCGCGTCTCGTCCAGCGCGGTCTGCCGGGTGCGCACGAGACCGTCGGCGGCACCGTCCGCACAGTCGACGAGAAAGAGCAACGTCCGGCTGCGGGTGAAGCCGCCCGTGTGCGCGGCGACGAGCAGCAGCCCGGCGCTGTGGCCGCCGAGCACCTGGTCCGCCTCCCCGTACAGCCGCCAGCCCTCCTGCGCGCCCCCCGTGCGGTACGACGCCTGCACACCGCCCGCGCGCCCGCCGCCTGCCCAGCCGTGGCCGGAACCGGTGAGCCCGAGCGCCGGGGCCAGGGCGCTGCCCGGGACGGCGAGGGCGGCGGTCAGCTCGCCGGAGGCGAGGCGGGGCAGCAGCAGGGCGCGCTGCTCCGGGGAGCCGAGCGTGGCAATGAGTGGAGCCGCGAGCACGGCCGTGGGCAGCAGCGGCGAGGGCAGCAGCGCGCGGCCCGCCTCCTCGAAGGCGAGGGCGAGTTCGAGCGTGCCGCAGCCGATGCCGCCGTACGCCTCGGGCAGCGCCAGGCCGGGCAGACCGAGCTGCCGGGCGAGGGTGTGCCACAGGGCGGTGTCGTACCCCGCGGGCGTCAGCACGGCCGCCCTCACCGCCGCGGGGCCGCAGCGGCGCGCGAGCAGCTCCCGCACGGTGCGCCGCATCTGTTCCTGCTCCTCGGTGAACGCGGTGTCCATCGGCGGCGCCCCCTCACGACTCCAGCAAGCTGACGGAGCGTCATATTAGAGAGGGCGGGACGGGAAGCCCAGAGTCACGCACCCTGCCATCGACAGCGATAGCTGATGTACCGTCAGTTTCATGCCGGTTGCCGACACCACCAGCCACTGGGGGTACCTCCCTGCTCGAAGAGCTTGGGGGAGGACCGGCCGCCGCGTCGCGGTCGCCGGAGTCGCGCTCTCCGACGCCGGGAAGGCCGATGCCGGGAAGGCCGACGCCGGGAAGGCCGACGTGGGGAGGCCCGACGCGGCGACGCCGTACGCGCTGCACGCGCAGGCCGCCCGCCGCGCCCTGGCCGACGCGGGGCTCGACCGGTCCCACGTGGACGGTCTCGCCTCGGCCGGACTGGGCACCCTGGCGCCGGTGGAAATCGCCGAGTATCTGGGACTGCGGCCCACCTGGGTGGACTCGACCTCCGTCGGCGGGGCCACCTGGGAGGTGATGGCAGCGCACGCCGCCGACGCCATCGCGCAGGGCCGGGCCGACGCCGTACTGCTCGTCTACGGCTCGACCGCCCGCGCCGACCTCAAGGCGGGCCGCCGCACCGCCAACCTCTCCTTCGGCACGCGCGGCCCGCTCCAGTTCGAGGTTCCCTACGGGCACACCCTCGTCGCCAAGTACGCGATGGCCGCCCGTCGGCACATGCACCAGTACGGCACCACCCTCGAACAGCTCGCCCAGGTCGCCGTGCAGGCCCGCGCCAATGCCGCCGCCAACCCCGAGGCCGCGTACCGCGAGCCGATCACCGTCGAGGACGTACTGTCCGGACCGTTGATCGCCGACCCGTTCACCAAGCTGCACTGCTGCATCCGCTCGGACGGCGGCTGCGCCGTGCTGCTCGTCGCCGAGGACCGGGTGCCGGACCTGGCCACCGAACCTGTGTGGATCCTCGGTTCGGGCACGGCCGTCTCCCATACGACGATGTCCGAGTGGGAGGACTTCACCGTCTCCCCGGCCGCCGTCTCGGGACGTACGGCCTTCGCACGCGCCGGAGTCAGCCCGCACGACATCGATCTGGCGCAGATCTACGATGCGTTCACCTATATGACCCTCGTCACGCTGGAAGATCTCGGCTTCTGCCCCAAGGGCGAAGGCGGCGCCTTCGTCGAGGAGGGGCGGCTGCTGCGGGACGGCGCCCTGCCGGTGAACACCGACGGCGGCGGTCTGTCCGCCTGTCACCCGGGCATGCGCGGACTGTTCCTCCTCGTCGAGGCGGTACGGCAGCTGCGCGGCGAGGCAGGCGAAGGCCGGCAGGTGAGGCGGCGGGACGGAACACTGCCCGAACTGGCCGTCGCCTCCGGGACGGGCGGCTGGTTCTGCTCCTCGGGAACGGTGGTGCTGGGGCGGCACTGAAGAACCCTCCCCGCTGCGCCATGAACGCAATGGGCGCCGCACAACTGCGCCCTGAACGCAATGGGCGCCGCACAACGGGTGCTAAGGGCGCTGGAACCGCTGGTACATGATGTGCAGCCCCACGTATCCGTGCTCCGGGTGCGAGAAGCCCTCCTCCAGCGTGGCGACGATCTCGAAGCCGAGCGACTTCCACAGCGCCACAGCACCGGTGTTGGTCTCCACCACGGCGTTGAACTGCATCGCCCGGTAGCCCTCCCGCCTGGCCCACTCCAGTGCGTGCTCGCCCAGCGCCCGGCCGACGCCCTGGCCGCTGTGGTCCGGGTCGACCATGAAGCTCGCCCCGGCAATGTGCGAGGCGCCGCCCATGTGGTTGGGGTTCATCTTGGCGGAGCCGAGTACGGCGCCGTCGTCGTCCACGGCCACGACGGTGCGGCCGGGCGGCTGCAGCATCCAGGTCGCGCGGGCGGAGGGCTCGTCCATGTCGCGGGGGTAGGTGTAGGTCTCCCCCGCGGCGACGATGCGCCGGAAGAAGGGCCAGATGGCCGGCCAGTCGGCTTCGGTGGCTACGCGGATCTGCACGGGCCCAGCATGCGGCAGGCGCGCCTTGCCCCGCCAGCGACTAACTCCGGGCGGGCCGGAAGACCGGTACGGCCGGCTCGTGGGCGCTCTCCTCGCCCTCAGCGCCGTCCGCCCTCCGGAACGCGACCCGGAGCTCCATTCCCACCCGTAGCGCTTCCGGCGGGCAGTCCGTGATCTCCGTCATCATCCGCGGCCCCTCCGCGAGCTCGACAACGGCAGCCACGTACGGAACGCGGGCACCGAACGGCGGCAGGTCGTTGCGGTGGACAACGGACCAGGTGTAGAGCGTGGCGTGCCCACTGGCCTCCTCCCAGCCGACGTCCTCGCTCCAGCAGCGCGGACAGAACTCCCGCGGGTAGTGGTGCGCGACGCCGCAGCCCTGTGCACGACAGCGGCGCAACAGCAGCCGCCCCTCGGCCGCCGCCTGCCAGTACGGTGCGGTGAACGCATCGATGTCCGGCAGATCGAACCGCTGCTGCACCGGCGGTGCTGCCCGCCCCGCTTCCGCTGCCTGCGCCGCTTGCCTCGCTTGTGCCGCTTGTGCCGCCGTTGCGTTCACGGAGCCCCCTTCGAGCTAGCAGCTACCTGACGGTACGTCAGTTCTAGGCGTTGCCGCATACACCCGCAAGGTGGGTGCACCGACCTAGGATGGTCGTCATGCCCATGTCCGACAGCGGCACACCCGTCCACATTCTCGGGGCCGGGCCCGGGGGCCTGGCCACGGCCGCGGCCCTGCGGGAGCGCGGCATCAGCGCGGTCGTACTGGAGCGGACCGACGCCGTCGGCGCCTCCTGGCGCAGCCATTACGACCGGCTGCGGCTGCACACCGCCCGGACCCATTCGTCCCTCCCCGGCCTGCCCATCCCCCGCGCGTACGGCCGCTGGGTCGCCCGGGCCGATGTCGTCCGCTATCTGGAGCGGTACGCGGCACACCACCGGATCGAGGTGGCGACGGGCGTCGAGGTGCACAAGCTGGAGCGGGCCGACGACGAAGAGCGGGCTGAGGCTTCCGAGGGCGGGCAGTGGGTGCTGCACGCCAACGGAGGGCGGCGGCTGACCGCGCCCGCGGTCGTCGTCGCCACCGGCTACAACCACACCCCGTACCTGCCCTCCTGGCCCGGCCGCGACAGCTTCACCGGCGAACTGCTGCATGCCTCCCGCTACCGCTCCCCCGCCCCCTTCGCGGGCCGCGACGTACTGGTGGTGGGCGCGGGCAACACCGGCGCCGAGATCGCCGCGGACCTGGTGGAGGGCGGCGCCGGGCGCGTACGGCTCGCCGTCCGGACACCCCCGCACATCCTGCGCCGCTCCACCCTCGGCTGGCCCTCGCAGCGCAGCGCGATCCTGTGCCGGAGGCTGCCGGTGCGGCTGGTGGACCGGATGGCCGCGCAGCTCACCAAGCTGTCCGTCCCCGACCTGGCTCCCTACGGACTGCCCCGCCCCGAGGCGGGCCTGTACACCCGGGCACGCGAGGGTGCCATTCCGGTGCTGGATGCGGGACTGGTGGACGCGGTGCGGCAGGGGAAGGTCGAACCGGTGGCTGCCGTCGAGTCGTTCGAGGACGGCAAGGTGCTGCTGGCGGACGGGGAGAGGATCAGCCCCGAAGTCGTCATCGCGGCCACCGGATACCGGCGCAGACTGGAGGACCTGGTCGGCCACCTGGGCATACTCGACTCCCACGGCCTGCCCCGCACCCACGGCCGGCGCCCCCACCCCAACGCCCCGGCCCTCTACTTCACCGGTTTCTCGAACCCGCTCAGCGGCAACCTCCGCGAACTGGCCCTGGACGCCCGCCGAATAGCCAAGGCCGTGGCCCGCGCAGCGCGGTGAACCTCGCGGGGGCGTCACCGCGCAGCGCTCCGCCGACGCCGAGCGCACTCCGCCGTCGTCGCGCGCGTTGCGCCCGGCCGATCCGGGGCCCAGCCCCTTCCTGACAGCGCCCGTCCCCTTCCTGACGTCCCGTCAGTTCAGTAACCTGACAGGGCGTCAGTTCCAGTTAGGCGCCAGTCCCAGGCAGGCCACCACACGGGAGTGGGCGAGAGAACATGCTCGGATCGACTCACGGGACCCTCACCATGACCCCCCGCTCGGCCCGGGTGCTGGCCTGCGGCGAGCGGGCCGTCGGCTCTGCCGTGCACGGCAGGGCCGACGGGGCCGCCGAGGCCGAGCTCGACGTCAGCGGGCGGCCGCTGCACGCGCCGGTGCCCGACCTGGACCGGTTCTTCCGGCCGGAGGCCGTGGCCGTCGTCGGCGCCTCGGACGCCGAGGGGCGGCCGAACGCGGGCATCACCCGTCGGCTGATCGCATGGGCCGAGCGGGTCGGCGCGCATCTGCACCCCGTGCACCCGAGCCGCCGCGAGGTCTACGGGCTGCCGTGCGCCCCCACCGTTGGCGCGCTGCCCGAACCGGTGGACGTGGCCGTGCTGCTCGTCGCCGACCCGCTGCCCGTGCTGGAGCAACTGGCGGAGACCAAGACCAGGTTCACCGTCGCCTTCGCCTCCGGCTTCGCCGAGACCGGCGAGGAGGGCGCAGCAGCGCAGGCCCGGCTCGCCGAGGCCGCCGCACGCTCCGGGGTGCGGCTGCTGGGCCCGAACACCAACCTCAACGCCTTCGAGCGGTTCCGCGACGACCTCGACGGCCCCGCCATCGCACTGATCACGCAGTCAGGCCACCAGGGGCGCCCCCTCTTCGCCCTCCAGGAGCTGGGCATCCGGCTCTCGCACTGGGCGCCGACCGGCAACGAGGCGGACCTGGAGACGGCCGACTTCCTCTCCTACTTCGCCACCCTGCCCGAGGTCGGTGCCGTCGCCGCGTATGTGGAAGGGCTCAAGGACGGCCGCGGCTTCCTGCTGGCGGCCGACCGCGCAGCGCGCGGCGGCGTGCCCGTCGTCGCCGTGAAGGTGGGCCGCACCGAGGCCGGCGCGCGTACCGCCGCCTCGCACACCGGGAAGCTCACCGGAGCGGACGCCACAGTGGACGCGGCGATGCGGCAGTTCGGCGTCATCCGGGTGGCCGGGCTGGACGAGTTGCAGGACACCGCCGCGCTGCTGGCCCGCGCCCGGCCGCCGCGGGCCGAGGGGGTGGCCGTCCACGCGATATCCGGCGGCACCGGCGCCCACTTCGCCGACCTGGCCACGGCCGAGGGACTGGACCTGCCCACCCTCTCCGCCGAGAAGCAGGCCGAACTGCACCAGTGGATCCCCCAGTACCTCTCGGTCGCCAATCCGGTCGACAACGGCGGGCACCCGGTGGGCGACTGGCGCGGCCGGAAAATCATCGACGCCATCCTGGCCGACCCGGACGTCGGCGTACTCGTCTGCCCCATCACCGGACCCTTCCCCCCGATGAGCGACAAACTGGCCCGGGACCTGGTGGCCGCCGCCGAAGAGACGGACAAGCTGGTCTGCGTCGTATGGGGCTCTCCCGTCGGCACCGAGGACGCCTACCGGCACACACTGCTGGGCTCCTCGCGGGTGGCGACCTTCCGTACGTTCGGCAACTGCGTACGCGCCGTCCGCGCCTATCTCGACCACCACCGCTTCACCCGCACCTACCGCTCCCCCTTCGACGACGCACCACGCACCCCCTCGCCCTCGCTGCGGAAAGCCGAGGCACTGCTGCGCCCCGGACAGCAGCTGAGCGAACACGCGGGCAAGCAGCTGCTGCGCGCCTACGGGATCCGCGTCCCGCGCGAGCAGCTGTGCACCAGTGCGGCGGGTGCGGTGCGCGCGGCAGCCCAGGTCGGCTACCCGGTCGTGATGAAGGCGTCGGCGCCGCAGCTCGCGCACAAGAGCGAGTACGGCCTCGTCCGCCTCGGACTCACCTCCGCCAGCCAGGTGCGGGACACCTACCGGGAGCTGACCGACATCGCGCACGCCGAGGGCATCGAGCTGGACGGCGTGCTGGTGTGCCAACTGGTCGACCCGGGCGTGGAGATGGCGGTCGGTATCACCCAGGACGAGCTGTTCGGGCCGACAGTGACAGTGGGGCTGGGCGGCGTGCTGATCGAGGTCCTGCGGGATGTCGCCGTGCGGGTGCCGCCGTTCGGCGAGGACCAGGCCCGCGCGATGCTCGGCGAACTGCGGGGCGCGGCACTGCTGGACGGCGTACGCGGCAGACCGCCCGCCGATACGGACGCGTTGGTGGAAATCGTGCTGCGGGTGCAGCGGATGGCGCTGGAGCTGGGCAGGACCAGCGCCGGCCCAGGCCCGGAGAGCGTGAGTGGCGGGCTGGCGGAGCTGGACATCAACCCGCTGGTCGTCCTCCCGCGCGGGCAGGGCGCGGTGGCGCTCGACGCGCTGGCCGTCTGCCGCTGAGCCGATCACCGACCGGCGCAGCGGCGCCCGTGAAAGGAGCTGCACGTTGATGTCCTCCCCTCGTGACACGGAGCCCTCGGCGGCCCCGGACGAATCCCTGGAAAAAGTTGTAGCGCAGGCCACTGACAACTCCGTGTCGTGGATCACCCTCGACCGTCCGCGCGCACTGAACGCGCTCACCTGGGAGCAGCGTGAGCGGCTCGTCGCGCTGCTCACCGATGCCTCGGCGAACCCGCACGTGAGGGCCGTCGTGCTCACCGGGCGGGGCCGCGGCTTCTGCGCGGGCGCCGACCTCAGGGGCACCCCCGGCGGCGGGGAACGGGTCGCGGGCGATGTGGCCCGTACGCTCGAACGGGGTGCGCAGCGGCTGGTCGCGGCCGTACTGGACTGCGAGAAGCCGGTGCTCGCTGCGGTCAACGGCACCGCGGCGGGGCTCGGCTGCCACCTCGCGCTCGCCTGTGATCTCGTACTGGCCGCCGAGGAGGCTTCGTTCGTGGAGGTCTTCGTACGCCGCGGCCTGGTGCCGGACGGTGGCGGGGCCTATCTGCTGCCCAGGCTGGTGGGGCCGCAGCGGGCCAAGGAGCTGATGTTCTTCGGTGACGCGCTGCCCGCGTCGGACGCCGAACGTCTCGGCCTGGTCAACCGGGTCGTGCCCGCCGACGCGCTGGAGAAGACGGCACGGGCCTGGGCCGAGCGGCTGGCGGCCGGGCCGACCCGCGCGCTGGCGCTCACCAAACGTTTGGTCAACTCCTCCCTGGACACGGACCGCGCGGCGGCCTTCTCCGCGGAAGCGTGGGCGCAGGAGATCAACATGACCACCCGGGACGCACGGGAGGGCGTGGCCTCCTTCACCGAGCGGCGCGGACCCGGATTCGAGGGACGATAGAGCGCCGTGGTTACTCTGGAGTTGCCGAGCGCACGACGGCACCGGGAACCCTGTGCCTCCGACCTTCCAATCTGACGAAGCATCAGGTGCAATGAACCCATGATGGGACACGCTGGAATGGCAGCCACCGCGGTGCGCTATCTGCGCACCGCCGGCGCACCGTCCGCCCGTGCGGCGCACGGCCCCGCACGGGACACGCGGCGCACCGAGCGGGTCGCCGAGCCCGGCGCGCTCCCCAGGCCCGAGCTGCGGGCCGTACGCGAGGACGAGCGCGCCCCCGTCGACCCGGCCCACTTCCGCCGGGTGCTGGGCGGCTTCGCCTCCGGCGTGACCGTGGTGACCGCACCGGCGGCGGAGGGGGAACCGGGCCCTGCGGGGTTCGCCTGCCAGTCCTTCGCGTCGCTCTCGCTGGAGCCGCCCCTGATCTCGTTCATGGTGGGCCGCAACTCCACCAGTTGGCCCCGCATCGCGCGGGCAGGCGTCTTCTGCGTGAACGTGCTCACGGCCGGTCAGGGCGAGCTGTGCCGTGCCTTCGCGGTGAGCGGCGCCGACAAGTTCGCCGGAGTCTCCTGCTCCCCCGCGCCGGTCACCGGCTCACCGCTGCTTGCAGGTGTGGCGGCCTGGATCGACTGCGAGATCCACGCCGTACACACGGGCGGCGACCATCTCATCGTCGTCGGCCGGGTACGCGCACTGGACGCTGCGGAGGGTGAGCCCGAGCCGCTGATCTTCCACCGGGGCCGGCTGGGCACCTTCGCCCCGGCGGACACCGAGGGCTGAATCCGCCGCCGACCGCCGAGGAGTGCGGTCACGCGGAGTGCACCTCCAGCCCCGTACGGCCGGGGGCGAGCTCCGGACGCAGCACCAGATCGGCGTCGTAGTCGCCGCCCGCCTCGTAGCGGAAGGGCAGCGGGGTGAGCGTGTCCAGGTTCCGCAGCCGCTGACGCAGCTCCTCCCGGCGCTCCTTGACGTCCGCCTCGGTCGCGCGGTCGGCGCCGTAGACGACGAACGGGGGTAGCGCCGCCATGCCCGTGTACCAGAACGTCCCGTGGTGCAGCGGGAAGAGCACGTCGTTGACGTACCCGTGGATGCCGCGCGGACCGAAGCTGGAGGGCCGCGCCCCGACCGAGGTGACGACCATGGCCCGCTTGCCCGCCAGTCCGCCGTCCCCGTAGCGCCGGGTACGGCCCTCCGGGTCCTGCACGCCGAACGCGAAGCCCTGCACCAGCACCCGGTCGAACCAGCCCTTGAGGATGGCGGGCGGACCGAACCACCACAGCGGGAAGTGGAAGACCAGGGTGTCGGCCCACTGGATCTTCTCCTGCTCGGCCCGGATGTCCCCACTGAGCCCGCCTGTGCCGTACCCGTGCTCCTGTGCGTCCCCGACCAGCAGTCGCTCCTCGGGCCGCTCCCTGCCGGGAAAGTCCGCACCGTCGATGACCGGCTTCCAGCCCATCGCGTACAGGTCGGACTCCCGAACCTCATGGCCGGCTTCCCGCAGTGCGGCGACACCGGTGTCGCGCAGTGCGGCGTTCAGGGAGCGTGCTTCCGGGTGGGCGAAAATCCACAGTGTCTTCATGCCATTGAGCATGCGTCCGGCTGAGAGCCGAAACGAGTGGCCAGATGGACGGCTAGTGCAAGATTCTGGCCACCCACTCACGCGCCACCCGCTCAAGCCGCCGCCCGCCGCCCTCGCGCCTGGGTGCTCTACAGGGCAGCCGGTTGCCGGGTACCGCGCCGGACCACCAGTGCCATCAGCGCCGCAATCGCACACAGCACGCCCGTCCCGGTCCACGCCAGGTCGTACGTCCCGGTGGCATCCCGTACCAGCCCCGCCAGGAAGGCGATCAGCGAGGCACCGGCCTGGTGCGAGGCGAGCACCCAACCGAAGACGACCGCACCGTCCGCACCGAAGTGCTCCCGGCACAGCGCCATGGTGGGCGGCACGGTGGCGACCCAGTCGAGGCCGTAGAAGACGATGAAGAAGAGCATCGGCGGCTGCACACTTGCGGCGAACAGCATCGGCAGGACCAGCAGCGACAGCCCGCGCAGCCCGTAGTAGACCGCCAGCAGCCGGCGTGCGTCGAAACGATCGGTCAGCCAGCCGGAACAGACCGTGCCGACCAGGTCCAGCAGTCCGATGAGGGCCAGCAGGGAAGCGGCCACGGGCACGGCCATCCCGTGGTCGTGCGCCGCAGGCACGAAATGCGTGCTCATCAGCCCGTTGGAGGAAGCGCCGCAGATCGCGAACGAACCGGCCAGCAGCCAGAAGACCCGGGTGCGGGCGGCGTCCCGCAGCACCGACAGGGTGCGCCGCAGTGCACCGCCCGTATCCGCCTTGGGGGTCACGTAGTCGGCCCCGGCACCGTACGGACGCACCCCCACGTCCTCGGGGCGGTCCCGCAGCAGCCACACCACCAGCGGCACGACAGCGAGCGCCGAACCGCACACCACCAGTGAGGCGGTCCGCCAGCCGGGCCCTTCCACAAGCAGTGCCACCAGGGGGAGGAAGACCAGCTGGCCTGTGGCGCTTCCCGCGGTCAGGATGCCGCTGACCAGACCGCGCCGGGCGACGAACCAGCGATTGGCCACTGTTGCGGCGAAAGCGAGCGCCATGGAGCCCGAACCGACGCCCACCAGGAGGCCCCAGCAGAGCACCAGTTGCCACTCGGCCCGCATGAAGACCGTCAGACCACTGCCCGCCGAGATCAACAGCAGCGCCGCTGTGACTACCTGGCGTATGCCGTAGCGCTCCATCAGTGCGGAGGCGAACGGTGCAGTGAGCCCGTACAGCAGGACGTTCAGTCCGACGGCGAACGAAATGGTGCCGTGCGACCAGCCGAACTCCTCGTGCAGCGGGTCGATGAAGACGCTGGGTGTCGCCCGGAATCCGGCAGCCCCTACGAGCGCGACGAAGCACACCAGGGCGACCCACCAGGCACGGTGCACACGCGGTCGTACGGTGCGCAGTTCGGAGGGCGGCTGGGAGTGCGGTTCAGCAGAGTCGGCGCCGCCCTTCCCGGACGGCCGCGGGGAGAGGGTCTCAGTCACGCGGACCAGCCTGCGGTGCGGGGGCGAACGGAGCGAGTGGCCTGGAGGCCACCATGTGCGAGGATCGGGCCATGGCCGTTTTCACCCACCCCGGACTGCACAAGGTCGCCGTGCTGGTACGGCACGGCCTGCTGCCGATCGAGCTGGGCATCCCGCACGCGCTGATGCGTATGGCGCGGTCGGCCACGGGCGAGCCGTTGTACGAGGTCGTCACCTGCGCCGTCACCCCTGGTGCGATCCGTACCGACGGCGACTTCACAGTCAATGTCGAACACGGCATCGAGGCACTGGCCGAGGCGGACACCGTGATCGTCCCGGCCTCGCACGACTGGGACGAGCCCTACGACCGGGGCGCGATGAGCCCCGGCCTCGCCGAGGCGTTCACCCGCATCCGTCCCGGCACCCGGATCGCGTCCATCTGCACAGGCGCCTTCGTACTGGCCGCTGCCGGGCTGCTGGACGGCAAACGGGCCACCACCCACTGGCGTGCCGGCGAGCGCTTCCAGCGCCTCTTCCCGAGCGTCCGACTCGACTCCGACGTGCTCTACGTCGACGAGGGCTCCGTACTCACCTCAGCGGGCATCGCCTCCGGCGTCGACCTGTGCCTGCACATGATCCGCAAGGACCACGGCGTGGCCGTCGCCAACGCGGTCGCCCGGCGCACCATCGTCCCGCCCCACCGCGACGGAGGACAGGCCCAGTTCATCCGCCGCCCCGTCCCCGAACCCCGCCTCTCCTCCACCGGAACCGCCCGCACCTGGGCACTCCGCCACCTCGACCGCCCCCTCACCCTCCGCGAACTGGCCGAACGCGAATCCATGAGCGTCCGCACCTTCACCCGCCGCTTCCGCGAAGAAGTCGGCGTGAGCCCTCAGCAGTGGCTCACCCAGCAGCGCATCGAGCGCGTCCGCCAGCTGCTGGAGGAGAGCGATCTGTCCATCGAGCAGATCGCCGCCCGCACGGGCTTCGGCTCCGCGTCGACCCTGCGGATGCACTTCCAGGCCGCACTGGGCGTCTCACCGAGCGCCTACCGCCGTACGTTCCGCACGGACATCGCAGCAGACGCGGAAACCGGTGCTGCGGCGGACGCCGGTGTGGGTTCGGGAAGGTGATCGGGACGGTGCGAACGAAGGAGGCGGAGATGGCCACCACCGCGCGGGTTTTCGCGCACCCAGAGCGACACCGGGTCGCCGTGCTGGTCAGACACGGAGTGATGCCGATGGAGCTCGGCCTGGTGCACCAGGTGTTCGGCCGGGCGGCCACCCCGGAGGGAGAACCGCTGTACGAGGTGGTCACCTGCGCCGTCACGCCGGGGCCCGTCCGTACGGACGCCGACTTCCCCATCCATGTGGCGCACGGCGCCGCAGCGCTGGCGGAGGCGGACACGGTGGTCGTACCGGCCACTCATGAACTGGACGAGACGGAGACCGAGGGCATCCTGCCCGAACCGCTCCGCCAGGCGCTCGCCCGCATCCGCCCCGACGCCCGCGTCGCTTCCATCTGCACGGGCGCCTTCGTACTGGCCGCTGCCGGGCTGCTGGACGGCAAACGGGCCACCACCCACTGGATGTCCACCGACACCTTCCGCACCCTGTACCCGGCCGTGCGGCTCGATCCCGACGTGCTCTATGTGGACGAGGGCTCCGTACTGACCTCGGCAGGCGAGGCCGCCGGAATCGATCTGTGTCTGCACATCGTGCGGGAGGACCACGGCGCGGCCGTCGCCAACGCAGTGGCCCGGCGCACGGTCGTCCCGCCCCACCGCGACGGAGGACAGGCCCAGTTCATCCGCCGCCCCGTCCCCGAACCCCGCCTCTCCTCCACCGGAACCGCCCGCACCTGGGCACTCCGCCACCTCGACCGCCCCCTCACCCTCCGCGAACTGGCCGAACGCGAATCCATGAGCGTCCGCACCTTCACCCGCCGCTTCCGCGAAGAAGTCGGCGTCACCCCGTTGCGCTGGCTCACCCAGCAGCGCATCGAACGGGCCCGCCACCTGCTGGAGGAATCGGACCTCCCGGTCGAACGCATCGCGGCCCGAGCGGGCTTCGGTACGGCCGCCTCCCTCCGCCAGCACTTCCAGGCGGCCCTGGGCGTCTCCCCTCGCGCCTACCGCCGTACGTTCCGCGCGGAGGCGCAGGGCGCGGCAGCCTAGCGATTCGGGGCGCCCTTGTGGCCGCAGCACGATGTCCGCCAGCCGCCGGAAAGCCGTCGCCGTACAAGCCACGCTGTCGCCATGACACACCACGTTTCTGCCTCACTGACCGACCCGGCGGCTCCCTCCCCCTCGGACCCGGGGGCGGTGCTCAGCGGCATGTACGCAGCCGAGGCGGAGTACCTGACCGCCGGTGGCCCGGGGACGGCCTCGTTCGCCCCGCTCGCACCGTACTTCGCGCCCGATGTCGTCCTGCACCAGGCGGCCGGGCTGCCCTATGGGGGCAGCTGGCGCGGGCACGCGGGCATGGAGCGGTTCTTCCACGAGATGAGCCGTGTCTGGGAGACGTTCGACATCGCGCAGCAGCGGTTTCTCGCCACTGGCGAGACCTCGGTCGTCCACAGCCGGATACGTGCGCGCTCCCGTGTCACCGGCCGGGAGATCGCATTCCCCATCCTCCAGACGATCACCGTCGCAGGCGGGCGGATCACCGAGGTCCATCCGTTCTACTGGGACACTGCCGCCATCGCCGCGGCCTGCACCCCGTCGGCGGCCCGATCGGGCTCGACGGGCTAGAAGGTGAGCACCGCACGGGCCACGCGGCCGTGGCGGGCGTCGTCGGCTGCTGCCTCGAACTCCTCGACCGGGTAGGTGCGAGTGACCAGTTCGTCCAGCATCAGCCGCCCCTGCCGGTACAGATCCGCATAGAGCGCGATGTCGCGGGGCGGACGGGAGGAGCCGTAACGGCAGCCCAGGATGGACTTGTCCAGGAACAGCGCAGCCGGCAGGAAGACCGCCTCGGCGTCGGCGGCCGGCATGCCCAGCAGGACAGCCTGCCCGTGCCGGTCGAGGAGGTCGACGGCCTGCCGTACGAGCGCTGTACTGCCGACGCACTCGAAGGTGTGCGCAGCACCGTCGGGCAGGATCTCCTTGACGGCGGCGACCGTTCCCCCTTGGGCAGCCCCTTGCGTCTCCCTTTGCGAGGCGTCGGCTTGTGGGGCGGTCACTTGCGAGGCGTCCACGAAGTGGGTGGCGCCGAACTGCCGGGCTGCCGCCTCCTTCTCCGGGTTGGCGTCCACGGCGACGATCGGGGCCGCGCCGGCGATCCGGGCGCCCTGCAGCACATTGAGCCCGACGCCGCCGACGCCGATCACCACCACGGACTCGCCCTGTCCGACCTTCGCCCGGTTGAGCACGGCCCCGACGCCGGTGAGGACGGCGCAGCCGATGAGCGCCGCGGACGTGAGGGGGATGTCGCCGGGGATCCGGGTGGCCTGGACGGCCTTGACGAGGGTGCGTTCGGCGAAGGCCGAGTTGGCGGCGAAGTTGTACAGCGGCTTGCCGCCGCGGCTGAAGGGCTGTTCGGGCCTGCCGATGGCCCGGCGGCACATGGTGGGGCGCCCCCGCGCACACTGGGGGCACGCGCCGCAGTTGGCGATGGTGGACAGCGCCACATGGTCTCCGGCCGCCACGTGCACCACGCCCTCCCCGACGGCCTCGACCACACCGGCGCCCTCGTGGCCGAGTACGACCGGCCGCGGGAAGGGGATCGTCCCGTCGATGACGGACAGATCGCTGTGGCACAGCCCCGCCGCTCGGATACCGACGAGCACCTCGCCGGGGCCCGGCGCCCTGATCTCCAGGTCGTCGACGACCTCGGCCCGCGCCCCCTCCAGGACCACGCCTCGCATCCCGCTCACGCTCCCCTCACCTCACTCGTCATGACGGCCAGACGATCGACTGGAGCTCGCTGTAGGCGTGCAGCCCGAACGACCCGCCGTCGCGGCCGACTCCGGACTCCTTGAAGCCGCCGAACGGCGTCTCCGGATGCCGCTGGACGGTGTTGATGCCGACGTTGCCGCTCCGCAGCCGCCCCGCCAGCCGCCAGGCGCGGCCTGTGTCGCCGCTGAACACGTAGTCGTAGAGGCCGTAGGGGGTGCTGTTCGCAATGCGCACGGCCTCGTCGTCGTCCGCGAACCGGAGGACCACGACCACGGGTCCGAACAGTTCCTCGCGGGCGACGGTCATCTCCGGCGTGACGTCGGTGATCAGCGTCGGCGCGACATAGAAACCGGTCGTGGGTTCCGTGGGCCGTTCGCCGCCGACCAGGACAGTGGCGCCCTGTGCGCGGGCACCTGCGATGTACGCCTCGACGCGGTCGCGCTGGGCCGCGGAGATCACCGGACCGACGACAGTTCGCTCATTCGTGGGATAGCCGAGCGTCAGTGCGGAGGCGTAGCGTGAAAGGGCAGTCACGAACTCGTCGTGGAGCGAGTCGTGTACGAGCACACGCGTCGGTGCCGTACAGATCTGGCCGCTGTGAAATGCCCAGGTCGAGGCGACCGAGCCCAGTGCTGCTTCGCGGGTCCTGCCAACCGCGTCGTCCAGCACCAGCGCCGCACCCTTTCCACCCAGTTCCATGAGGGTGCGCTTCATTCCTCGTCCCGCGTTCCCAGCGATCTCCTTTCCCACGGAGGTGGAGCCAGTGAAACTGATCATGTCGACGTCCGGGTGTGCGACCAGGGCCTCCCCCGGCCCGGGCTCCGAGCCGGTCACCACGTTGTAGAGCCCGTCCGGCAGCCCCGCCTCCTGCAGCAGCGGGCCCAGCTCCAGACAGCTCAGCGGATCCTGCGGCGCCGGCTTGCAGACCACGGCATTCCCCATGGCCAGCGCGGGCGCGACCTTGCCCGCGAGGTTGACCACGGGAAAGTTGTAGGAGGTGATGCACCCGACCACGCCGACGGGGCGACGTACGGCGGCGGCGCCGATCAGCCCTCCCGGGGCCAGCGCACTGGCCCCCACGGGCTGCGGGGCCAGGGGCACGGTGTCCGGCTCCAGCGCGCCGCGTGCGTACCGGCGGAAGCGGTCAGCAGCAGTGGGCAGTTGCATTCCGCGGGCGACCTTGAGGGTGGCACCCGTCTCCGCCTGGAGGAGCGGTACGAGTGCGGGACCGCGCTCGGTGAGCAGCTCCGCGATCCGCTCCAGCACCCGGGAGCGCTCGGGGGGATCGGTGGCGGCCCACGCCCCCTGGGCGGAACGCGCCGCGCGGACGGCGGCGTCCACATCCGCCGCGTCCCCTTCGGGAGCCTCACCGACCAGCAACTCGGTCGCCGGGTCGGTGATCGGGTAGTGGCCGCGCGCGGGTTGCCGCCAGCCACCGCCGATCCAGTGCCGGTAAGCCCTGGGCTTCTGTGCGGGATCCGCCGCGTCCGCGGAGGCCGCCGGTCCGGTGTTCGGTTGCGGGTGCCGCGGGTGGTCCGTGCGCTCGGTGCTCGGTTCCGTCGTCACGTGCGTGCCTCTCTCGGCAGGCCCAGCACCCGCTGGGCGAGGATGTCGCGCTGGATCTCGTCGGAGCCGCCGTAGAGGGTGTCGGCGCGGGTGAAGAGGAACAGCCTTTGCATCGCGTCGAGTTCGTAGGGTCGGTGCGGCGCCCAGTCGTGCGGGCCGAGGGCGGCGGCGGCTCCGCGCACCTGCATCGCCAGTTCACCGAGCCGCTGGTGCCAGCGTCCCCACAGCAGCTTGGCGACGCTGGGCGCCCCCGGAACGGCCTCGTAGCGGCTGCCGTTGTCGTTGCCGCCGAGGGTGCGCAGGGCGTTCCAGCGCATCGTCCGCAGTTCGGCCCAAGCCCGCACGAGCCGGTCGCGGAGCACGGGATCGCGCTGGGCGGCACCGGTGTGCAGGGCGAGGCGCAGCACCCGGTCGAGTTCGGCGGCGAAGCCGATCTGCTGGGCGAGGGTGGAGACACCGCGCTCCAGGGCCAGCAGGGAGGTGGCAACCCGCCAGCCGTCGCCCTCGGCGCCCACCCGGTGGTCGGCATGGGCGAGTGCGCCGTCGAAGAACACCTCGTTGAACTCCTCGGTCCCCGACATCTGCCGGATCGGCCGGACCTCGATACGGCCCAGCTGGTCCATCGGCACCAGCAGGAAGGAGAGCCCTTGGCGTCCGCGCGTTCCCTTGCCGGTACGGGCGAGAACGAAGCACCAGTCGGCCTCGCGGGCAAGCGACGTCCAGATCTTCTGACCGGTGACACGGTAGCCCCCGGCCCCACCGCCGGCCCCTGAGTCCCGTACGGCTGTGGTGGGTACGGCGTCGGGGCGCGCGATGTCGGGACCTACGGCGCAGGTGCGTTCGGTGTCAGGGCCTACGGCGCAGGTACGTTCCGTCTCAGTGCGCTCGGCGGCAGTCCGCACGGCGGCGGTGCGTACAGCCGCCAGGTCGGAGCCGGCGTTCGGCTCGCTGTAGCCCTGGCACCACAGTTCCTCGCCGCGGGCGATGGCGGGCAGGAAGCGTTTGCGCTGCTCGTCGCTGCCGTGGGCGAGGAGGGTGGGGGCGAGCAGGTTCTCGCCGATGTGGCCGACGCGGGCGGGTGCGCCCGCGCGGGCGTACTCCTCGGCCCAGACGACCTGTTGGGTGAGGGAGGCAGCGCGGTTGCCGTAGCTGCCGCGGGTGCGGTCCCAGCCGATGCCGACCCAGCCCGCGCGGCCCAGCTCGCGCTCCCAGCGGCGGCGTACGGCGGTGGCCTGGTGCTCGTTTCCGGGTCCGCCCTGCCCGGCGGCGGACGCGTAGTCGCCGACCAGGTGGTCGTGCAGCCACGCCCGGGCCCGCGCTCGGAACTCCTCGTCCTCGCGGGTGAAGCCGAAGTCCACACGTCCCCCTCTCCTCATCAGGCAGGCAGGCAGATCAGGCAGATCAGGGCGGAGCAGCGCTGCCCGGTCGGGCGCTCGGTTCAGGCGTTGGGGCGGTCCCTGCGGGCGGCGGCCTCGGCCATCTCCTTGAGCCGCTCCAGCATGGGCATCGGGTCCCGGCCGACCATGCCGGGAAGATGGTCGGCGAGTTGTTGCGGCGTCCACGAGCCGTCGGCGTAGGCGGCGCGGAGTTCCCGGGGCTGTGCCCATACGGCGATCTTGGGTCCGGCGACGGTGTAGACCTGACCGGTGATCTCCTGCTCTCTTGCGTGGTCGCTGAGCAGGTAGACGACGAGGGGTGCGACGTCCTCGGGCTCGCCGATCCCGGCCAGCTCCATGGGGACGTTGGCGGACATCCGGGTGCGGGCCACGGGGGCGACGGCGTTGGCCGTGACGCCGTACTTGTGCAGTCCCAGCGCTGCGCTGCGGACGAGGGAGATGATGCCTCCCTTGGCCGCCGCGTAGTTGGCCTGGGATACGGAGCCCTGGTGGTTGCCGCTGGTGAAACCGATGAGGGCACCGCTGCGCTGGGTGCGCATCACGGCGCTCGCGGCTCGGAAGACGGTGAAGGTTCCCTTGAGGTGGGTGGCGACGACGGGGTCCCACTCCTCCTCGGTCATGTTGAAGAGCATGCGTTCGCGCAGGATTCCGGCCACGCAGACCGCCCCGTCGAGGCGGCCGTACCGGGTGAGTGCGGTGTCCACGACGCGCTGTCCACCGGCCATGGTGGAGATGTCGTCGGCGACCGCCACGGCCTCGCCGCCCGCTGCCGCGATCTCTTTCACAACGGCCTCGGCGATCTCGCTGCGCGGTTCATCGCCGTCGATGGAGACGCCGTAGTCGTTGACGACGACCTTGGCTCCCTCACTTGCGCAGGCCAGCGCCACCGCGCGGCCGATGCCGCGGCCGGCCCCGGTGACGGCGACGACCTTCCCGGCCAGAAAGTTCCCTTCGCTCCCCGCGTTCCCTTCCTTGCCCACGTCCGGCCCCTCCCAGGTGATCTGACGGTTCGTTAGATTCTTGAGCAGCCACCGTCCGAACACAAGCCCCGTACGGGCCCGTCCGTACCGACCGCCTCCGGAGGACAGATGACCGTGCCGGCGCAGTGCCGCGAGTTCACCGAGATCGCCGAGCGCGTCAACAACTGGGGCCGCTGGGGCGCCGACGACGAGATCGGCACCCTCAACCTGGTGACGGACGAGGTGGTACGCGAGGCGGCAGCCACCGCGCGCACGGGCCGCCGCGTCCCGCTCGCGCTGCCCCTCCAGCAGGACGGGGTGCAGACCGGGCTGATCCCCGGGCGGGTGAACCCGCTGCACACAATGGTCGCGCTCAATCTGGAGATGTTCGGCCCCGGAACGGTCGCCACCAACGACGACGCCGTCACCATGGGCCTCCAGGCCGCCACCCACTGGGACGGGCTGGCACACGTCTCACACGGGGGCCGGATCTACAACGGCCGCCCCGCCGGCACGGTCACCGCACACGGCGGCGCGGCGTTCAGCGGCATCGAGAAGAGCCGCCCCCTCGTCTCCCGCGGCGTCCTGCTCGATGTGGCCCGCGCCCGCGGCGAGGAACAGCTGGCGGGCAGCCACGCGGTGACCCCCGAAGACCTGGACGCCGCAGAGGAGTTCGCGGGCACCCGCGTACGGGCCGGAGACATCGTGCTCATCCGAACCGGACAGCTGCGCCACTATCTCGCCGGCGACAAGAACGGCTACGCCTATCCCTCTCCCGGGCTGTCGCTGCGTACTCCCGAGTGGTTCCACGCCCGGGACGTGGCCGCCGTCGCCAACGACACTCTCACCTTCGAGATCGTCCCCCCGGAGATCGAGGGCCTCTGGCTCCCCGTCCACGCCCTCCACCTCGTGGAGATGGGCATGCTCCAAGGCCAGAACTGGAACCTGGAGGAACTCTCGGACGCCTGCGCCGAAGAAGGCCGCCACGCCTTCCTCCTCGCCGCCCAACCCGAGCCCTTCGCCGGCGGCGCGGGCGCTCCGGTGGCCCCGGTCGCGGTGCTGTGACCGGGCAAGTCCGTCGTCACGCCGCCGCGTTGGGCAAGCCGGGTGGCGGTGCGCCTTTGCGCGCCCCGAGCACGGCACGGCGTACCGCCACCCGACTCCGGCGCTCGGGGCCCTGCCCTCGGACGGAGGTTGGCGCCGGACCGCGACCCGTACTCGTCGAGGAACCTCAGGTACCTCGTCGTCCCCTCACGACGAATCGCTCCACCCAAGGGTGATCAAGCCGACACGACACGTCAACACCTGGTCTGGACTTTGGGGAGTTTGCCCGAATTGTTCCGGCGCGCGTTCAACCGAACGCGCCAGCCCCGGCCCCCGCCACGTTGACGCGCGCACGCGCGTTCGCACCGGCGCGCAGATCACCCTGCGCGCGGACCTCACCCCCAACACCCGCACCGGCCTCCCGGTCGGCGGCCGGGGCGAGTTCTGCGGCGGACTCCACCGGCGCGGTGTCCAGTTCGCACCACACCCGCTTGCCGCCGGGCTCGTGCTCCCAGCCCCAGCGGTCGGCAAGACCCGAGACGAGTTCCAGACCGCGGCCACCGGTGTCCTCGCCCTCCGCCTGGCGGCGGCGCGGCGCACAACTGCTCGCGTCGGCGACCTCGACCCGTACCGATCCCGCCGCGCCGTGCGCCGGGCCGCCGCCGCATCGCCGGGGCAGCAGCATGCACAGCACGGCCGGACAGCCGGTGTGCACCACCGCGTTGGTGACGAGTTCCGAGATCAGCAGAATCAGCGTCTCGGCAAGGGACTCGTCGGCGTCCACTCCTGCTCCCGCCAACCGGGCCCTGGCCCACCTTCTGGCGCGCCCCACCTCCGTCGGATCGGATCCGATCTCCAACTGCTCCAGAAGCACCTGCACCGCTCACACCATCCGAACTGGCGGACACATCGCCTCGCGTTTCCATGTAGTCACGGATTGTGACTCCAGCGAGAACAGCATGGTTGACTCATAGTGATGTCAACAAGCGCTTCAGGCATATTCCGGCGCAAAGGAGTAGACGCACGGCATACTGTGCGACGCCGAGCGCGGGGACTCGAACGAGTCGGCCTGAATCTCGTGGACACCCTTTTGTTCCTTGGTCATCGGGGTCATCGCCGCCTCGCGGCACGACCCCGTGCCTTCCGTCGGCGGCCCGCCGCCACCGGGGCCGCCGCAGTCGCGTCCAGCGAGCGTACCGGAGTGGAATACGATCTTCCGCTCGTGGTGGTCACTGGGCGAATACAAGGCGCCCATAACCCTGCGTAATCGCCCTCATCGAATTTCCCGGAAGAATACGGCTTTCACTGACACATAGGACGAAGTAGCTCTGAGGCCAGTTGCTCCTCACAAGTCACAACAGTTCGCCACTGTTCGGCACGCAACCACGCCCGTTTCAGGTGCAGATGGACATCGGCCTCCCAGGTGAACCCCATTCCGCCGTGCACCTGGAGACAGTCGCGGGCGTTGCCCACAGCGGCGGCGTCGGCGAGCAGTTTCGCCGCGCAGACCTCCGTCTCGTCCGCGGTGACGGCTGCCGCGTAAACCACACTTCTGGCCGTTTCCGAACGGACCAGCATCCCCGCGCACAGCTGCTGTATCGCCTGGAAGGCCCCGATCGGACGGCCGAACTGCTCGCGCTCCCGTGCGTACCCGACAGCCAGCTCCAGCGTGCGGCAGGCGCTGCCGAGCTGCTGTGCCGCGGTGAGCAGCACCGCATCCCGCCGCAGCGCCACCGAGTCCACCACGGGCCGCGTCACGGCCTTCCCCGACTCCCCACCGTCCCCGTCCTCCCCACCGTCACCGTCCTCCCCGCCGTCCCCGCCGTGCCAGGTCCGGCCGTGCACCCGGTGCAGCGGTGTCAGCGGGTCGACCGACCGGACCGGCTCCGCCGTCAACTCGCCGGGCGCCAGCACCCGCGCTTCCTTCCCCTCTTCGCCCTCCCCTCCCTCCCCGAGCACCAACACCGCACCCGCAGCGCCCAGATGCTCGACCGGCGCCGCCGCCCCGCCGCCCGGTCGCACCCCCTCCGCCGCCGTTACCACCACCGAGCCCTCCGCGGCGCCCGCCACCAGTCCTGCGCTGCCCGCCAGATGGCTGGCGACCAGCGGGCCCGGCAGCAGCGCGCGGCCGGCCTCCTCGAACACCAGCACCGCCTCCGGCAGCCCCAGCCCGACGCCCCCCGCACTCTCCGGCGCCCGGAGTGCGAACAGCCCGGCCTCCCCCAACTCGCGCCAGAGGCCGGCATCGAGAGCCGTTCCCTTCTCGGCCCCGTCCACCGCTTCCCGCAGTGCCTCGCGTCCGAAGCGTGCCGCCAGCAGTTCACGCATGCCGCGCCGTAGCGCCTCCTGGTCCTCGGTCAGCCGGAAGTCCATCAGGGCCGTCACCGTCCCTTCGGCAGGCCGAGGATGCGCTCGGCGACGATGCTGTGCTGGATCTGCGACGTACCGGCGGCGATGGTGTACGAGAGGGAGGAGAGCCGCTCCAGTGCCCACTCCTCCGCCAGGTCGAGCGACGCGGGGCCCAGCACGGCCGCCGCGGCCTCGTACAGCTCCTGCCGTGCATGCGAGTAGCGCAGTTTGAACACCGAGCCGCCCGCTCCGGGAACGCCTGTGCCGCCCTGGCGCAGCCCGTGCGCGGCCTCGCTGACGTTCCACTGGATGAGGCGCCACAGTGCGGCGAATTCGGCGTTCAGCCGGCCCAGTCGACGGCGTACTGCTGCATCGTCCCAACGGCCGTTCCGCTGGGCACGCCGCGCGAGCAGCCGCAGGGTGCGACGGCAGGCCACCACCTCGCCGACAAATGCCGTGCCCCGCTCGAAGGAGAGGGTCACCATGGTGACGCGCCAGCCGTCGTTCTCCGGTCCGACGCGGTTGCCGACCGGCACCCGCACCTGATCCAGGAACACCTCGGCGAACTCCTGGGACCCGGCCAGCGTGCGCAGCGGCCGTACGGTGACGCCGGGTGCGTCCATGGGCAGGGCGAGCCAGGTGATGCCCCGATGCCGGGGGGCCTCCGGGTCGGTGCGGACGAGGAGTTCGCACCAGTCGGCGACCTCGGCGTGCGAGGTCCAGATCTTGCTGCCGGTCACCACATAGGCGTCCCCGTCGCGTACCGCACGGGTACGCAGCGAGGCCAGGTCCGAGCCGGCGTCCGGCTCGGAGAACCCCTGGCACCACACCTCCTCGCCGCGCAGGATCGGCGGCAGCCAGCGGGCACGCTGCTGCGGACTGCCCTCCGCCGCGATCGTCGGCCCGGCGTGCAGCAGCCCGACGAACCCGGCACCGACGTACGGCGCCCCGGCAGCCTCCGTCTCCTCCAGAAAGATCAGGTGCTGGGTGGGGGTCGCACCCTGGCCGCCGGCATCCTCCGGCCAGTGCAGGCCCGCGTACCCGGCGTCGTAGAGCCTGCGCTGCCAGTCCATGTCGTAGGCGCGCCGCGCCGGCCAGTCCAGCGGGTCGGGGCGGGGCGGCAGGGTGGGCAGCACCTCGGCGAGCCAGGCACGCAGCCGCGCCCGGAACTCCTCTTCCTCCTGCGTGTACGCCAGCTCCATGGCTGCTCCCTCACGCCGGGCCGGGTTCCCTCACACCAGGTCGAGCTCCAGCATCCGGATGGCGTTGCCCCGCATCAGCTTGTGGACGGTCTCCTCGTCGAGCCCTTGAACGTGCTCCAGGGCGACCTCTTTGGTGTGCGGGAAGGTGGAGTCGACGTGCGGATAGTCCGTCTCGAAGGTGGCGTTGTCGCGGCCTACTGTGTCCAGTGCGGTGACGCCGTGTTTGTCGCGGAAGAAGCAGCAGAAGATCTGGCGGTAGTAGTAGGTGGAGGGCGGCTCGGGGATCAGGTCGCGGACGCCGCCCCAGGCACGGTGCTCCTCCCACACGTCGTCCGCGCGCTCCAGGGCGTACGGAATCCAGCCCATCTGGCCCTCGCTGTAGGCGAGCTTCAGCCGCGGATACTTCACGAGCACGCCGCTGAAGAGGAAGTCCATCATCGAGGCCATCGCGTTGTTGAAGGAGAGCGACGCCTGGACGGCCGGGGGCGCGTCGGGTGAGGCGGCGGGCATCTGGGAGGACGAGCCGATGTGCATGTTGACGACGGTGCCGGTCTCCTCGCAGACGGCGAAGAAGGGATCCCAGTAGCCGCTGTGGATGCTCGGCAGGCCGAGGAACGTCGGAATCTCGCTGAAGGTCACCGCACGCACCCCCCGCGCCGCGTTGCGGCGTATCTCGGCAACGGCAAGCTCGATGTCCCACAGCGGGATGAGGCAGAGCGGGACGAGCCGGCCGCCGCTGTCGCCGCACCACTCCTCCACCATCCAGTCGTTGTAGGCGCGGACACAGGCCAGGGCGACCTCCTTGTCGTGCGCCTCGGCAAAGGTCTGGCCGCAGAAGCGGGGAAAGGTGGGGAAACACAGCGACGCCTCCACATGGTTGAGGTCCATGTCCTTGAGGCGCTCGGCCGGATCCCAGCAGCCGGGCCGCATCTGGTCGCGGGTGATGCCCTCCAGCGTCATCTCGTCGCGGTCGAAGCCGACGGCGGCGATGTTGCGCTTGTACGGGAACTTCAGGTCCTCGTAGATCCACCAGTCGGTGGGCGACCCGTCCGGGTCCATGGTGATCCGGTACTTGCCGCCGACGTACTCCAGTTCGCCGATACCGGCGGTGAGCGGCTTGGGGCCGCGGTCCCGGTACTTGGCCGGGAGCCAGGTCTCGAAGAGGTGCGCGGGCTCGATCACATGGTCGTCGACGCTGATGATGCGCGGTAGTTCGGTCACGGGCGTGGCCCCCTCGCCATACCGGCTGTATCTGATGACCCGTCAGACTTGGAATCAGGAAGAGGCTAGCCCCGCGGCCTCTGGACCGACAAGGCGTCTCGCCCTACGCTTCCCGACGAACCTGACGGTTCGTCAGGTGAGGAGCCCGGGAGACCTAGGGGGCGGCATGCCGACTGTCGCACACGAGCTCAGCACCTCGCGCACCCTGTGGGAACTGGTCGTACGCCGGGCCGAGCTCACCCCTGGAGCACCCGCACTCATCCAGGCGACCGACAACAAGGTTGACGACAAACCCGACGACAACCCAGTTGACGACCGTCTGGCTGACGTCAACCACGTTGACGACCCCTCCCTCACCTTCGGCGAGCTGCGCAGCCGTGCCGAGCGCACCGCGGCCGGGCTGTACGAAAAGGGAGTGCGCCCCGCTCACACTGTCGCCTGGCAGCTGCCCACCCGCATCGAGACCGTCGTGCTCTCCCTCGCCCTGGCCCGGCTCGGCGTACGACAGACGCCGCTCATACCGGGCCACCAGGAGCGCGAGGTCGCCCTCGCGCTGCGGGCGACCGGCGCCGCCTGGTACATACACCCCGGCCGGTGGCACGGCACCGACTACACCGCACTGGCCGACCGCGTCCGCGAGCAGCACGGGCTCGCCCCGCGCACAGTCATCGCGTACGACACCCTCCCCGACGCCGATCCCGGCTCCCTGAGCGCCCTTCCGGAGCCGCCCACCGACGGCACGGCAGTGCGCTGGATCTACTGGACCTCCGGGACCACCTCCGAACCACGCGGAGTACGCCACACCGACCGCAGCCTGATCGCGGGTGGCTCCTGCCTGGCGCACGCGCTGCGGCTGCGCCCCGACGACGTCGGCTCGATCGCCTTCCCGTACGCGCACATCGGCGGCCCCGACTACTTGGTGATGCTGCTGCTGTACGGCTTTCCCGCCGTGCTGTTCGAGAAGTTCGCGATGCCCGGCGCACTGGCGGGCTACCGGCGTCACGGGGTGACGACGGCGGGCGGTTCGACGGCGTTCTACGCGATGTTCCTGGCCGAACAGCGCAAGCGGCCCGGGGAGAAGCTGCTCCCCGCACTGCGGCTGCTCGCGGGCGGCGGGGCACCCAAGCCTCCCGAGCTCTACCACGAGGTGGTCGCCGAACTCGGCTGCCAACTCACCCATGGTTACGGCATGACCGAAGCCCCGATGATCACGATGGGCGCCCCCGACGACACCCCGGAACAGCTCGCCACCACCGAGGGGCGCCCACCCGCGGGTATGGAGATCCGGATCACCACGCCGGACGGCGCACCGCTGCCGCCCGGAAGCGAGGGAGAAGTCCGGCTGCGCGGTGAGGCGGTGTGCCAGGGCTATCTGGACCCGGCGCGGACCGCCGAGGCGTTCGACGCGGACGGCTTCCTGATCACCGGCGATGTGGGACGCCTGCTGGAGAGCGGGCATCTGGTGCTCACCGGCCGCACCAAGGACATCATCATCCGCAAGGGCGAGAACATCTCGGCCAAGGAGATCGAGCAACTCCTCTACGAACACCCCGCGGTCGCCGACGTGGCCGTGATCGGGCTGCCCGATCCGGAGCGGGGCGAGCGGGTCTGCGCCGTCGTCGAACAGCCGGAAGGAGCACCGCCGGTCACCCTCGGCCAACTGACCGCGTATCTACGGGCCGAGGGCCTGGCCACCTACAAACTGCCCGAGCAGCTGGAGGTGCTGGCGGAGCTGCCGCGCAACGGCACGCTGCGCAAGGTGCTCAAGTACAAGCTACGGGAGAGATTCGGCTGACTTACGGCGTGCAGGAACAGCCGCAGAGCCCGCTGGCTGAGCGGGCCCGTGGTCACGCCGTGAGCGGGCCCGTGGCGGTGTGGGCGTCGGTGGCCGTGGCCAGGTCGGGGTAGCAGTCGAAGAGCCGCCGCACCCCCAGCGCCGCGAGAACCCGGTTCACATGCGAGCCGTCCTCGGCGCCGCGCGCAGGCAGGATCAGCCGCAGCCGGCCCGCACAGGAGCGCATCAGCCGTCGCGAGGCGATCAGGACGCCCACTCCGCTGGAATCGCAGAAGAGGACGTCGGACAGGTCCAGCACCAGGCTTCTGCGCCCCTCCGCCACGGCATCGTGCACGTGCTGCCGTACCGCGGGTGAGGTGACCAGGTCCAGCTCACCGGAGACCCGGAGCACGGCCCACCCGCCCCGCTCCTCCTCCAGCACCTTCAACGACACTCCCCGCAACCCCTTCGTCGATCGCCTACAACAGTCGGCTGCCCTGGCCCACCCCTCCAAAACTGGTCCCAGGGAAACGACCCTAAGCGGTCCGGCGGTATTACCCATGGGAACCTGCAAGAACTTGTGGTCACGCACCCATAACGCTCGGCAGCATCCGCCTCTTTCACCCCCGCAGCCCCGCCCAGCCCAAGCGCTCCGTGACGAAAAGTACACCCTGGGCAATCGCCTGGGACGTGCGTTGCCTCAAAAGTGGCGTGCGCTGTCAGTTGCTCGCACTACATTCGAGGGGTCGACGGGCATCACACGAGGACGGACAGCACACGAGGCGGAAGGGAAAGGCCGGAACGGCACCGCCGCACGCGGACCGACGCGGACGGGCAGCGGACGGCGGAACCGAGGGCTGGGGGCCATCATGGCGAACGACACACCACCGCGCTGGGACCGGAAGATGCAACAGCGGCTCGCACACGGCGAGGCCGCGGCGCTCGGTGAGCTCTACGACCGCTTCGCCTCCCTCGTGCACGGCCTGGCCCACCGGGTGTTGGACGACGAGGAGGCCGCGGACCGGGCCACCCGGGACGTCTTCGCCCATATCTGGGAGAGCCCGCACACCTTCGACCCGCGTGAAGGCCCCATGCGGTCCTGGATCGCGGAACTGACCCAGCGGATAGCGACCAGCAGACTGCGGCAGCAGCAGCACAGCGCCGGTCCCTGCTCCCCCGAGCAGGCCGAGCGGTTCGAGGAGCAGGTCCGTACCGCCGCCACCGCGGCGCGTGCCGACTACATCGTCACCTCCATGCCCTCCTCGCTGCGTGCCGCCCTGGAACTGGCGTACTTCGAGCGTCGCGACTACCGGCAGACGGCACGCACGCTGGGCGTCACCGAGGACGAGGCCCGCCGCCGGCTGCGGCTCGGGCTCCAGCTCCTCTCCTCCGCCATGACGCAACCCGCCATGGCGCCGCCCGGCGCGGGGCAGCGGCCATGAGCAGGCCGCCGACACCGCCGACGCCACCGGGCGGCCCAAAACGGCCTGCCGGGCCGGGACGGAGCAAGCCCTCCCGGACCACCGGTGCCGCCGAAGCAGCACCCGAGGGTGAATTGACCGACCACCGCATTCTCACTTCGCTCCTCGGCGCCTGGGCGCTGGCGGCATGCTCCCCGGAGGAGACCGCCGCCGTCGAAGCGCACCTGACCGACTGCGCGCCCTGCGCGGATGAGGCGTTGCGGCTGCGCGACGCGGTCGGGCTGCTGCACTCCGAGGACAGCCTCGATCTCGACCCGATGCTGCGCTCCCGCGTGCTCGAAGGCTGCCTGGACCGCCGCCCCGCCCGTATACCGATGCCGACCTGGGCGGCTCCCTACGACGCGGAAACGGCCCGGCTGGACGCGCTGCTGCGCGACATGGCCGAGGAGGAGTGGCGGGCGCCGGTACAACTGCGCTGGTTCGACGGCGAACGGCAGAGCACCCGGGAGACGACCGTCGCCGGCGTCCTCGGGCACCTGCTCGCGGTCGACGGACTGGTCGCGACCGGCATCGGCCTGCCCGACCCGCTGCCCGCCGACGCCCTCCCCGCCGACGCCGGCAACTCCGAGCCCGGCGCCGGCCCGCAGACCCGCACGGAGATCTACTGGGCGCTCAACGGCGCCAGGCACCACACCCCGGCAGCCCGCGAGCCCTGGCGGGAGCAGAGCCACGCCATGATCCGCGACGTGTCGTTCCTCGCCGCGGACGACGGCAGCGCCTCGGGCGAGCACACCGCACACGGACGGCTCGTCTCCTACGGCGACTTCGCGCTCCCGCTGCGCGACGCGTTCCTCGACCGCGCCTTCGAGTGCTGGATGCACGCGGAGGACATCGCGGAAGCCGTCGACTACCCGTACGCGCCGCCCGGGCCCGCCCATCTGAACCTGCTCGTCGATCTCGCGGCCCGGCAGTTGCCCGATGCGATCGCCGCCCGCCGCCGTACGGGGCTCGCGCCGCCGCCCCGCGGTCTGGCCACGGCCGGTTCGCCCGGCCGCACGCTGCACCTGGAGATCGAGGGCAGCGGAGGCGGCGACTGGTACATCCCGCTCGACTCCCCCGGCGCCCGCGCCTCCCCGGAGAGCAAGGTCGCCCACATCGCCCTGGACGGGCTGGAGTTCTGCCAGCTCGCGGCCGGCCATGTGCCACCGCTCGAAGCCGCCGCGGGCCAGGACGGCGACCGCCAGGCCATTCAGGACGTCCTTTACGCCACCGCGTCGCTCTCGCGGCTGTAGTCGAGCGTGAGGGCTCAGCCCTCACGCTCGATCAGGCGAAAACGACCGTGCGGTGGCCGTTCAGCAGTACGCGGTGCTCGCTGTGCCACTTCACGGCGCGCGCCAGCGCCTGGCACTCCACGTCGCGCCCGACGGCGACCAACTGCTCCGGGGTGACGTCGTGGCCGACCCGCTCGACCTCCTGCTCGATGATCGGCCCCTCGTCGAGGTCGGCCGTCACGTAGTGCGCCGTGGCGCCGATCAGTTTGACGCCGCGGGCGTGCGCCTGGTGGTACGGCTTGGCGCCCTTGAAGCTCGGCAGGAAGGAGTGGTGGATGTTGATGATCCGCCCGGACAGCTGCTTGCAGAGGTTGTCGGAGAGAACCTGCATATAGCGGGCGAGGACGACGAGTTCGATCTGCTCCGTCTCGACCAGCTCCAGCAGCTGCTCCTCCGCCGCGGCCTTGGTGTCCTTCGTCACAGGGATGTGGTGGAAGGGGATGTCGTACGAGGCGACGAGCTCCGCGAAGTCGGTGTGGTTGGAGACCACGGCGACGATCTCGACGGGGAGCGCGCCGAGCCGGGAGCGGAAGAGCAGGTCGTTCAGGCAGTGCCCGAACTTGCTCACCATGAGGATGACCCGCATCTTCTCCTCGGCCCGGTGGATCTGCCAGTCCATCCGGAAGGAGTCGCCGACGGCGGAGAAGCTGGCCCGCAGCTTCTCCACGGTGGTGTTGCCGGTGAAGTGGACGCGCATGAAAAAGAGCCCGGTGTCACGGTCCCCGAACTGCTGGCTGTCCTCGATGTTGCAGCCCGTCATGAACAGATAGCTGGAGACGGCGTGCACGATGCCCTTGTTGTCCGGGCACGAGAGGGTGAGGACGAACTGACCCGCCTCGTTTTCCGCCTTTTTGGCCTTTCCAGCCTTTTCAGCGGTTTCGGCGGCTTCGGCAGGATTGCCGGGAGCGGGGTGCGACTGGCTCATGGCCTCAAGACTGGCACATCACGGCGGGTGCCCCCGCACCCAGTGCTCCCCCGGCCTCCGGCCGGGAGGTGCCCCGCATCACACCGTCCTGAGCATGATCGCCAGGACCTCCAGCGAGCGCGGCGGCTCGTCCGGGTCGTCCCCGTCGTTGCCGGCGAGCAGTACGTGCGCCTCCCGGGCGGCCCGTACGGCTTCCGGCCACGCCGGGTGTTCCAGATACGAGACGACCGGTGCGTCGGCGCCGACCTGGTGCATGATGCGCAGCACCCGCAGCACGGCAGCATCCACGAGCTGGGCTTCCTGCGCGTCCCGGAAAATCGTTCCGACGTATTTCTCCGCCGACCAGTTGTCCAGCCAGGTGTCCTCGACCAGGCGGTAGACGGCGTCCGTGACATCGCCGTATCCGGGGCGTCCGGCCAGCCAGCACTCGTGCTGGAACGTCTGGTCGGAGAGCATGTGCAGCGCGGAGCGCACGTTGCTGCGCCAGCGCCACCAAGGCACGTCGTTGACAGGCATGCCGCCTATGGTGGTGGAACGACGGCCACGTCGGGAAGACTTCACGGAACCTGCTTGCTGCATGGTCACCGACCTTACGTTCCGCACATCCGGCCCTTGGCCCCGCCCTCGCTCTCCCTTCTCGGCGCCCTCCGGGCGCCCTCATAGCGCGCCGAACTGCCGCTCCGTGAGGCCGTACTTCTTCGCCGTCGGGTTCCACAGCCCCGCCGCTTTCTTCTTGGCGGTGGTCGCTTTGCCGCTGGCGCTGTTGCCCGCTGCGAGCTGACGCGTCGGCTTGGCCTTGCCCTTGTGGCAGCCCTTCTTACGCGCCACCTGGTCCGCCCAGGCCGCGTAGTGGCTGTCCGCGGAGGCCGAGGAACGCCAGGCGCTCTTGAGCGCGGAGTTCAGTTCCGCGCTGTTGGGGATCCGGTCGGTCTTCAGCTCGCCGAGCCGCCGCACCAGTCCGGTGCGCTGCCTGGCGGCGGACCGAAGGTCGGTCGCCGCCTTGCCCAGCAACTTGCAGGTCCTGATGTTCTGTACGGAACGGACGACGGTGGAACGGCTGTTGTTGCTGTCGGCCAACAGCGCGTCCAGCTTCTTGGCCTGCCCCTCCGCGGGGTCCGGCGCCGCGGAGGACTTCTCCTCCGCGGGGGCGCTGGACGCCTTCGGCTCGTCACCGCCGGAGTCGTCACCGCCGTTCGCAAGGAGGAGGCCGACCACCAGCCCGATCGCGGCGACGCCGACCAGGGCACCCGTGATCAGCAGCCAGGGAGACACCTTGCGCCGCCCGCGGTCGGCATCCCGCCGCGCCGCCCGGCCGCCGACCTGCGGCTCGTACTGCTGCGAACCCGGCTGCGGATAGCCGTAGCCTGCACCGCCGCCCTGGGGCCCCGGCGGCTGCTGCGGATAGCCGTAACCGCCGCGGGGCGCGCCCGGCTGCGGGTAGCCGTAGCCGCCCCGCTGGGCAGTCGGCTGCGGGTAGCCGTAGCCGCCGCGGGGCGGCGCCTGCGGCTGTGCTGCCTGGTCGAATATCGGCAGGCTCTGTGTCGAGCCCGGCTCGTTGTTGCCTGCGGCGGGCTGCCCCGGGCCCGTGGGGCGCGGGGAGTCGGACCGGAAGAGGTTGTCGAACTCCGGCAGCGGCCGCCGCGCGCCCGGCTCTCCGAGACCCGGCCCTCCTGCGCCCGGCCCTCCAGAGCCGGGTGCGCCGCCCTCGCCAGACATCGGCGGAAGCATCTGGGTCGCTTCGGAGTCGCTGTCCACGCCGCTCGCGACGGGAGGCAGATACTGCGTGGCCTCGCTGTCCGGACCGCCGCCCACCGGCCCGGCAGGCTGCTGCGGCGGCAACATCTGGGTTCCGTCCTCTGCGCCGACGGGGCCGGCGGCGGGCGGCCGACCTGTCATCAAGGGCGGCAGCATCTGCGTGGCGTCGCTGTCATCGGCCCCGCCCTGCGGCGCACCAGGCGGCATGGCCGACGGCATGGCAGGGGGCACAGGCGGTGCAGCGGGCGGCGCGGTGGGCGGCGCGGACGGCGCAGGCGGCGCAGCGGACCGGTCGGGCATCGCATGCCGTCCGGAACCTCCCGGGACGGCCGACGGCGGCTGGGGCTGGGACTGCGGCTGCTGTGGCGGCAGCGCGTGGGCGCCGCCACCCGCCGAGGACGTCCCGTACGGCTCCGGCAGACCGGCACCCGGCTGCGCGTACCCCGGACCGCCGGACGGCATCGCACCCGGACCGTCCGGCAGCGGCATCGCACCCGGAGCGGCGGCCGGGGGCAGCGGGACCGCACCGTCGGGTGACGGCGGCGACGGAGGGTGCGGCGGGGGCGGCGAGGTGGGGGTCCCCCCGGGCGGAGTCTGGGGGAGGGCCGGGGCGCCCTCCGGCGGGAGGGGCAGCGATCCACCGGGGGCGTCCTGCTGCGGGGCGCCCCAGTAGCCGGGGCCACCCTCCGGGGCGCCGCTCTCCGGGGCGCCGCCGTGGGCCGCCTCGGAGCCGGGGCCCCAAGGGTCGCCCCACGGCTGCCCGGCGGGGGGCCGTACGCGGTCGCGTTCGGCCTGGCGCTGCTGCTGAGGAGTCCAAGGGTCACCGTTGGCCGGCAGCACGACCCCCTCGTACGGGGTCGTGGAGGCGGGCAGCGGATCACCGGCGGAGCCGGAATTCCCGTCCTGTCCGCGTCCGTTGTGCGTTGTCACCGAGACTCCTCGTTCGCATGGCTAGCGGAAGCGTCGGCTCACGCTACCGGGTCACACCAACGGGGGACCACGCACCCAGATGTGCGGACACCCTTCCTTCACCTGATGTCATCACGAAGCGCGCGGAAAGGGACAAACTCCTCGTATCGCTAGGCTGATGGGCAACTCCGCACCGGCTGATCACTGTCGTCGGCACAGGCACCTCACGCCACCGCGGCCAGCTCCAGACTCTCGTGGAATTCCCGCACCACGGGCTCCTCGCGGTACGGCTCCAGCCGCTGCCGGAAGTCGTCCAGATACTCCGCGCCCCGGTCCGAACGCAGCCCGGCGAGCAGCCGTGCCGCCTGCCCGGCCGTATTGCAGGCACGTTCCACCTCGCGCTGCTGCACCTGCGCGTCGGCCAGCAGGAACAGCCCGATCGCTCGCCGCCGGGCCCGCCCTTCCGGGTGCCCGGTGACGGCCTCCTCCGCGCGCGCTGCCGCGCTCTCCGCCTGGCCCAGGTCGCGGTGGCAGTGGGCGAGCTCGTCGGCGAGATAGGCACGGTCGAAGTGGGCGATCCAGGACGGATCGTCACCGGAGTCGGCAGCCGCCTCGGCACCGTCCATCGCCGTCAGAGCCCGGGCGACGGCACCCTGGCAGGCGCGCGCGTCCCCCATCAGCGCGTGCCCGCGCGCCTCGGCGGCATGGAACATCGCCTCCACGCGCGGTGTCACCCGCCCACGCGCCCCCTCCTGCGCCGCGCGCGCCAGCTGCGCGATTTCCCGCGGATTGCCCAGCGAGGCAGCCAGGTGGCTCATCCCCGCGGCGAGCACATAGCCGCCGTACGCCCGGTCCCCGGCCGCCTGTGCCAGCCGCAGGGACTGGATGTAGTAGCGCTGCGCCAACCCGTGCTGGCCGGTGTCCACGGCCATATAGCCCGCCAGTTCGGTCAGCCGGGCGACGGTGGCGAACAGCGACCGGCCGACCGCCTCCTTGTAGGAGCCCCCGAGCAGTCCGGAAACGACGCTGTTGAGGTAGTGCACCACCACGGGACGGATGTGGCCGCTGCCGTAGCGGTGATCGAGCTCGGAGAGCGCCTCGGTCATCGCCTGTACGGCTGCCACATCCGCAGCGCCCACCCGGGCCCCGGAGGAACGGGCGACCTGGTGGTCGGGCTGGGTGATCAGCCAGTCCCGGCTCGGCTCGACGAGTGCGGAGGCGGCCACGGTCGAACCGGTCAGGAAGTCCCTGCGGCCCACGTCGCTGCGCCACAGCTCGCAGACCTGCTCGACCGCTCCGACGACCGTGGGGGCGAACTGGAGGCCCACTCCGGAGGCGAGGTTCTTGCCGTTGGCCATTCCGATCTCGTCGATCGTCACGGTACGGCCCAGCTTGCGGCCGAGGGCCTCGGCGATGATGCCGGGGGCGCGGCCCCGCGGCTGCTGCCCGCGCAGCCAGCGCGCGACGGAGGTCTTGTCGTAGCGCAGATCCAGTCCATGCTCGGCGCCGCACATGTTCACGCGGCGGGCGAGGCCCGCGTTCGAGCACCCGGCCTCCTGGATGAGCGCTTGCAACCGTTCGTTGGGCTGCCTCGCGACGAGCGGCCTGGCGGCCATGCGATCCCCCTCAGTGGTTTCCATGGTGCGGACCGGGCTTGCTCACTGCTCACTGATCGGCGCATATGCCCGTGATCCCTTACAAACCCCACCCTTCACAGCACACTGCACCGGAGAGGGACTACCCACCCAAGACAGCACTTCTGTGCACGCGCCCCTACACATGCCCCCATGCGCCGTTCCGAGCGCGGCCTGCCCCTTGTACGGCGGAAACGGCTCCGGCACGGACGCCGCATGCGCCGTCGCGCCTCGACCCGCCCCGTTCTGCGCCCGTAACCCCTCCGAGGGACGAAAGTTGTGATGGTCGTGGAAGAGACCATCACCTGTACCTCTGGAGCGACCACGAACACGCGCCTCCCCGGACAGCGAACGACATCTGCCGCACCGCCCGCATCACCCCTCGAACACGCGGTGCGCTACACCCAGGAGCGGGCCTGGGACGTCTTTCCCGGCACCTGGCTGGAGACGGTGGACGGCGTCCCGCGCTGCGCCTGCGGCGATTCCGACTGCCCCGCGCCCGGCGCACACCCCGCGCGCCCATGCTGGGCGGACGAGACGACGGGGAGCGCGACAACTGTGCGCCGGTTGTGGGAGACCGAGCCGCGCGCGGCCGTACTGCTGCCGACCGGCCGTGCCTTCGATGCGCTCGAGGTCTCGGAGGCCGTGGGCTGTCTGGCGCTCGCCCGGCTGGAGCGGATGGCCCAGCCGCTGGGCCCTGTCACCTGCACCCCGAACGGCCGGATGCTCTTCTTCGTCCTCCCCGGCGTCGCGGCCAAGGTTCCCGCCACCGTGCGCCGTCTGGGCTGGTCGCCCACCGCGCTGGACTTGCAGGGCAAGGGCGCGGGCGACTGGGTTGCGGCCCCACCCACCCGGCTGGGCACCCGCGGAGCCGTCCAATGGGCCCGCGAGCCCAATGCCGCGAATCGTTGGCTTCCGGACGTCGATGAGTTGGTGCCCACGCTCGCCTATGCGTGCAGCCGCGAAGCGGTATTCGTCGCCGCCAATGCTTGAGGGCCCAGCCTTGGACCCCCTCTCACTGTTGGGGGCTCCGCCCCCAAACCCCCGGTCCTCGCCGGACAGGCGTTGGGGCGGCTCCGCCCCCCAACTGCCCCCC